>JAHFUG010000007.1:23541-44636 GCA_023265195.1 Blastocatellia bacterium | reverse complement strand
ACTCGCCCTTCGGCGGCCAACTTGTCGAGGTGAGCGATCGTGGATCGCTCGGCTAAACCGTACATAGCCGGAGCGATGTCCGTGTAAGCGGCCGCCACTATTTCACCCGGAGTCACGCAGCCCGAGCGCACCGCGTCCAGTATCCTGGTCTCGCGCATTGTTCGGTGTTCTATGTACTCAGCGATCTTGGGCTCAGCGAAACCGATCACGGGGCCGTGCGCCGGGAACAAGGATGACAGCTTCGGAAGATCGAGGAGACGGCGCAGCGAATTAAGGTACTGAAGCATGTCTCCCTCGGGTGGATCAATGACAACAGTGCCGATTCCCACCACCAGATCGCCCGTGAGTATCGCGCCAGTGATCTCTTCATAGAAACAGACGTGGCCTCGCGTGTGTCCGGGGGTGTGAAGAACTCGCAGCCGCCAGCCGGGGTCTCCGTTGATTTCGATCAACTCATTGTCTTCGACAACCCGGTCGATCTTGACCGAGCCCGCCAGTCTGTCCGCGGTAAGCTTGTGAGCTGACACTTTGACCCCCAGCCGCTCGCGAAGACGATTGGAGCCCGCGACATGGTCATAATGATGATGAGTCAGGAATATCTCGCGAACGCGGCGGCCTTCGTCCTTCAACTCGTCAATGAAATCGTCGAGTCGCTGCTGTTCTTCTTCGTAGGGAGAAGCCGGGTCGATGACTATGAGTTCCTTGCCGCCAATTATGTAGCAGTTTGTGTGAGTGGCGGGCGGCAACGTTGGCGTCTTCAACGGAAACGTGAGTATTCCGGGCCGCAATTCTATTCGCCGCACGAGTCCGCGGCCGGCTTCGGGCACGGCGGATAGCGCGGCCGCCAGTCCGTCTGATCGATGCGAATGTTCAGCGAGAGTCTTTATGATGTGAAGCGTAGGCGGAGCCATTATGATCTCGCCTCGCTTCCATCGAGCAAACGCCTCGGCGGGCCGTATCCACTCGCCTTCCGCCAACTCACCCTTGATCACTCTTGCTTCCTGTCCTTCGGGGAGCCATGCAAGAAAAAACCAAGTGTCGAATCTGCGTGGAGCGAACGGCGGCGTCACCCAACGGCCCGAGGCAGCCAGGGAAGCCGCGTCTATCGCAACACCGTTTTCATCGAGCACATCTTTGAACGCCATCGAAGCATCGATAGCGGCGCGGAGTTCGACCAGGCGTTCGGGAGAAAGCGTCTCCGTTCCGCGAGCTAGCAGCACTCCAGTCTCTTCAAACAACTCGCGAGCCGCGCAGGCTCGCATGGCTGCTTCCTCGCCTTCGCAGCCGGCCACTGGGATCGCGGCGTCTGACTTGTCCAGTTGACCACCCGGAAAAGCATGGTAGCCGCCCATGAACTGAAGCTTCGCGCTCCGCTTGACCCAAAACACTTTCGGGTCGGGGGCGTCTCTCAAGAGGATCACCGCGCCTGCGTCTTTTGGTATTGCAGCCATGGCCGCCAATATAACATGACGAGATCGCGAGATGGCAAATGGGTGATAATCGCGATTTCGAAATGGAGGCGGGATCAACTGCTGATGTTGCACTTTTGGAAGGCTCCGCGATAAGTAGTTTCCCCAAACATCAAAAAATCACAGGCCGGGAAGAGGGATTTATCCCCGCTCCCCTCAGTTCCGATTCACTCGACCTGACCGCAAGGGGGGAGCGGGGATAAATCCCTCTTCCCGGCCTGTGACTTTTTGATGTTTGGCGAACTAGACCAATTTCTCGCGGTGTCAAAATTCAGGACAAGGCCCAATTTCTTCCTGCCCAGAACGTAACCCAGACTTTGGAACTCCAGACCGCGGTGGGGGTGCGGGGTGTTCCAGCATAGGCTAAAACAGGACCACGTCCCTTTAACCCTTGCCAGCCCCGGCGGGTTTCTCTACGCTGGAGCGATCCAGGTTAAGACCGTCTGCTCATGCCGAAATTCGACGCCAGCAAAGATTATTACAAGGCTCTCGGAGTAGCGAGCACGGCTGCTCAGGATGAGATTGATAAGCAATATCGCAACCGCGCGCGCGCCGAACATCCCGACGCCGGCGGCAGCGAAGACGAAATGAAGTCGCTCAATGAAGCGCGAGAGGTGTTGAGCGACCCACGGACTCGAAGCGCGTACGACGCCGAGCGAACCCCCGGCTCAATCCCGGCCGGCTCCTCATTCGTGTTCGATCACAAAGCCGCCTCCGGAGCGGGCAATCTCGAAGTTCCTTCATCAGCCGAGGACTTCGCCGGACTGTGCATAAACGCGGCGACGTTTCTCGGCCTCGGGCTGCCCTTTCTGTTCCTCATCGAGATGCAGTGGGTTTTTTTTCTGTGGCCGCTTCGATTCATGGCTTTCGCGGCGATTTCTTACGCGGTCTTCATCGCAAACGCGGCGCTTAGAGCCAAACACCGTCAGATGGAGAAACGTTCGATGAAGCCATCACGGGCGGCGGTGGCGTTTCACCATGTTCTTTTTTGGTCGATCGTCGCTGCGGGAAGCGTGACGGTTTATTTTCTCTTGTACGCCGGCAAGCGCTGAATCAGATCCGGAACTTGAGCCGATCCATTTTCAAGTAGAGCCCTTTGCGCGACAATCCCAGTTCTTTCGCCGCCTGGGCTACGTTTCCCGATGAGCGCCGCAGCGCATCCTGAATCATCCGCCGTTCAAGTTCATTGACGGCGTCGGAAAGTCTAACGTCGGCGTAGGAGTCCCCGGAAATTTCGACGGTTCTTCGAGGCGGCTCCGTAGCCGACCGCAGCTCCCGGCTTATGCGGACGATTTCGGGCGACAGGCTTTCGACGCCCACGATGGTGTCGGAGTCGCTGTAAGCCACCATTCGTCTCAGCTCGTTGCAAAGCTGGCGGACGTTGCCGGGCCAATCATAGACCACCATCAGATCCACCGCCTCTTCGGCGACCCTGATATTGGTCTTGGCCATTTCCCGCTGATAGAGGTGCAGATAGTGATTGATCAGAGGCGGTATTTCCTCGCGTCTCTCGCGAAGCGGCGGAACCTGAATCCGAATCACGTTGAGGCGATGAAAGAGATCCTCGCGGAATTTTCCTTCGGCCACCGCCCGTTCGAGATCCGCGTTTGTCGCGGCGATCACTCGCACGTCTACATGGAGCGGCTGATTCTCGCCTATCGGGAGAATCTCACCTTCCTGGAGAAACCGAAGCAGCTTTGGCTGAAGATCCAGCGGCAGGTCTCCCATCTCGTCCAGGAACAGGG
Source organism: Blastocatellia bacterium (assembly GCA_023265195.1). GTDB lineage: Bacteria > Acidobacteriota > Blastocatellia > UBA7656 > UBA7656 > QHVH01. The sequence goes on along the minus strand of JAHFUG010000007.1, from coordinate 41,422 downwards.
TTCCGCGTTCGGCGGTCCTGATTATGCCCTCGTTGTTGAACACGGCTCCGGTGAACGCTCCCCGCCGATAACCAAATAACTGGCTTTCGATCATATCCCGCGGCGAAGACGAGCAGTTGAACGGGAGGAAGGTATTGAACCGCCGGGAACTGCTTGCGTGTATGGCGCGAGCGATCAACTCCTTGCCGGTTCCGGACTCACCGGTTATCAGCACGGTGACGTCGGACGAGCTGATCTTATGAATCTGTTCGAGCACGCGGCTCATCGCCCGGCTTGCGCAGATGAAGCCGGGAAGCTCTACCTCGGCGAGCAGCCGGGCCGGATTGAAGACCTGCGTCTTGCGCGTCTTACTTCGAAGCAACTGGAGCTCGAGCCCCTGTTCCGCCAGATTGATCAAGGCGCGAATCGAAGAGTCAATATCGTCGCGCCACGAGCCGGCCGGTTCGATGACATGCAGCAAAAAATGGGTCTGCTGATTATCCGAGAACGGATAGACCATCTCCTTATGGAGTTCATTGGCGGGGGCGTCATTCAGCAGTCCCAACTCGCCGGCCTCTTCGCCGCTCGACAGGCCCAGTGAGACTACGAGCCGCAGCCGTTCCCCCGCCGCTTCGGCGACTACGACGCCGCGGGCCGACACAAGATCGCGAGTAATCGCGGCGAGTTCATGAAGGACAAGCTCGCGTGAGACCGCGGCCTGCGCCATCCGCCGCGCGATAAACGCGTCGACGGCCGGCTCGAGCACGGGGGCCGCGAGTTCCGCCAAGGCGCCTTGAATCCGCCCGCCGCCGCCTTCGTTCCGCAATTCCTCCAACAACACGAGAGCGTCACGCTCATCGAGAGCAGCCCCGATCTCGGTGAATTCGGTGAGAGCGGTTTCCACTTCGCGAATGGCTTGCGCGGCTCTTCCTTGCCGATTCAGCAATCTGGCATGGGCGACTCGATTTACAGCCCTGTCGTATGCATACCCCCTGACCTCATAAATCGAGGAGCTTTGCCCGAGCGACTGAATAGCGGGCGCGATGTTTCCGGATGCGGCTTCGATGCCGGCGATGGTCCGCATCAGGAAACCCCATATCTTGAGATTGGGAAACTTCAACAGGTACGACCGTACGCTTTCGACGGCGGCGCGCGCCTCTTCGTTCTTGCCTAAGGCGATCAATGACTGGGCGAGCCAGAGCCGTGCGAAGGGAACCAGATGCTGCTGGTCTCCGATCTTCTCCCCCATCTCGATCGCCAGTTGAAATGAATTAAAAGCGGTTTCGGGCTGGCCGCGCAAAAGCTGGATTCGCCCGATCGTCGTATGCACGATCGACTCGGTCCACTTACTGCTCTTTATTGACGAGAGAACTTCAACCGATCGGCCGGTCATTCGCTCGGCTTCATCGAGCTCGCCCTTCCGCAGATAAAGCTGCGCGAGAGTGTCATAAGCCGCGCCTATTACCGCGACGCCTGACGATTTTTCGAGAACGACGATTGCGGCCTTTAACATCTGTTCCGCGCGAGCCCAATCGCCCCTCCACATCAGGGCTTCCGCGAAGTTGTTCTGCACTATGGCGAGGTATAGATCGTTGCCTGCATTCCGGAAGTGATAAAGGCTCTTCTCGAATGATTCGATCGCCTTCGCGGTCGCCTCGAGATGGTCGTAGGTGATCCCCGTGTACATGTAAGCGCGTCCGAGCAACTCGTGCTCTTCGCGGTTGCCGATAATAGTGAGCGCCTGGTTTATCGAGTTGAGCGCGCTTTGATACTCGCCTTCTCTCGCGTTCACGTATGCTATGTTCACGTAGGACTCGGCGAGTTCCCGCCAGTTGCCGACAATCCTATAATGCTCCAGAGCCGATGAATAGTGATCGCGGGCGATGCGCAGTTCCGAGACGACCCTGTAGGCGCGGCCCAATCCAACGTAGCAGGCGCCCATTCCCGCGTGATCTTCAAGGCGGCGGGCGATTCTCATGGCCTGGTTAAAGAGAGCGATCGCTCTTGGAATGTCGTTGGTGAAGGAATAACCCCAGGCCAAGCGGACCAGCACACGAACGCGGGTCTGGTCGGATAAGCGGTCGAGTTGCGGCCCCTCTTCGAAGCGCGCCACGACTTCGAGCTGCTCTCGATTTAAGCTGCGTTTCTCCAGCGCTTCGCTGAGACGGCACCTGATTAGCGCTTCCTCCTCCAATGAGCGAGGAGCCATTCGCAAGGCGGACCTGAAGTAATCCGCCGCTTCTTCGTAACGGCCGCTGTCGAGAGCAGTCTGCCCGGATGCAACCGCGGTATCGATCTGGTTGCCTCCGAGAGGGTTTCTAATCGCCATGCAACGTAAAATCAGTGAGGGCGCGCCTACGCTCACTTTGACTTGTTAATCTCGATCACTTACTGCCTGTTCGCGAAAAGTGATGCGATTCTAGTATTCAAGAATACCAAAGTCAAGCATCTTACTTTAGCGACGTCGACAAAAGACGAACAGAGGCGCCGCACGTCTCATCCCACGGATTTTCCCCGCCGCCTATCATAGCGCGATAACGGCGATATTCCGAATGGTTCCGTGAGATTCCAGGCCCTCGCCGGGCCACACGCGGCGAACCCGATCTTTCCAAGATCGGGTTCATTCTCGTATATTGGACAGGCGGGCGCGGATTTCTTATTCTAGTCGAGACAATCCCTAATGCTTACTCCGAAAAGAATCTACATCGAAGAGTTGCTTGATGCAGGCGAGGGCGCCGACAATGACGTCGCTGAGAATCTCGCCGACCTCAGGCGAATCAACAGGTTCCTTGGGGGCCGGAGCGTTGTGATGAAGGCTCTCACTGCCTGCTTGAGCGAGTCGCGGGCTGAGAGCTTCTCGCTTCTCGACGTCGGCACCGGCTCGGCGGACATTCCAGGGGCGATACTGGAATGGTCTCAATCGCGAGGAATCAAGACCGTAGTTTGCGGCCTCGACATCAGCGAGCGGAATTTAAGGGTGGCGCGGGGCGTGCTCGGAGTGACAGGCGATTTGCGTTTGGTCATCGGGGATGCGAAGCTGCTTCCATTCCCCGATCAGAGTTTCGATTTTGTAACCGCCTCACTGTTTCTTCATCATTTCCACAACGAGGACGCCGTGATGCTGCTGGCTGAGTTCCTGCGGGTCGCCAGGCGGGCGGTGATCGTTAACGATCTTATTCGCAATCTCGTGCCTTACTACTTCATCAAGGTATTGGGACCCCTCTTCACCAAGAGTTTTCTGACGCGGCACGATGGGCCGGTGTCGGTTCTGCGGGGCTTCACGCGGGCGGAGCTTGGAGGCTTGGCACGGCTGGCGGGAATGCAGAGCTTCAAGGTCAAGCGCATCTTTCCGTACCGGTTACTCCTCGTGGCTAACGGTTCCGGCGCAACCGATGAACGGCGCGGATGAGAACCGCCAATAACGCACACGATGTAATAATAGTCGGGGGAGGGCCGGCAGGCTCAACCGCGGCGGCCCTTCTTGCGGAATCCGGGATGCGTGTGCTTCTGCTTGAAGAAAAGCGGATGCCGCGCGAAAAGCTCTGCGGCGGCTTCATTACAGCCGAGTGTTTCCCTACGCTTTCAAGGCTCGGCGTAATCGAAAAACTGCTGAGCGCCGGCGCCGAGAAAATACGGCGGATGAGCGTATTCAGTTCCTCGAGAAAGATTGAAGCCGATGTCTCGGCGATCTCGGACAAGTGCGGCTGGGCGATGAGCCTGAGCCGTAGCCGCTTCGACCAGATTCTCTTCGAACGGGCGCGGTCGGGCGGGGCCGAATGCCGGGAAGCTATCGCGGTCCGCCGGTGCGTCACTCAAAAGGGCGAGCCCGCCAGAGTGGAGGGCATCGATCTGGGCACAGGCGGCGCGGCGGCCTTTCAAGCGCCACTCGTAATAGACGCTTCGGGGAGACAGTCGAGGTTGATGCTGAACCCTGAAGAACGGGCCGCGGGCGAACGAGGCTCCAGGCTGTACGCGCTGCAAGCCCACTTCGAAAACGTGGCCGGCGTGGGCGGCCGCGTAGATCTCTTCTTATTCCCACGCGGGTACGGGGGCCTGTCGCCCGTCGAGGAAGGGCTTGTGAATCTCTGCTTGATTGTGAGGGAAGACGCGATCAGCAAGGTGGGCAACGATTTCTTAAAGACGATCGGCGAGACAATACTGACAAACCCGGCGGCGCGAGAACGTTTTGCTGGCGCCAGGCTGGCTGGCCGCTGGCATAGCGCCGGCCCGCTGACGTTTGGCAAGCGGAGGTTATCGAGAGCGGGCGTGATAGCGATAGGCGACGCGGCTGGGATGATCGATCCCTTCACCGGAACCGGAATTCAGATCGCGCTCAGAAGCGGCGAGCTTGCTGCTACAGCGGTTCTGGAAACGTTAGACGCGAAGCTGAACATTGACGAGGCGCTTAAGAGATACAGCTCCTATTACAATGCTGAGTTTGGGGCTCGCCTGGCCGTGGCAAGCGCGCTTAGACCGGTGGTCTTTTCGCCTATGGCGACTCGCTTGGCAGGGCAAGTCTTAGGCTCGATGCCGGCTCTTACCAGATTATTAATTCGGGCTACAAGGCAGTGAGAGGGAAGAAGGGAATTGATGATTGATGAATGAGGAGAAGGGAATTGATGATTGATGATTGGGGGAGAAGGGAATTGATGATTGATGATTGGGGGAGAAGGGAATTGATGATTGATGATTGGGGGAGAAGGGAATTGATGATTGATGATTGATGAATGAGGAGAAGGGAATTGATGAATGATTATTGCCGAATGCATCTACCCGAAATCATTGTTCATCAATTCCCCTATTCATCAATCATCAATCATCAATCATTGTTCATCAATTCCCCTATTCATCAATCATTGTTCATCAATTCCCTATTCATCAATCATCATCTCGTTAAGAAACTCAGGCGAAGGGGGGAACTTCCTGGAACTTTCCGTGAGCCAACGCGTGATGATGGCTGAGCAAAAGCCAAAACTCAGCGCAAGGAGGATGTGGGATGATAAAGCATTTCTATTCAGTGGTTCTGTTGATTACTCTCGGGGCGGTTGCCGCGCTCGCCCAAAACGCCGCGCAGGCGACGGCTCCCGCGAAACCAGCGGCGGCCGCGCCGACAGTGTACGGCGGCGTGACTCCCGTTCCATCTCTACCCCCTTTGCTGCCTCTGCCTTCCCTGGCGCCGCAAGCTGCTAGCGCCTCAACCCCCTCGACTCTGGCGCTGGCTCAGGTTCAAGATGTCACCCCGGCGCAAGAATCTTACGCTTTCACCATGAACTTCGATTCCAGCTATCTCGGTGTCTTTCTCGAGGAAGTGAGCCCTGAGCGCGCCAAAGAGCTTGGCCTGTCGGAAGAAAGAGGGGCGGTCGTGATGAAGGTGGTTCAGGGAAGCCCCGCCGAAAAGGCTGGAATCAAGGAAAACGACGTCATTGTTTCATTCAACGGGCGCCGCGTCGATAGCGTTCGTGAATTGCAGCGATTGATGAGCGACACCCCCGCGGGGCGCAACGTCGCCATCGAAGTTATTCGCGGTGGAGGTCGTCAGACCATCACGGCGACAATGGGCAAGCACGAGTTGCGGCAGTTTGGACCATTCCAAACCGAAATACGAAAAGAAACAGAGAAGGCCATGAAGGAAGTAGAGAAGTCGCTCAAGGATTTGGAGAAGAACAAGGACAAGCTCAAGTGGGCGCCGAGCTTCAACTTCGACTACGCGCCACTCTTGGGCGGCAACCCACGACTTGGCATAACGGCCGATAACTTAACCGAACAGCTTGGTAACTATTTTGGAGTTAAGGACGGCCACGGAGTGCTGGTCTCGGGCATAACCGAGAACTCGCCCGCGGCCCGCGCCGGGTTGAAAGCGGGAGACGTCATCATCGGGGTGGACTCCGATAGCATTCAAGACGTCTCCGCCCTAAGAGAAACGCTGCGGAAGAAAGACGATGGAGCAATCAAGGTCAAGGTAATGCGGGATCGGCATGAACACACGTTAACGGTCAACCTTGAAAAGAAACCCGCCACACGGCTGCGAACGGTCGGACCCGCGGTGCAGCGCGTCAAGGTGACGGCCGCGCCGAGGCGTCTCATCTAGGAAGTGTAAGACGTTCATTTCCGTTTTCTTCTCCGGAGGCGTGTTTCGCGCCTCCCTTTTGTTTTTGGACTGACCGCGGAGCGCCGGGAATTCGGAACAACCGAAAACGAATTCTTCTTCGCGGCCCGCGGAGGAGGAGCAGAGGAACAGTTGGGGGGTGCGTTCATTCACTGGCTACAGACTGCGGGGCCAAGCCGTTTCTTGAATACCCCCAACGCAGTTGGGGGATGGTTCATATGCTGCCTATCAGAACGTGAGTGCCGGTGATTTCCTGCCAAAGGGTTTTCACCGGCTGGTCTAATGAGTTCATAGCCAACCGCCATCAGGTTGGAATTGAACCATCCCCCAACTCCGTTGGGGGTATTCTGGAGAACAACAACGGCTCAGCGTATGTAGGTGGAATTTGAACGAGTCCCCCAACTGCGTTGGGGGTATTTCCGCCGCTCTGGCCTCGTCTCAAGCCGGTTGTAGTGTCCCATCAGCAACCACACAACTTTAAGACACTACCCGCCGTCATCTATCATTGACCGGGTTTTGGCGTTGTGTGAGAATGGCGGAGTGACAGCCTCGGGCTAACTTCAATGTTTAGCCGCCCCCTGCCTCGTTTGACGAGCGCTCGAGATCCGCGGAGTCCAGTATGGGCATCAGACAAATTGGCAATTACCGGCTTGTTGATTATGTCGGCAGCGGCGGGTTCGGCTCCGTCTTCAAAGCCGAGGACATCAGCAATCCCGGCCGCGTGGTTGCGGTAAAAGAGCTTCACAAGAAACACACGCGAAGCACGACGATCAAACAGCGATTCTTTCAAGAAGCCGTCGCCATGGCCCGCCTCGACCATCCCAACCTTCCGCGCCTATACACATTCGGTGAGGACAACGGTTCCTACTATTTGGTCATGGAGTTCGTGTCCGGGAAGCTGCTAAGCGAGGAGATTGCCGAAACCGGGGGACTAAGCCCGGATAGAGCCATTGCAATAATGACGCAGGTGCTGGAAGCCGTCAGTTACGCCCATCGAAATGGAATAATACATCGAGACCTCAAACCCGAGAACATAATAATCACCGATAGCAAGGATGCTCTCGGCGTGAAGGTGCTCGATTTCGGCATCGCAAAAATGGTCGGCGGAGAGAACCTGACCTTGACGGGCGAAGGATTCGGAACGCCGGCGTATATGTCGCCCGAGCGCATAGTGGGCCGTTCGGATCTCGACTTGCGGACCGATATCTATTCGCTTGGAATCATCCTGTGCGAAATGCTGACGGGCAAAGCTCCGTTCGAATCCGTTGCAACTGATCCAGGCGTGTTTTGGACGGAAATGAGGGCGCAACATGAAAGTGCGCCGCTGCCGGACCTGAGCGCTTTGAATGTTGCGCCTGAGGTAGAGGCCGCCGTCAAGAGAGCTGCGGCAAAGCGATCCGGTGACCGCTACGCCACCGCTGAAGAGATGCTTGAAGAACTGCGCGGAAGCAAAGCCACGGCCCGTCTCTTACTGGTGAGTCAGCCGGGCTCGGCGGAAGTGTACGTTGACAACATATTGCGGGGACTAACCGAGCAATCGACAGGGCGGATCGTGATCGAGGGACTCGCCGCGGGTATTCATGGCGTAAGAGTCTCCAGGCAGGGCTTCACTCCCTATAAGATCGATCTCTCGCTCGAAAGAGGTCAAGAAACGGAGCTCCAGGTTCAACTCGCCGCGCGCGCCACTGTTGCGATTCCGCGAAACGACGATACAAGCCCGGTTGACGTTGTCACCAAGCGGGCGATAGGCGGCGATGACGCGAAGACGGCTGTGTTGGTCTTGGACAGCCTGCCGAGAGGAAGCAGGGTCAATGTAGGCGCCGCCGATACCGCCGCCATTGCCAACGAAGACGGCCGGGCGACGGTGATGCTGCCGGAGGGCTCGCACGAAATAACGGTAAAGAGCCCAACCGGCGTGGTGCGAAAGGAGCGGGTGACGGTCGTTGCGAACGAGGTTGGCGCCACAAAGACGATATCTCTGCCGCTGGTCGCGCAGCAGCAGCCAAGAGCAAGCAACATCACGACGTACACTTCGGGGACCAAGGGAAAGAAGCGCGCGGCCATGACCGTGGCGGCGATCCTGGTGCTGGCGCTGTCAGCGGCGGCTTATATCGTGTTTCGAGGAACCGGCCGAAACGCGATGCCTACGACGTCCGCTTCGGCTCAACCCGATCGCGATCCTAATCAGGCCGCCGCTCCAGGCGCCGACTCCAACACTTCAGGGTCCGCCGTCCCGCAACAACAGGACCCGGCCCAGAACATGAATTCGAACAGTCGCGCCGCCGCCTCCGGCGAAAATAAGCCGCTCAAAACAGAGCAAGGCAACGCCAACAAAGAAGCCGGAAAGGTCGATACTGAACCCGTGCGCGTTGCGAAACCATCAGTGGAAGAAGAACGTCAAAATACTGTTCCTGCTCCATCTCCGGCCACGCCGGACGGGCCGCGCCAACTCGCGGGGGACGAAACGGCTGCGGCCACGGGCTGCGTCGGGGTGCTGGTTGTGGATCCAAGCGGCGAACCCGTCAAACATATTCGGGTTGTCATCATCGAGCAGCCGGGCGCGGCGTCTCCGAACGTCACTGAGGGCCGCACCGGGGCGAATGGACGATTTCACGCGTGCGGTTTGACTCCGGGGAGGATATTGCGGGTGACGGTTTTGGGACCTGCGGGCGGATTGCTGGGGAGCAAGCAGTCGATAGTGCCAAGAGGCAGAGAGCAGATTGTGATTCAAATCGGAAGCCAGCCTAATGTGACCGACGGCGGTCCCAGGCCCGACCGTCGAAGACCCATCTGGAGACGGCCATAACAATTATCAAGAAGCCGAAGCACCGCCGACTCCCGTCATCGTAGGTTGGGCTTGGACAATCCACCCGCTGTGGGTGGATTGTCCAAGCTCAGCCTACGCAAAGGCTGCCTTCTTCCCTCTTCCAAATCCCACCCACAGTGGGTGGGATTTGGGGATTGTACAGAGCCACTCAACTCACTCAACTTGATAGGCTTGAGCCGAGACTCTTCTGATAGTATCATCAACCGCGACCGGCAAGTCCGGTGCATACCGCTCAAAAATCAAGCTATTTCAGTGGAACACAAAGGAGCCACGCTATGTCGAATGGTTTATCGAAGACTATAACATCACGCTATGCGCGCCTCTTCCTGCTCGGCGCTTTGATGCTGATCGCGGTCCCGGCCGCGTCGCTGGGGCAGGACGCGGCGCAGGTGCTTCGCGTCTCCGTCGGGTTCGGCACGCTGAAGAACACCGCGACGATGAGCGATCAGACAAAGGCGGAGGTTGACCGTCTACAGAGACTGGCTCAAGAAGCGAACGCCGGCAAACGGTACGGCGACGCGCTTAAGCATATGTATCGCGGAATGGCTTTGATGCGCGGGGAAGAATGGACGCCGGCCAAGGCGTTCGCCGCCTCGCTGACGGTTAAGGTCGAGCGCGCGATGCTCGAGCCTTCGCAGCCGGTGAGCGTTCATATCGGCCAGTTGTTTCAACTTGATGAAAAGGTCTCGGGGAACGTGAGCGGCGGCATCGCCCTTAAGGCCGATGAGACAGCTCCTCCGATCAAGATGCTGCAAAGCCTGGACGGACCTCTCGCGGATTATTACGCCAAACCGTATGACGCGTCCCTGATGATTCCGGACGTAGCGGATGGAAACTACCGCATCAGCGTGAGCTTCAAACCGGCCGCGGGCGACGCCGTCACTAAGTCAATACCGATCAGAATAGAGCGAGGTCTGGCCGCGAAGGTAGCGGCGGCGAAGAAGAAAGCAGCCGGCATTGAGTCGATGCTGAAGGCCAGGAAGAAGGACGCCTTGCTTTCTTCGACCGCAACCGCGGAATATCAGATCGGTCTCTACGATCTGGCGAGCGCGGGCGAGATCAATTTTCAGCGAATCAATTTCAGCGACGTGCTTTCGAAGGCGGACGCGATGCTCGACGCGATCGCCGGCGGCGCGGATCCTCTGGCGCCGCGGCGCGGCGATTTCAAGAAGGCCTATCGCTCGAAGGTCGACGACACGCTACAGCCCTATCGCCTGTTCGTGCCAGCCAGCTACGACGGCTCAAAAGCGCTTCCGTTGATCATCGCGCTGCACGGTATGGGCGGCGATGAGAACAGCTACTTTGATGGATACAACAACGGCGCTTTCAAGACCGAGGCGGAGAGCCGCGGTTACATCGTAGCTTGTCCGAAAGGGCGCAATCCGGCTTCCATGTATTCCGGTACGGCGGAGAATGACGTGATGGACGTTCTAGCCGAGATGCAACGCGCTTATAAGATCGATTCGGAGCGGGTCTATCTGACGGGTCATTCGATGGGTGGATTCGGCACGTGGTCGGTCGCCATCAATCATCCCGACGTATTCGCCGCGCTCGCGCCTATAGCCGGGGGCGGCAATCCGACGGACATCCCCAAGATCGCTCACATTCCCGCGTTAGTGGTTCACGGCGATGACGATAAGACTGTTCCGGTCATGCGTTCTCGCACGATGGTCGCAGCCGAGAAGCAAGCCGGCGCGGAAGTTAAGTACATCGAAGTGCCTAAGGGAAGTCACATCAGCATCGTAGTGCCTACGTTCAAAGACGTGTTCGAGTGGTTTGACGCGCACAAGAAGAAGGCAGTTGACGCAAAGGCCGCGGCCGCCTCGCAAGGAAAGCAGTGATCCGCGCATTTGAGGCGTGAAAGAATCGAAACCACGAAGTTCACAAAGACCACGAAGCAGAAGATCTGGGCGCCACCGATCGCCGAGGCTAAAGCAACGAATGCTTGCCTCGGCTCTTCGTGGTTTCAATTCCTTCGCGGTTTCGGAACGCCGCTCGTTACATTGATCTTCGGTTTCGATCTTCAGTTTCGAGATGAAACCGGGCGCGTTCTTTCGCCCATGTACTACTTCATCGTCATCAGACCCGCCAGCACGACGATCCCATCCCAAAGGTTCTTCAACCGGAGATTCTCATTCGAACTGTGTTGATTGTTATCGTGATTGACGATCGGCACGCCGATCTGAGGGACGCCGGTCACCTCGGCGAATATCGCGAGTGGCGCGCTGCCGCCCAGCGTTGGCATTAGAATCGGTCTTACTCCCGCGGCCTCTTCGACGGCTTCGATGACTCTCTTGCAAATCGGCAAGCCCATCGGAGTCCGGGCGGCCCGATACCCGTCGGCGCTGGTCACCCTAGCGATGCGAGCATACTTCAGCCGCGTCTCGCGATCCGGCTCCCCGGTTACAACGTGATATCCCTGCTTCTTGATGTGAGCGACAAGGCGTTCGACTTGACGCGCGGGCTCGACGCCTTTCACCAGGCGCATATCGACTGTCGCCGTCGCCTCAGCGGGTATCACGTTGCGAGCCTGCTGGCCCACGTCTTCGCTCCGCAGCCCGTCGATGTTGAGCGACGGGGCGTTGATCAAATCCGCGAGGGTCAGGCCGTCGCCTTCTGTTTTAGCGATCCCAAGCTCCTTCATAAGCTCGACGTCCGACGCCGGCATTTCTCTTATCGCCTTCTTCTCTTCTTCTCCGAGTGGTTGAACGTCATCATAGAAACCATCGATCAGGACCCGCCCTTCGTCGTCTTTCATGGTCGCGAGGAGCCTGGCCAGCATCATCGCCGGATTGGGAGCCCAGTTGCCGTAATGGCCGCTGTGCAACGCCCGGCCCGCGCCGTACACGGTAATGGTCGCGGAAACGACTCCACGGCAGCCGAAAAAGATCGCCTGCCGCCGTGTTTGATGCACCGGTCCATCGGCGCATATCCACGCATCGGCTGCAAGGAGCGACTTGTTCTTGCGGAGCAGTTCTTCGAGGTGAGTCGATCCGGCTTCTTCTTCTCCTTCGAAGAAGAATTTGAGATTCGATGTCAGCTCGGTCTTCGACGAAGCCAACGCGTCGAGCGCGGCCAGGATCGCCATTATCGGAGCCTTGTCATCGGACGCGGATCGAGCGTACAGACGCCACTCATCGCCGCATTTCTCGCCGGACTTAGGGAGATCCACGGTTCGGCCGCCGGCTTCTATGGTTGCGGTTCTCAGCGTCGGCTTGAATGGTTCGGTAGTCCACTTCGAGGCGTCAACGGGCTGTCCGTCATAGTGTGCGTAGATCGCGATCGTGCGAGAGGCGCCGGGTTTCTTTAACTCTCCAAACACGACTGGGGGCCCACCGCCTTCGATCAATCGCGCATCGACGCCGCGGCGCTGCATCATGGCGGCAAGAAGCGAGGCATTGCGCCTGATGTTCGGCGTGTCTGACGCCACGTTAGGTATAGCAAGTAACTCGGCGAACTCCCGGAGTATCTCGCCTTGGTGCGAGTTGCAATACTCTCGAACTGCCGATTTGTCCGTTTGCGCGGGGCTCGGCGCCGGGATGGCGAGCACTACCGGCAGAAGGAATGGCAGAACGCGTCCGCGAAACTTAATCATCTTTCTGCTCCAAGCCTCCAACGGGATTTCGAGGTGCAACACTAGCACGAGCCACAATCGGATTCCAGTTTGACCCTGGCCCGGCCAGTGACACACCGAATAGCCGTCAATTTGTCCCAATCGCGTTGACCCATAGTGGGTTCGCATGGTATCCCTTAATGGTCCGTGAAAACCCCGGCAGGCAAAATAAGAAAAACCATGTATGCATTTTCCGCTGAAAGCTCAAGGAGTAGGCTCATTTCAGGCTGAGACTTGTTGTCTCAGAACCAAGGAGGGAATTCTAATGACAAGACGTCTTGTAAGTCAGCTATTGACGCTGACTCTGCTGGCCGCATCCTTAACGACCTTGTGTAATGCACAATCCGCGACCGCGACGATTGTTGGCACGGTTGTGGATCCACAGGGGGCCGTTCTGCAGGGAGCAACGGTCGTAGCACGGAAGGTTGATACGGGCATCGAACGCACTACAAAAACTACTTCGGACGGGTTATACAGGTTCGACAGCTTACCACCCGGAATCTACGACATCCGTGTTGAGGCTCAGGGCTTTGGAAAATCCGAAGTGAAAGCCGTCAGACTTCAAGTGGGAGAGTTGAGGGACGTCAATGTATCCCTGTCGGTCTCCGGCAAGTCGGAAGTCGTCGACATCAGCGCCGCGGCGCCGCTGATAGAAACGGGCAAGACCGACGTATCCAATGTCATCGATGAGAAGCAAGTCGCCACTTTACCTACGACGACGAGCTTCAATGGAATTGGCGGCGTTTCGAATGATTACGCGGGACTCGCCGTCATCGCGCCGGGCGTCAAGTACGACCTTACCAGCGTGTCGAGCGACCTGATCGGACCGGGCGCCGTTAACGACCGCGGGATACAGGTGAACATCGACGGAGGAAATATATCCGACCAGGTCGTCTCGGCGCGCGACGGGTTGGGCGCCTCGGTTGAAGAGGTAAAGGAGTTCCAGGTTCTGACCAACAATTACAACGCGGAGTATGGTCAGGCCGGTGGAGTCATCCTGAACGTCATCACCAAGTCCGGAACCAACGGGTTTCATGGAGACGGCCACTACTATACTCGCGGACGCAATCTGACCGCGTCCACGTTCTTCTACAACTTGAGCGACGCGGCTAATTTCCGGCGCGCTCCCTTTCACAAGTACGAAGGCGGCTTTACCGTGGGTGGGCCGTTCGTAAAGGATAGGACATTCTGGTTCGCCAGCTACGAGCAGGTGCGGCAAGGAGTACCGCTTCTGTTGATTCCTCCGACCGGCGCGCTTGCGCTCACCCAGCCGACTCAGGAAATACTCTGGTCGGCGAAGGTAGATCACCAACTGAACGCCAAGAATCGAATAAGCGCTCGCTTCAACGTACAGCGCGATTTGACCGACAATCTGCTGGTTCAGATTGCGGCCACGGCGTCGCCGAACTCCCTGGTGTCCTCGGTCATACACGACCACACGCTCAACGTCGGGATCACTTCGACACCGACGCTGCACACGGTGAACGAGGGCCGCTTCTTTTGGCACCGCCTATTGAGCGCCACTCCGACCAAGAGCGAACAGCCTGGCCAGCAGGGACCCAACTTCTATTTTGGAGCGGCGTTTTGTTGTCCACAGGGCGCCGATCAGAGCCGTTATCAATACGTCGATAACTTCTCGTGGAACCATGGCGCTCACACGCTCAAGGCCGGCTTGAACATAAGCCACTTCCCATATTTCTCCCTGTTCACGCAGTTCCACTTTGGACTCTATCAGGGATTCGATCCGTTCCCGCGCCAGGGACTGCCAAAGTCGTTGACGATAGGGATCGGGCCTGCCCAGGTCCGCGCCGCCGATAATATCTACGGCTTCTACGCGCAGGACGCTTGGAAGATCAAGTCGAATCTGACCCTCAACTACGGAGTGAGGTACGATCTCGAGTCCGGCGCGTTCAAAGGCGGAACCGGTCCCGCGGTCAACGGCAGCGATTGCAGCCAGGGGAACGGGATCATTCCCGCTTGTTCGTCGGATCATAACAACTTTCAACCGAGACTCGGGATAGCATGGAGTCCGAACTTCGAGAAGGGATTCCTGCACCGGTTATTTGGAGATCAGAACAAAACCGTGATTCGGGCTTCGGCGGCCGAAGTCACGGAGCTCGCCTATCTCAATGTCGTGCTCGACTCGTTGAATTTCGACGGGGTCAATCTTTTCACGACCACCTTTACCAATCCAACGGTGTTGGCGTTCTTTCCGAATAGGCCTCCCGACAGTCTACTCACTTCTCTGAGAGCGCCGAATACGTTCGGACGAGTTCGGCCCATCTCGCCGGATCTGAGAAATCCCGAGACCAGGCACTTCAATCTCACGGTGACAAGGCAGCTCGGAAAAACCCTCGTGGTTGACGTAGGCTATCTGGGCGTTATGGGCTATGGATTGTTTGGCGAGCGTGACAGAAACTTCCCGACCGTGAATCCCGACCCGGCTCATCCGGGGTTCTTCTACTTCGGTCCAAGACCTGATCCTCGGTTCACGGCCATCAGAACCAACGAGAACTCGAGAACCTCCGCGTATCACGGCCTTCTGGTCAGCGCCACGAAGCGGATGTCGCATCACTTCCAATTCCAGGCGGGGTACGTGTACTCGAAACAGCTCTCGTCTTCGGAAGACTTCTTTGGGCTTTCGGAGCCGGGCGATCCCCGCAACATCGCCGCCGACCGGGCGCTTGCTCAGAGCGACACGAGGCATCAGGGTAATTTCGGAGCGGTATTTGAAACGGCCAACGCCTCTTCTACGCAGATACTGAAACACGTCGTCAACAACTGGACGATCGGAGTCATTGGAACGATTCAATCGGGCCGGCCCTATCCGGTGTCGACCGGTGACGCTCCGTTCGCCAATGCGTTCTTCCCGGGTATCGGTTCCGAAACCCAGCAGCGTCCCAATGTCCTGCCCGATGGGACGTTGGTCGCGACGAACCTTGCTAACGGCGGGGCCAATACGAATCTCCTGGTTGGACCGAACGGCCACGCGGTTTGTCACTGCCCGCAGACGACCTTCCTCGCGCCGGCCGGAGCCAGCGGGCTGGGCGCGGCCGACACTTTCACCGGCGACATAGTTGATTTCCAATTCGTGAATGGGAATCTGCAAAGGAACGCCGGCCACGGTGATCCTTATTATCGCTTTGACCTCTCGTTCACCAAGGCGTTCAAGTTCCGCGAGCACATGAGGCTGGAGTTTAAAGCGGATGTTTTCAACATCTTCAATAAACCGCTCTTCATCCTGTTCAACGGTCTCGACAGCTTGAACACCATGCCCGTGTCCACCGACCCGAACTGCCGCGTATGCCTGAACGCGAATACGGGCCGGTACATCGGCGCGAATGGACAGGCTCTCAAGATCCAGGATCTTCAAAAAGGACGCGTAAGCAAGGACATTCAGAGCCCGGTATTCGGCGGACTGGGTGATCCGACCGGCACCGACCTGGCTCGAACGGTTCAGTTGTCCGCAAGGTTCAGGTGGTAGTTGGGGCCGGGTCGATCTTGTGATAGGCCCGATCTAATCAAACAAAGGGGGGTGAGGCGAGAGTCTCACCCTTTCGTTTTTTTGGACGCCAGATTTTCGTTTCGTCGAATTGAGTATGAGCGTCTGGTTATGCTTGTTCTCGGTTGGCCGCGGCGTTTCGGAAATAACCGCTGATCAAAGCTGCACGCGGTTCGCGATCCACGCAGATAAGCGGAGTAAGCGTTGCTGGCTAATCCGCAAGGCGCTCAAGGGACTGTCGGATGAGAATCTAAAATGCGGAGAAAGAGTGCGCGCTTTGTCGATCTTGGATAAGATTGCCTCTGTCGTGGTCCAGTTGATTCTACTCGCCACGCGGTTACCATCGCGCACGTCGCGCCGGATGTCAAGTGTCGCGTCGGAACTGTCGGAACTGGCCCTGATAACTGTCCCCTGATAGATGAACGCTAAATTCTTTTCTGATGCGATCGGAGCCGCGCGATTTCCTGACGCACCCGGCTCGCGTCGCTCGAGTCCGGCTGCTGCTTGAGGTATGCCTCTAGTTCGGCGATAGCTTCAGAGGTTCGATCGTGACTGGCGTACAACTCACCAAGATAGTAGTGCGCGATCGCCACGTCGGATTCTCCCAATGAAATTGCTCTAAGCAACTCTTCTTCTGCTTTGCCGCCGCGTTCCGTTTTTGCCAGCGCGACGCCGAGGTACATATGAGCGAGAGGAGAACTCGCGTCGAGTGAAATTGCCGCGCGCAGATCAGGCTCGGCCGCCGCGAAGTCTCGTCCGCGCACCCGCGCAATGCCCAAATTGAGGCGTGGATTGAACGCCTTTGGGTCAATAGCAGCCGCCCTGGTGAGAATCCGAACCGCTTCTTCAACGCGGTCGAGTTTCATGAAGGCGACGCCGAGATCGTTGCACGCTTGAAGATAGCGAGGATAGATTTCAAGGGCGCGCTCCAACTCTCGAATCGCTTCCAGAGGCTTGTTCTCTTTGGCGAAACGAGACGCGCGATTGTAGGCTTCGCGGGCTTTCGTCGGAACCGAGCCTTCGGATTCTCCGGCTGACACGACCGGCCTTTCGCCTTTTCTCCTCTTGGAAGCGTCGTCCCCCGGGTTGAGGTTGATAGTGACTACAGTGACGTCGGGCGAAACTCGGTTGACGTCGATTCGCTCAGTTGATGTTTCGTAACTCTGACCGTTGGACGGAACGGTGACCGTATAGGGACCGACCCTCAGGTTTGGAGCTTCAATGCTTCCGTTGGAATCCGTGAATCCATCGCGAACGGTCTCGCCTTCGCTGCCCTCGATCCTGACCTTAACGGTCTGCGCCGGCGATCCGTCGGGCATTATCACTCGAACGCGAATTGTCTTCAGTCGCTGCACTTGTCCATTAGCAATCGCCAACGCCAAGCATCCAATCGCGACTCCAACGAATGGAACGCTGAGAATTGATGATCGGTTCAGGACTAGCACACAATGCCCTCCCGACGCTATTTATTGGTGGGATTCATTCTATTAAAAGACAGTGGCCAGTGGCCAGCGTTCAGCAGCCCGTGAGAGTATAGGCAAGTCAGCAATAATCAGCGAAGGTGTGATAGCTGGAGTCCACCTGTGGGCAATAGCTCGAACGGATACCCCCAACGCAGTTGGGGGATAGTTCAATTCCAACCTGGCGGCGGTTAGCCATGAACTCATTCCTAGCCGGTGGAGGTCCTTTGGGAGGGGATCACCGGCACTTCGCGCACGCTTGTGGGCAGCATATGAACCATCCCCCAACTCCGTTGGGGGTATTCAAGAAACGGCTGCGGCTCCCTCTGTAGGCAGTGAATGAACCATCCCCCAACTCCGTTGGGGGTATTTCCCAACTCCGTTGGGGGTATTC
>JAHFUG010000007.1:9882-23441 GCA_023265195.1 Blastocatellia bacterium | reverse complement strand
TGAACCATCCCCCAACTCCGTTGGGGGTATTCAAGAAACGGCTGCGGCTCCCTCTGTAGGCAGTGAATGAACCATCCCCCAACTCCGTTGGGGGTATTTCCCAACTCCGTTGGGGGTATTCTCGGTTGAATCTGTTTTTCTTACGAGCGACACAGGATTAAGACACTACTCCGAGTCTCGATTTGAAGACCCATACGCGATACGCCAAAGCGCACTCAAACGCGGCGGCTCGGCCCCACCATTAAAGTCTTGAATGAAGAGAGACGGACGAGGCCGGGCTTTGAGCGTGGAGGCTTCGTGACATACTTCTTTTGCGTGTAGTGAACCGCCGCCTTTTTTTCGTTTTTCGCGCTCGAGTAAAACGCGGCGAGTTGCGCGGCTTCGACGATTGTCTGGTGAGGAACTGCCAGGCGTTTTGGATTGCGAATGACGACATGCGAGCCGGGGTAGTCCGCGGCGTGAAGCCAGACGTCCTGCGATCCGGCTAGCTTGAATGTTATCGAGTCGTTTTCCGTGTCCGTTCTTCCAACCACGATCTCATAACCGTCCGACGACGTGAATCGCCTTCCCGGCCCTCTTGCTTCGGACCTCTTTTTTGCTTGCCGGTTCTTTCCTTGAGGCGAATTCGCCACATAGCCGCGCTTGGTCTTCCCCAGAATTGACTCCGCGCCGGCGCGCGCTTCCTCAACACTCGAAGCGGTAGGGTCATCGGCGATCGAGCCAAGAAGGCGGTTCAGTTCAGCCAGTTCGTTGCTTAGTTCTCGTGCGCGCGGCTCGAGCAGCTTCTTGGCGCGTTTCGCCTTCCCGGCCAATGAATAGTAATGCGCGGCGGCCTGTTGGAGCGTCTTGTCCGGAGGAATGGCCACTTCGATCTCCGTTTGAGCAGCATCGAAGTAATCGACCAGTCGAATCGTCTCCCCTGTTACTTTCGCCGAGTTCAGGCTCGCGAGAATCAAGTCCCCGAATTGTTTCAGCCTCTCAGGATCGGAGAATCGCTCCAGATCCGACTCGACACCCTTCAACGTCGACCGCCGCTTTTTCACGGCGGCGGTTAACTCGCGCTTCAGCGAGGCAAGCTCTGCTTGAAGCGATGCCGCCGCACTGCGCGCTCTGTAGTAGCGCTCCGCGGCCTCCGAAAGAGTGTCGAACTGATTTCGATGGCAACCCCGCAGGTGAGTCATCTCTATGCATGAGAGCACTAATGCCCGGGATGGATCGACGATGCGATTCCCAATCTCCTCGAGCGGGATCGAGGAATAGACGAGCGGCGCAGGAGGCTCGCCTAGAATTTCCAGGAGTACGCTTCGGCGGGTCGTCTCGCCGTGGATTGAGGGAGAGCAACGATATTGAAGTTCCTGTGTTAGACGTGGGCCCAACCGAGCGATCTCGTCGCCCGCCGCTTCCAAACCGGTCGAGGATATGGGCGAGAGAATATCGGTCGTCTCGTCGGACCAACCTCCTTCGACATCCGGAACCTTGAGATTGAAAAGCCGCGATATCACTTCACCTTCGCTATTGCGGAGGTAGACGTTGGTAGCCCGGCCCATGAGCGAAAGAAGCAGAGTCGCAGCCGGCGCCCCGGACAAAGAATCAAAACTGAGTTTGACCAGCCTGTCTCCTGGATGCTTCAACACGTTTGACGTCTTGGTTCCGATCAGCACTTCGCGAACGGTTGAAAGGAATTCGCTCGTTACGGGCTTTGAAGAGGCAAGCCGCTGGTTCGTCAAGTAGAGCCCGGGACTCGCCGGATCAGTGACGACAACGAGTCTCTGGTGGTCCTGGCCTTCGAACTCCAGCACAAAATTCCGGCCGCCTGTCCAGGCATGACTGACCGTTCTGTTGAGTATTAGTGGAGCGATCTCGACCACGGTATGGGACAGGAAAAAATTATCCATGAAGCGCCGCGGTCAAACCGTGGAGTGGGGAGCAAATCGCGATCAGTTGTCTTTGATTACAACCGTGCCCGAAATGAGATCGGGCCACGCTCGGCGGCTTCGACCGAAGAGAGGCCACGCCAAGCCAAGACCCGCTGGGGCGGCGGCGACGTAATAGCCGGCTGCACGGAGGAGCCCCTGGAAAACGGTAGGCGGCTGGGCTGACCCGCTTGCCACGACGCGCGTTCCCGTCAGCATCATGCCGAAAGTCCTGCCTCGCGCACAGTGGGTCAACGCGAGGTAGAAGAACGACACAAGCCCGATCATGACAACTCCCGCGAACTTGGTGCTTCGTTCGGAGTAAACCCCGTTGTTCAACTCGATGAGCGCAAGAAACGGCGCTGAAGTCAGTCCGATGATCAGCAAGTCGACGCAAGTAGCTACAATCTGCGCGAGCCGGGGCGCGGGCGCGGACTGACCTGCGTTGCGAGTCAGCACCTTATCTACTCGCTTGATCTCATCCGCGAGATAGTCGCGAGGCTCGATTTCATCTATTGGATCGGACGACGCATACTCGAGCGCAGGTTGCGCCGCGGCTGACGCCCCAACGTGCGATGCAGCGGACGCGCCCAACGGTGATTTCGCGCTGACCAACGAAGTAGTTCTTTCTCTAGTTCCGCCGACGTCCGTTAGCGGGCGAGCTCTCGCAGGCAGTCCACTATCGGCTCTGTTTTGTTCAGTGGTGTCCGGCAGCGGCCTGGTGCGGCTGGGACGAGGCTGCGGTTCCCTTTCATCGATAAACTGCCGTTCCGGCGCGAGCGCCTTGGCCGTTGCATCCTTGTCCGAGGAGACTCCCGCGGCGCCGGCGAATGACTGAGAACCCCTCCGCGTTACGTTCGGCGAAGATGAATAACCGGTGCCGGCCGCACGCCGCACTCTCGTGAGCGCAGCCTCCACCAGTTGATTGTTGTGTAGAGATGAACTGACGGAAGAAGCGGCCTCTACTCCCGGTGTCTCAAGAGACGCTGCCGTCCGCGCGGTTTGAAGGGCCGCTCCCTCGGCGCTGCGTTTGGCTTTCACGGCGCGAACCCTCTCGCTGACCTCCGCGCGCCAGGATGGCGTCGGCCGTTGAGAAGAATCTCCCGCGGCGTCTCTTCTTGGTTGTCTCGGAAACTCGATCAATCTGGACTGGCTAACCGGGCGCATCCGTCGTGGATTTAGTTGCCCGCAACCTGTGCAACGGGTCAACGTGCTCGGGTAGTCATGCCCGCAGCTCTGACATATCATCTTGTACGCACCTCTGGGATTAAGGGGCGCCCTGCTGTGTGATTCGCGGGCGATACTATCAGATAGGTGTCCTCGGGTCAATCAAATTGTTGAGCGAACTCAAATCTAACCAAGGGTTTCGCCATTGATCTCCCGATTACGCAAGTCTGAATTTCAGAGCTTCTGTAGATCATCGTTTTCGCCGTAAACGATTCGAATAAAAATCTGTTGGCCTTACATGAACGACCGTTCGGCCAAGAGACCGAGTGAATTACTTCCCGCTTCCAACTGGAGACTGAAATTTAACGTACAGACGGGCCCTTGCGCCCGCCTCCGTGATGAGCAGCAACCTGATTGACCATGCCACCTTCGTTTCACTCCTTGGTCGCCGCTTTCTTCGACGGCCCGGAGCTTTGCGCGGGTTCCGGCTCGCTGGAATTGCCGGGGCCCAGCAGGCCGAGCGCTCGCCTTACCTCCGTTTCGATTCGCGCGGCGACACTCTGGTCATTTCTCAAGAGGTTCTTCACGTTCTCGCGGCCTTGCCCCAACCGTTCTCCCTTGAAGCTAAACCAGGCGCCGCTTTTCTCTACTATTCGGTTTTCAACGGCGAGGTCGAGAAGGTCTCCCTCTCGCGAGATACCCTCGCCGTACATGAGGTCGAACTCGATTTCCTTGAACGGCGGAGCCACTTTGTTTTTGACGACCTTCACCTTGGTTCTATTGCCGACGACGCTGTCCCCGTCCTTGATCGCGCTGATGCGGCGAATCTCCAGTCTTACGGAAGAGTAAAATTTCAGAGCCCGGCCTCCGGTGGTGGTCTCAGGGTTCCCGAACATCACACCGATCTTTTCCCGGATTTGATTTATGAAAACGAGACAGGTGTTAGAACGCGCGACAACCGCGGTGAGCTTGCGAAGAGCCTGTGACATCAACCTGGCCTGGAGGCCCGGCAAAGAGTCGCCCATCTCGCCATCGAGTTCAGCCTTGGGCACAAGAGCCGCAACCGAATCGATAACCAGAACGTCAACGCCGCCCGAGCGCACGAGAGCTTCCGTTATCTCCAGCGCCTGCTCGCCGGAATCCGGCTGCGATATGAAGAGGTCGTTGATATTCACTCCTAGCTTTGAAGCGTACTGAGCGTCAAGAGCGTGTTCGGCGTCGATGTAAGCGGCGACTCCGCGCTTCTGGGCCTCCGCGACTATGTGCAGGGCCAGGGTGGTCTTACCTCCCGACTCGGGGCCGTAAATCTCGATTATTCTTCCGCGGGGAACGCCGCCGATTCCTATTGCGGCGTCAAGGCTTAAGCATGAAGTGGAAATAGCGGGGATATCGACAACTTTTCGGTCGCCGAGCCTCATTATGGATCCCTTGCCGTACTGTTTCTCGATCTGGGAAATAGCCATTTCTATGGCCCGGTTGCGTTCGCTGGTTTGGTCTGCCATGTTTGGAATTTATTCCTTTCGTTCGAAGGGACTCAAAAAAGAGGACGGATTATAGCATAGAGGACGGTATCGCCTAAGCGCTTTTGAAGTCTGAGAAGTCTGGTAGTCCGGCAGTGACCAGTCTTGAAATGAGTGAGATGGCAATTGAAGACATCGCTGATTTTCGCCGACCTTGAATGCATATCCGCGCGCCGAAGACGGCGTTGATCCGCAATTATTTCTGAAGGCCTATTGCGCGGACCATCCCAGGCCATTGCCTGAAGTACTGAGGCTCGCCTCCATATCACACGCAACTTTATTGGGGCCCTCCGTTCACCGGTCATCCGGCGTGCGATTCTTACGCTTCAGGCAACCCGATGGCACATGGGTTGCACAAAGAGGCGACGGAAAACAGGCCGGTTTGCTTACGCTGAGTGGACGGCGTGTTGGAGATCAGGAACAACACCGGCAGGAGATACGTTAAACCGAGAGCGGTTGCCTTGAAGCAGTAGAAACGGTGACCACGGTAACAGTTCTTAGCCAGTGCAACAGTCATAATTAGGTGGTTAACTATGAAAAGAAACATCCAAAACAAATCCTCAGTTGCTGCGGGGACCGTAGACCTTAAGTCGATAACGGCTGATGAGCTAAAGAACACGGTCCGGGACGGTATGTTCGCGATGAGCCTGCCAGAGAGAGAAATCTTCTACAACGAGTTGGAGGCTAGCCTGAAAAAAGTTGGATTGGATCTGGTGTCCTACGTTATTCCACTCGGAATTACAGGTAGGAGCGCGGAAGACCTGACCCCAACGGAGGTTGGCCATCTCTTAAGGTATCTCCGAATCAACGTCCCGAAATCGGCTCCCGTGATCACGCGGGTCCTTTCGAAATTCCCCGTCTTCCTGCAGAAACACGAACCGGCTGGGAAAAAACTAGCCGCATAGTGTGCACTTGTTACTCAACATCACCGCCCGCTCGCCTTCCGAGGGCCTGCGGGCGGTTTCGACGTTGTCGTTGGTCCCGTGCCCAACCGCTGATTCGGGAGGTGTTGCTTTCTGCCCTATTTGATCCTTTCCACTCGTGTCCTTCTAGCGGATTCATACGCCTCGAACCCAATAGAACATTCCCAGAATACCGAGGCCGCCGAGGCCGCCAAGCCAGCTTTATTAACTGCCGCGCGCTGCTGTAGAATCCCGGCGATGCTTTGCCGGAACTATCAAAGATGCGCGATTCCGCGATTGCTCAGATGAGAAAGTCCTTCCTGACAACAGCGATATTGGTAATTATCGCGCAGTGCACATCGAATTTGGCGCAGAGCCCACGCGCCAACTCTGAAAAACGTGAAGAGCCGAATCCGTCCTTAGTACGTGCAAAGAGTCTGCTATCTCTTATCGAGTCCCGCTCGCCATCGGCGGCTGCGGAGGTAAAGAAAGCGCTGTCGGACAAGGACTGGTATGTTCGCGGCCAGGCCGTGCTGCTCCTGCCTCGCGTGGATCCGAAGGCCGCGGCCGCGGATTTACCTCCCTTACTTTCGGATGAGAGTTGGTTTGTTCGAGACGCGGCGCTCCAGGCATTGTCAAATCTCTCCGATCCCGCGATAGCGCCGTCAGTCACGCCTCTATTAAGCAATCCGGACGCTCATACACGGGCGTCGGCCGCGTCCGCCCTCGGCAGGATGAAGGAATCGGCTTCGGCCGCGGCGTTGATCAAGTTACTGGATGACGAAGACGACGAGGTCAGGAGAGCAAGCGCCGTGGCGCTGGGCAGGTTGAAAGCGCCGGACGCTTCCGATGCATTGATGAAACTGTTAGGCGATCAGTCCCCCTCCCTGAAGAAAGCCGCGGCTTGGGCGCTTTCGAACATCGGCGACAAGCGCGCCGACCAACCAATCCTGGCTGAACTCAAGGCCGCTGACCCAGAGGATGCATGGCAATACGCCGCCGATCTCCATCGCATCGGTAACGTCGGCCATCTGGAGATCATCACCGGCGCCCTCAACAGCGAAAACCCTCGAATCCGCCAAGAGGCTCTCGGCGTTCTCGGCGAACTCGGCAACAACAATGCCCTGCCCGCAATCATCGAGTTGAAAAACAGGACCTCGGATCCTGCTTTCAAGATCGAGATCGCTCGAACCCTGGGGCGATTCAACGCCGGCCAGGCTCTCACGGCCCTGATCGCGATGCTATCGGACGGTGATCCTCGTGTTCGCGCCACTGCGGTCGCTGCGCTGGGAGACGCAAAGAAAGCGCATCCGGACTACGACAGCGCCGGCCTTTCCGTGACGGCGATAGTCTCGACCTTGAAGAAGGAACAGTCGGACATTGTGTTATCCGCCCTGGCGGACAGTTTAAGCCTGCTCGATCGAACTAAGACCACCGATGAGTTGTTGAACAGCCTTGGAGGCGACGCCAGGTCGGACGAACGAATTCGCAAAGCTCTGGAGTTGATCGATATCACCCCGGCAACAGTGGCCGCTCGCGCAAAAGGTTCCGATCCAGCGGAGCGAGCCCGTGCTCTCGAGTTGTTGGGCCGGCTCGGCGGGCGTAATTCGGCCGATCTCCTGATAGAGACTGTAAGAAACGAAAAAGATCCCCATCTTAGATCGAAGGCGTCGTCGTCGCTCGGTATGCTTCGCGATCGACGCGGCGTCGATTCCTTGATAACGGCGGCCGCGGCTCCGGAAGCGGAGGTCAGGGTTGCCGCGGTCACGGCCCTGGCGCGAATCGGAGACCACGCAGCGAGCGACGCATTGTTCGCGGCCGCAAGGGACGCCGATGACCGCGTGCGCGGCGCGGCGGTCCAGGCGCTCGAGACACTCGGAATCTCGGTTCAGCGGGTGACCCCTGATCTGAGCAGCGGGAACTGGCAGGTGCGCGCCGCCGCGATCACAACTCTCTCGAGGCTTGGCGATCCTCGCGCTGTCCCGCTTTTGATTGCCTCTCTCAAGGACAAAGAGCCGCGGGTCCGAGTCGAAGGTATTCGGTCGTTGAGCGCGATCGGGGACAAACGCGCGGTAGACCCGTTGATCGGAGCATTGGGGGACACAAGTTCCGACGTGCGATTCCAGGCCGCGGCTGCACTTGGCGATCTTAAGGACACACGCGCGGTTGGCCCTCTCAGCGCATTGATCAACGATCGCGATCTTAGAGTGAGCGCCACAGCGGCTGAAGCTCTGGCTAGAATGGAGGACCCTCGAGCGATCCGGCTCATGCTTGATTCGTTGGGCAGCGGCGACTGGCGAACCCGCGCCCGGGCCGCGCAAGTCTTAGCCCGAATTCCCGAGCGCAGCTTTCCCGAAGCGGCCGTCGGTCCGCTGGTCAAAGCGCTTCGTGACGGTGACCTTGTCGTGCGTTACTACGCCTCCGAAGCGCTGGTGGCGGCGGCGGCTCCCGCGGTGGGCCCGCTGGTTGGACTGATGCGGTCGGGTAATGGAACTGAAAGAGAAAGGGCCGCTCGAGTCTTGCTCCGCATTGGACCAGCCGCCGCCGATTCTCTAATACAATTGGCGCTGGACAAGACGGCGGCGCCGGAGACCCGCCTCGAGGCGGCAAGGGTGCTTGGCGGAATGAGAGAGTCTCGCGCTGTCGAACCGCTCCTGCCGCTGTTACGCGACTCGAGGTTCTTTCTCAGACAACAAGCCGCCAGGTGTCTTGGCCAGATCGGCGCTCCAGCAATCGTCCCTCTGATCGAGTTGGCAAGGTCATCGCCGCCTGCGACCCGAGAAGTTGCGTTCGAAGCGCTTGGCATCGCGGTCTTCGTGGCAAAGAATCTTCGGCCAGCCGGCGCGAACATGCCGGGCAGTGTACAAGCACCCGATCAAACCAATCTCGCCCCGGCTCTAAGCGCGCTTATAGAAGGCTTGACCGACGGTAACGCCGCCGCGAGATCGGCTTCGGCGCGCGCGATTGGCGAAGCCGGCGATGAAGCCGGCGTCGCGCCGCTTATGCAACTCTTGCTGGATGAGACAAGCCCTATTCGGAGTCTCGCGGCCACATCCCTGAGCAAGTTGGGCAAGCCCGCGCTCCAGCGTCTGATCAACGCGCTGGATGACAGGAGACCATCGGTACGAATACTCTCCGCTCAAGCGCTGGGAGATATGAAATCGAGCGAAGCGGTTCCCTCGCTGGTCAGGCTTGCCGCCGCCGATCGCTCGCCGGCCAGAGCCGACGCAATCGAAGCGTTGGGGAAAATAGGCGACGTTGCGGCCCTCGATCCAATACTCGTGGCGCTCGCGGACGGCTCGGTTACGGTTCGCCGGAAGGCCCTGGCGTCGATCTCCCATTTTCAAGATCAACGCGCGGTCCAAGCGCTCGTTGCTTCGATCGGGGACCTCGACGATGAATGCAGGCAGGCCGCGGCCGGCGGTCTGGGCGAGATCGGGAACCACCATGTGATCCCCTTGCTCGAACGCCTGGCCGACGGCGACAAGAACTCCGACGTGCGGGCGGCGGCCGTGGCAGCCATCGGGCGCATACGCGCTCAGTTCCCCGACGATGCTCTCAATCCGGCGTCGCGGAAAACGCCAAAATGAGCGGGCGCAAAATGATGCGCAACGGTTTTCAACCCGGACGGAAGGAAATTCGTGAAAGCCAAGATGAAACTCAATATTTTTACAGCCGCGGCAGTAGCGGCGCTGTTCGTATTCTCGGCGGCATGCAAGAAGGCGGATAAACAGGCTAACTCGCCGGCGCCCAGTGAAACCGCCGTCGCTGAAGCGAACGACTCCACGCCTTCGAAGTCTCCCACACTTTCCACTTCCGATATCGCTCCCACCGTCCTTATCGGCGTCTACACCATGAGCGAGGTTCAGCACGCGGGCAAGGTCACAATGGTTCCGCCGGCTTACGCTGTCACCTTCGTGTTTCAGGCTGATGGATCGTTCACTCGGATGAGCAAGCGAAAGGGCAAAGTCGACCATACCGATGGAGGTGATTTCCAGATAGCCGGCAAGGATGCTCTCATTCTCAACGTGACGCTTTCCGAAAAGGACCCGGTCTCTAACCCGAAGCCGAGGACCTACAAGTTCACGCTTTCCAAAGACGCCCGGGAGTTGGGCCTTCTAGGCTCGGATGGCAAACTCGCGATCTTTCGGAAGGAGACGAAGGGTTCACCAAATTGAAGGGCGCCTTGTCAGTAAGACTCGCGGCGGCCTTGATTCTTTCAGTCGCGGTTGTGCTATTTACCTCATGCCGCGAGAAAGAACAGACAACAACCCGGCATGAGCCGTTCAATGAAGCGCCTTCTCAACCCGAGCCAATAGAGAATTCCGGAAAGAGCCTGAGCGGTTCATACGTCATAGCTTCGATCACCGATGAATACGCGCCGGCCAACCGCACGACTGGTTTTCAAACCACCATCAGTTTTGACGCCGCGGGCCAATTCAAAAGAGAAGTGACCTCGGGAGGAGCGGTGACCCAGCGCGAGACCGGTTCATATGTAATCGGTTCTCGAGGAGAGTTCGCGCTCTACGTCGAACAAGTGGGCAGCGAGCCTCTTCAAACATCTCGTGTAGAGCGCTATCGACTCGTCGAGCAATCGGACCGGAAGTTGGTGCTCGAGCGTGGGCCAGGGAACCAAGTCGTCTTGCAATTGAGAATTGGGAATTGAGAATTGAGAATTGAGAATTGGGAATTGAGAATTGGGAATTGAGAATTGATGATTGATGATTGATGATTGATGATTGAGGAAAAGAGGATTGGCATGATGATTCAATCCGCAATTAATCTTCCATCAATCATCAATCATCAATCATCAATCATCAATCATCAATCATCAATTCCCCTCAATCATCAATTCCCTCTCTAATCTCGCCGTCGAGTCCGTCGAACTTTGGAGCAGCCCGAGCGGTTTCTAGACATCGCAACAATCGCTCGTTATGATTGTGCGGTTCGGAAATCCGGCGAATGCGAGAGGCCGGCTTTTCGGTTGGCCGAGAATCCCCGGAAAGATCTAGAACGTTTGCTGCCGGCGCTAACGGCGGTGGCGTTGGCTATTGGCCGGCGGCATCGCCATTGGGCAACCTCGGCGCCGGCAACGCGTCTTTCAATTTTCGACGAACCAACTTGCTAACTTCTCTGAACGGATTTGGCCAGACGGGATAGACAACCTTGGGAAATAACGCAGACACCGCGATCAAGCCATTGAGAGTAACCGAGAGCGGAGACCCGAGCGCCTCCGCCGACGCCTTATCGAAGCTTGAAACCGAGCTGGCCGCCCTCCGCGCGGCCCATAGCAAACAGTCCGTGGAACTCGAAGCGATGAAGGCGCATCTTGCCAACGTCACCATCGCGCTGATTCAAAAGGAGACTCAGCTCAACAGGATTACGAGTACGCTCGGCTGGAGATTGATGACGTGGTACGGGCCGATCAAGTACCGCTGCGTGCTTCCGATTTACAGATGGCTCAAGAATCCTTTGCGCGGAAGAACCGCCGAGGAGGAAACCAGATTCGCGCTGCAGGCTCCCGAGCGTCAACTCGAAATCAAAGACGATACGTATCAAGCGTGGGCTCGATGGTGCGAACAGATCAGATATGATCCGGAGAGGGCGCGGCGAAGAATCGCGCGGATGGAGAGCCGCCCTCTCATCAGCCTCTTGATGCCGGTTTACAACCCCGAGCGCGAGCATCTTACGAAGGCGCTCGACTCGGTAATCAATCAATACTACCCGGACTGGGAGCTCTGCATAGCCGACGACGCTTCTCGAGAGCCGCACGTGCGCGTGGTGCTCGAAGACTACGCAAGCCGCGACGACAGAATCAAGGTCGTGTTTCGGCGAACGAACGGAGGCATCTCGGCCGCGTCTAATGAGGCGCTCGCGCTGGCGTCGGGTTCATTCATCGGGTTGCTCGATCACGACGACGAGATAACGCCGGACGCGATGTTACAGGTAGCCTCCGTCATCGCCCAGGCGGACGCCGATCTGATTTACTCGGACGAGGACAAGATCGATTCGTTGGGTCAGCGCTGCGAGGCGTTCTTCAAGCCCGCGTGGTCTCCCGATCTCTTGCTCTCCTGCAACTACATTTCTCATTTCGGCGTCTACCGCAAGAACATAGTCGATGACATCGGCGGGTTTCGAGAAGGAGTCGAGGGCAGTCAGGATTATGACCTCGCGCTACGGTTCACCGAACGAACCGATAAGGTCTTCCACATACCCGCCGTGTTATACCACTGGCGGAAGAGCGGCGCATCTGCCGCCGGCAACCATCAAGCAAAGCCGTATGCTTATGAGGCGTCCGCGAAATCATTGGCCGACGCCCTGCGCAGACGAGGTATTCCGGGCATAGTCGAGAACTCGCAGTTTCGCGGGTTCTATAGAGTGAAGCGGTTTCTATCGTCTCCCGGCAAGGTGAGCATAATCATTCCAACCCGCGACCGGCTAAGCCTGCTTCATGCCTGCATAATGAGCATCGAATCCAAGACCGAATACAGAGATTTCGAAATCATCATCGTAGATAATGGGAGTCAGAACCCGGCGACGCTCGATTATTTGAAGCGAACCCGCCATACGGTGATTCGCGATAATAGACCGTTCAATTTTTCACGTCTGAACAACACCGCGGCCGGAATGGTGGATGGCGAGTACCTGTTGTTGCTGAACAACGACACCGAGGTGATATCGAGTGAATGGCTGTCGGCAATGATCGAACACGCGCAGCGTCCGGAGGTGGGCGCCGTCGGAGCAAAACTGATTTACCCTCAGGGCCTCATCCAACATGCCGGCGTGATACTCGGTCTGGGAGGCGTGGCGGACCATTCTCAAAAGCTCGTCGAGGGACGCGAGGGAACCGGCTACTCGAATTTCCCTAACGTCGTCCGGAACTACACCGCCGTTACCGCGGCCTGCATGATGATCAGGCGATCCCTGTACGACGAAGTCGGTGGCATGAATGAAGAAGACCTCCCCGTCGCCTTCAACGACGTCGACTTGTGTCTCCGCCTGCGACGCCTGGGCTACCTGATCGTGTACACGCCATATGCGACGCTCTACCATAAGGAGTCGGCTTCGCGAGGATTCGACGTCAATGAGCGGGAAGTCAGCTACTTCTCGGGGGCCTGGGGTTCGGACATCATCGGAGACCCCTACTACAACCCTAACCTCACCCTGACGAATCCGGGCTTTTCCGTGGATTTTTCAAAGCCCGAGGCGCTTTACTGCACGTACAGTCACGATCTGATGAGCGGCGTTGTATCGAAAGTGAAGTCCGGGGACTGCATCGGCCAGTACTTCTTCGCGGGCCAGAACCACTTGTCGGCAATCGGAGTCAGATTCGCAACCAATCATAAGAGGTGCTCGGGCAAGCTGAGATTCCATCTTCGCGCATCCCACGAATCGACGGAAGACCTCGCGTTCATGGAAGTGGACGCTTCGGAAGTCCCTGGCGGCGAGTTTTACACATTTCCGTTCGAGCCGATGCCGGAATCCAGAGGAGAGATGTTTTACTTCTTCATTGAATTCCGTGACACAAGCGGCCCCCTGACTCTGTACAAGAGTTCGGTAACCAACGACGTGGTCGGGCCGCACTTTCGGGGTCATCTCCCAGGCGAGGGCACCTTGACGCTCAGGGTGTTTTGTCACGGCCAGTTCAGGTAGCCTTCTCTTACATGCTCTTACATGGAAGATAAGTACGGCGCCACGGAGCACCCCAGCGGGGTGCAATGTTTATAGCATGCGCATGCAGCTCGTTCGCACCCGCTGGGGGTGCGGGACTTACCGTACGATCCACATCTATAAACATTGCACCCCGCTGGGGTGCGGGACCGACCGTTCGATCCACATCTATAAACATTGCACCCCGCTGGGGTGCGGGACCGACCGTTCGATCCACATCTATAAACATTGCACCCCGCTGGGGTGCGGAACCCCCGTACGATCTACATCTATAAACATTGCACCCCGCTGGGGTGCGGAACCCCCGTACGATCTACATCTATAAACATTGCACCCCGCTGGGGTGCGGAACCCCCGTACGATCTACATCTATAAACATTGCACCC
>JAHFUG010000007.1:0-9872 GCA_023265195.1 Blastocatellia bacterium | reverse complement strand
ACATCTATAAACATTGCACCCCGCTGGGGTGCGGAACCCCCGTACGATCTACATCTATAAACATTGCACCCCGCTGGGGTGCGGAACCCCCGTACGATCTACATCTATAAACATTGCACCCCGCTGGGGTGCGGGACCCCCGTACGATCTACATCTATAAACATTGCACCCCGCTGGGGTGCGGGAACCGACACCGGCGCGCCGAAGCGATTTAACGCGCGCCAAACTCGCTGGGCATTTTCGTCCGACCGCCGAAGCCAAAGGTCTATGTCGCCAGTAGCCCGTGGGAATCCGTGAAAGCTCAGAGCGTAGGCTCCAACTACTGTCTTCGATGTAGCGCGGGCTTTACTCAGTAAAACTGCAGTCACGGCGCGCTTCAATACGCGGAGTTGTATTGAGTAGACAGACTCATGCAGTAGTCAACGGCGCCCCTCAATATATGCGGCTGGAAGAGGCAGGCTCATAATGCTGTAGTCTCGGCGTGCGTCCAATCTGTTCGGATTGCGGTAGCAGACAGGCTAAGGCATGCGTTACGTCAAATTGAGGCGGGCGCGGAGGCCCGCCCCAAGCTTTGATTCCAGGATGTCCGGCAGGGAGATCTTCTTTTATTACCGAGCGTGTTTTGACATTGATTCGAACCCTGCCGCTCCGGCCAGATCATAGCGAGTTCAAGAACGTGATGATCTGGTTCTTCTGCGAGTCCGGCAGGAAGCGGTAGGCGTTTATCACGAATGCCGCCTCGCCCGCGTGACGCAGGATAGCCTCGTTGCGGTTCAACGTCTCGCCATCGTGCATTAGCCGGCCGCGCGTCCGAACTCCCCAAAGCGGCGGAGTCCGTAGTTTGTTCCTCGTTGACGGTCCCCCGTTCTGCACTATGCCGTCGCCGGTTCCCACGTCGTGCAAGAGGAAGTCGCCAAATGGATGAATAGCCTTGTTTCCGAGTGCGGCTGGAACCGTGAGAGACCCACCGTTGATTATGGTTCCCGGCGCCGCCGTCACTATTGTACGAACGTGACAAATCGAGCAACCGATCAGATCGAACAGCAAGGAGCCTGCTTGCGCGGAACCCGTGGCGGCAAGCGCCGTATCGCGCGGCGGGACCTTCGTTGCCCGCATAAACCGCGCGAACGCTTTTACGTCGTCGCCGTCTTCGTCTTCGGGGTCCGCCACCGTATCAAAAGCGGCGACGGAAACTCCGTTTGACGTATTCTCGCGGGGTTGAAGCGGGCTCGTGATCCCCGTTTCGTTCAGGTATGCGTCCGCGGAAAAAGACTCGAGGCTGGCATGTTGATTCTTCCATCCAAACCGGGCGGTTCGCAGCGCGCCTTTCGCCTCGCCCACGGGAACCTGAATGACTTGCCCAGCGATGCGTCCGCCGCTGAGGAATGGCTGATTCTGCGCGATACCAACCAGCGTGTTGCTGTTTATGCACTCAACGAATCCATCGCCGAGAGTATTCAAGGAAGTTCGGAACGTGCCGACGTTGCTGTCGCCCAGGACCCTTTCTTGTATTGAAGCATTTATTGCCCTGTCGTTGATGAGAGAGCCGCCTGCCTGATCCGTGAACGCAAAGCCATTGAACCGGCCGGCTCTCAGTTCAGTAATCTGACTGATCGCGCCGGACACCGGATTCTGATGGCATTCGCCGCAGGACTGAGCGTTATAGACGGGGCCCAGTCCGTCACCGATCTCCTCGCGCTCGTCGAAGATTGTCCGGTCGCTTTCAAAAGTGCCCGGGGCGCCGGGATTTCCTTGCGGAGTGAACCCGTTGGTGCGCCCGTCGAACCCGGCCGGGGCCTCTGTTATCGAGTCGGCGGCGCTTGAAAACGTGAACGGCGCGATAGGCGCCGACAGACATAGCACAACGAAACAAATTCTAAGTACCTTCATTGGCGTTTCCTCCATCCTTAGGCTTGGAGCGTACACTTCCAAGTCGTTCGTGGGCGGGCTGCTTTTTGCGCAGCCTCGCCTAAACCGGCGTCAGGACAATGTCTCTCTTAGTGGTGCTCGGCGGAAATAACACTACAGCCCCTTGTTTAGAGTTCACGCTTCAGCGTGCCGCAGCCTAAAGGCTGAACTCTGAACGTCTCCCACAGGGACAATGGCTCGTTGCAGGCAAGAAACTTCCGCCGAGCACTACTAGTCGGGTCCGCTATCCGGACT
Organism: Blastocatellia bacterium; assembly: GCA_023265195.1. Classification (GTDB taxonomy): domain Bacteria; phylum Acidobacteriota; class Blastocatellia; order UBA7656; family UBA7656; genus QHVH01. The sequence goes on along the minus strand of JAHFUG010000007.1, from coordinate 7,709 downwards.
CTTATGGCCCGGTTTCGTTTCGTTAGACCGGCGACAGGACGCCGCTTCGGGGGCAGACGCGCCAACCGTCAATTGAGGGATTCCGCGGGCACTCGAGCTAAGACCTGTGCCTCTGATAGGACCGAGATAGAAATTTCACAATGGCGAGGTGACTAAATAAACAGGGCGTCATAGCCGCCCCGACCGTGCTCCGCTTTTGATCATTGAGGGCGGAAACTAGTGTGTGGCCTTTTTGGTCAAAGGCTCGTCGCGCTCTTCGAAAGGCGCCTACACGGTGGCCGGATTATAAGTCAATAACCAGCGCGCGCCAACACCAGAATAGGGCATTCGATTATCCTATTTTCATTTGCGGCGCCTGGAACTATTGTGCCGCCGGCGATGGATGATCTGTTATACGAATGAAGAACCGAGAGGATCACGGATAAGGCCGTTCGGGAACGAGGAGCGGGGATGAATCCCTCTTCGCCGGGAAGGCGCCGACTTGCGCTGACCGCGTAACGCTGATCCGCGCGGATCAGCGTTACGCAGTCAGCGCAAATCAGCGGCTTTCGCGGCCTGACAACCTCTGCCAAGCACTACTAGCCCTATTGATGCGAGCCGGCGGCCTGCGAGCGCCTTGTCACTTAACGGCTATTCTCGCGAAGCAACTCGCAACGACGGCAGTCGTCTCACTGACTTTGTACTACTCGGAGCCTGTAGTTGAAGCTCCCGTCAAATATGCTCACTCCTATGTAGTATTGCCCCGGCCCGAGCTGAACCGCGATTTGCTCCGACGCCTTTTCGCTTGCGCTGAAGGCCATGACGCTGGAATCCGTCAAAGGAATCTTCTTTCCTGGAAAGGCGTCACTAAATATGTAAAGGTCCATATCGCCCGAACCGGAGACCGGATCGAGCGCGACGAATATAGTCTTCGGCGCGGTCAATGTAAATGTGTACAGATCGTGAAGTGGACCAACGCCCGCGTCGCCGGGAAATATAATCTTGAGCTTGGCGGCGTCGGCGTCGGAGCCGCTGCCCAGCACTTCAGCCGGGAACATGAGTGATTGAGCCTTGGCCGCCTTTTCATTCGGCTCTCTCTCATTAACCGTCACCAGCGCCGCGTTGCTGAATCCAGCCAAGACGAAATCCGTTCCACTCGTCACGACGCCGGCCGCGACCGCCACGGAGCCGATCGACTGCTCTTTTACGATGAGCGGAAACTGAACGTCCAGGGGGCCAATGCCTGAACCGCCCGTCGCGTTTGGATTAATCTGCACGACCTGAACCATGTAATTCCCGGGCTGCAGCCCGTCGATTCGGTACGCGCCGGATCCGAACTCAACCCCGGTAACTGCGCTTGAAGCCATCGCCAACGAATCAGTGACATCCCGATCAGGCGGAGGAAGAGGAACACCATCCGAGTCGACACTAACCTGATTGTTAGGAAAAGCCGTTGCGCCGGGCGGCGGCGGATATGCGCCCCTGCTGATGCGCCGGGCGACCACGTCGATTCCATTCACTGGGATGTCTCCCGAACTCGTTCTGATGACGACGCGGCCTTCGATCGCGCCGTTCGGAGAACCGGGATCGACGGCTCGGTAGCCGGGCGCCGGATAAAGGTTCGAGAGGGCGTTCTTCGTGTCCATATCAAGCGACGCGATGAACGCGCCGGAGTTTCCAAACGACGACAATTGAGACCCAGCCGGCGCGTTGAAGATGAATGGATACACCGTCTCGGTATAAGGCGTGTACAGGTCGAAGATCTGCGCCGGGCTGTAGCCCGGTGGAAGAACCGCGCTCGATGAGGAAGCGGCTATGTTGCCGTTGATCTGGGAGTGATCCAATGGTCCGGCAAAGTGCCCGAACTCATGGGTGAACACCCCGAGGAAGGGAATTCTTCCTATCCTGGAAACAAAAGCGCCGTTGAGCACTACGAAGCCTTCAACCTGAAAATTGTTCACGGCGTCAATCTGCAGCGGCCCGAAGAAACCCAGCACTCCACCCCCGCCCGTTATCGAACCATCGCTGTCAAACACTATCGGGTTCTGAAACGTCGGCCTCACTGTGCTCGAAATCTTTCCGAAGTTCGTTGAGGTGACGTCGATCGCCTGCCGCGTGTCGGGGTCGAGGATTCGTCCCGCGTTCGCGAATCTGATACTCGAAGTCGGGATATTGGAATATAGCCCGAATATGCGGTCGACCAGTGCGGTGGCCTCCGCATTAGACAGCGTGCCGAGCGGCCCCGAATCGACGCGATAGAGCACCGTACCGCTTGCGTCCACCGTCTGCGAGTTGAGCGCGCCCCCTTGAGTGAGAGTCCTCGGCCAGCGAATCGGCGTGGTTCCGTTAACAAACAGGGGGCCGCCCGCGCGAACCGGAGAACTCAACAACACGCCGGAGACGGCCAGGGAAAAGAATCCGCCCACCAACAAGGCGCGGAGCAATCTGCCGTTCATATTGACTGTCATGGAATGACTACCCCCTTCTCTCCGCCATGCGCGGCTACGATGTGATCGACGAGATCCATAAGCTGGTTGACGGGAAGGCTCCCGCGTTTGCGCGCCAGAGATCCTCCGCTGATCCCCATCGAAGAGAGATCCGGCAACGGTTGGTCACGGTCGGGAAAGACGACTCGAGCCTCCTCGGCTTTCAAGGTAAAGCCGTTGTAGGGCGCCGTGAACAGTCCCAGATTATTTATGTTGTTCCGCGCGAGTTCTTCCCCTGAAGACATTGTTGAAACCGAAAGCGCTCCTTGATAGAGACCCACTGGGTAGGTGACCTTGCCGCCCAGATAGTTTGGAATCAGGAACAAGACGACGCGGTCACCCACGGCGTACTCACTCATCCCGTGAAACGAATCAGGCGTCACCACGCGGCCGTGCATTGTTATTTCGCCTCGCTTGGCGATCTTCCCCCTGGCCGTATGACCCAACTGCCGGAAGGTGAATCGCCGCGGTATTCGGCCTTTCATGGCTCGCTCGACCTCGAATGTGTATCGGGTCACTGGCATCATTCCCTGCGCGATCATCTCTTCGCCTTCGTCGACCGCCACGCAACGGCCTACGAATATCCGGTCGGCGGTGGCCGTCATTTCTTCGAGGTTGAAACGAAGGACCATGTGATGCGCATCGGACAACTGAAAACTCATCAGGCCGATAGCCGTGATGACTACGGCTGCAAGCCCTATTCGCATTCTTGACATAAACACCTCACCGCTACTTGACTCATTCCTGACCTAGAATTTGAACCGCGCCGCGCCGTCCGACCGCCGCGGCCCGTCCCTGACCCGCTGCTTTAACCGCCATGAGATCCTGAGACAAAACGGGAGGCAGCGAAATCCAAGAATGGCCTCCGTCATTCGATCCAAGCGTCGCCCCTCTTGATCCAACGGCCCAGAATACGCCGCCGTCCTCGCTTGTCACGCCGTTGAGACTCTCGCTGCTGTTCGACGGAACCGCCATCCACTTCTCCCCGTCGTCGCTTCTAAGAATAGTCCCCGCTTCACCGGCCGCAACGAGATGACTGCCCGGCCCTATCGCCAGGCATAAGAGAGCCTTCCGCGTCCCTTGTGATTGAACGGCCCAATCGCGGCCTCCATCAGTTGTGTGAAGGATCAGCCCGTCCTCTCCGACAATCCACCCACGCCGCGCCGACGAGAATTTGACGGACCATAGGTCTTCAATGCGGCCCGTCGCAATCTGTTCCCAGACGCCTCCCCCGTTCGCCGTCACCAGCAACAATCCGCTTCCCCCTACCGCCCAGCCGTGCTGGTCGTCAAAAAAGAAGATCGAGTTCAGCACTTCGCCCTTGCGTTCGCCTCGCAAAACCTGCCACGAGTTTCCGCCATCGCCGGTTCTTTGAATTCGCCCGGCGTAGCCGGCCACCCATCCTATCGACGGACTGATGAATTGAACCGAAGATAGGATTTCGTTTGTCTGGGCTACCGGGCGCCATTGGAGTCCGCCGTCGTCGCTCCTGAAAATCGCGCCATTGGTCAGTCCAACATCGCCGACGGCCCAACCTGTTTTACCGTCAACGAAGTCAACGCCAAGCAGGTTAACCTGGCCCGGCGCCTTGACCGCGGACCAACGCGAGGAGATAGGTGAAACCGCGGGTGAAGGATTGCGCCTGCTCTTACACGAGACGGGACTCAACAACAAAGCAATAAGGAGTAGTCTCACGAGAATATCAACCTTCGGAACCCGCTTGACCGGATTGTAAGACACCGTAGAGAAGAGAGAAAGGCTAACACTACGAAGGATGCGGGATCAAGGATTCAGGATTCAGGATTCGGGATTCAGGATTCGGGATTGAGGATTCAGGATTCAGGATTCAGGATTCGGGATTCAGGATTCGGGATTCAGGATTCAGGATTCAGGATTGAGGATTCAGGATTCAGGATTCAGATTCAGGATTCAGATTCAGGATTCAGATTCAGGATTCAGGATTGAGGATTCAGGATGCAGGATTGAGGCTGCAGGATCAAGGATTCAGGAAGCAGGATTGAGGATTCGGGATTCAGGATTGAGGATTCAGGATTGAGGATTCAGGATTCAGGATTGAGGATTCAGGATCAAGGATTCAGGATTCGGGATTCGGGATTCAGGATCAAGGATTCAGGATTCAGGATTGAGGATTCAGGCTTGAGGCTTCAAGAACAGCCGCGGTATCCGATGCCGGAAGGCGCAAACCAGTTAAGCCATTTACCGAAACAACATCGGAAACAAAGTTGAGATGTTTCACGCGGGCAACGAGAAATCCAAAGGCGATCCGCTAGCTGAACGCTGACGGCTGAACGCTGATCGCTCTCTACTCGTTACCGCTTCTCGATCGGCGAGTACTTGAGATCGCGCGGGCCGATGTACTCGGCCCGAGGTCTTATCAACCGGTTGTGCTCGTACTGCTCCAACACGTGAGCGGTCCATCCTGAGATTCTGCTGCAAGCGAAGATCGGCGTAAACAGATCGGTAGGTATTCCAAGCGAGTAATACGTGGAGGCCGAGAAGAAGTCGACGTTCGGATTGAGGTGCTTCTCGCGCATAACCACCTCTTCCATCTTTATCGACATCTCGTACCACTTCTTTTGGCCGGTGCGCTCGCCAAGCTGGCGGGACATCTCGCGAAGATGCGTAGCCCTGGGGTCCATCGTTCTATAAACGCGATGTCCGAAGCCCATGACCTTGGCGTGTTCGCTGAATCTTTGCATGAGCCAGGGCTCGACGTTTTCGACGCCGCCAATCTCGAGCAGGTTCTTTATCACTCCCTCGTTGGCTCCCCCGTGCAGCGGTCCTTTCAACGCGCCGATGGCCGATACGACGGCTGAGTACATATCGGATAGAGTGGCCGCGGTGACGCGGGCGGCGAAAGTTGAAGCGTTTAACTCGTGATCGGCATGCAATATGAACGCGACGTCCATCGTGCGCGTAGCCACCTCATCCGGTTCGCGGCCCCAAAGCGTGTACAAGAAATTCCCGGCGATTGAGAGATCGCCGCGCGGCTCGACGGGGTCCTGGCCGTTGCGAGCCCGGTGGAATGTTCCAACTATCGTGGAAAATTTCGCGGTCAATCCGATGGCTCGCCGAACGTTTGCCTCGCGCGACATGTCGGCGCCATCCGGATCGTAGAACGACAAAGCGGACACCGCCGTCCTAAGAGCGTCCATGGGGTTGGCGTCTTTTGGCGTTTCTTGGATGATCCGTATGATCGGGGCGGGGAGGGCGGACGCCTTGCTCAACCTTTCTTTCAACTCGGCGAGCTCGACCGTGGTTGGCAGCCGGCCGTTCCACAGCAGGTAAACAATCTCCTCGAAAGTAGCATGCTCGGCCAGGTCATGAATATCATAGCCTTGATAAACGAGACGCCCTTCGATGCCATTCACATCGCTGATAGCGGACTGCGCGGCAACTATGCCTTCGAGGCCCGCCTTCGCCACGTTGCTCTCACTCGACATCTTCTATTTCCTTTCCGGTTGGCCGAGACCGTTCCAGGTATGGATCAGCCCACGCAATGCAACGTTGTAGAATAAAAGACACCGGCAAGACTGTCAACGAAACTACCAACCCGCGAACATATCCTCTTGCCGTGCTGCTCCATCTGCCCCCCTTTCTTCCGGGCGAATCTCTAATCACCACCCGCCGCAGGCGCCTCTTGGGCAACCGAGAAATCCTGCGTTCCCACTCGCGCCAGAGCGCGACCGTACTTCAAGTACAGCACCGGGATCACGATCATGTTCAGGAGAGTCGAAGTGACTATGCCTCCGAGAATGACGACGGCCATAGGGCTGCTGAATCTCTTTGCCGGGCTCGCCCTTCCCAAGCGCAAGCGGAAGCAGCCCTATGCCGGTCACTAACGCGGTCATCAGAATCGGACTGAGCCTCTCCATCGATCCCTGCACTATCGCCGCTCGAAACGCCACGCCTTCTTCTCTCATCAGGTGCATGTAATGACTGATTAGCATTATGCCGTTGCGGGTCGCGATGCCGAACAGAGTGATGAAGCTAACCAGCGACGCTATCGAGAGAGTCCCGCCTGAGATGAACACCATCACTACACCGCCGATCAGAGCGAGCGGTAGATTTGCCATCACCAACAAAGCTGACCGCATCGACTTTAACGCGATGAACAGCAGCAGAAAGATTCCGCCGATGGCTACAAGAGAGAACAGCGTGATTTGCCGCGACGCCTTTTCTTGAGCTTCGAGCTGCCCCCCATATTGCACGTAATACCCCTGCGGCACTTCATGGGAAGAACCGATATATCTCCCTTCGATGCAGCACTCTCTCAAAACTCACTGTGTCGTCTTCCAAGTTCAGGCCGACGCGGTAAGACCCAAACCGCGCCTTATAACAAAACTTATAGCCTTTGAGGCGTTCGATTCTCCCGCTTTCGCCGACTGAGTTCAGTGCTGGTACGTCTTCAAATGCGAATTTCTCTATCGCTTTCCTGTCGGTGGAGGGGATTTTTGCCAGGTCAGTCAAAAACTTCTTCCGATACTTTACCTTCACTCGGCTTTCTCCAGGTCCTGGTAGTAAGCCAATGCTTCGTCAAGCTCCAAAGCCTCGTGGTCTCGATGCTCTTCGATCAACCGAGCGAGCGCGTAATTCTCCAGGATTTCTTCGATCTTAGTGAAAGTCTCGATATCAAGCTGTACAGCTATCCTGCGGTTCTGTTCGTCAACGATATAACTTTTCTTTAGCTCTTCCATCGACATTCTCCTGCTCCAGGATTTTACGCTAGATTCCTTTTGAAAGCGACGAAGGCCAGCACGCGGGGAGGGGTCAGGCTTGACTTCGTTGACATTTGACGAGACCTCTCCCTCGATCTGAGCGCATTCCGAAGGTTTACAACCTCAACACTCTTTGCTCCACACATCCTGGCCGCCTCCATTCGTCTGGTCACCGAAGACAATCAGAATCGGAGCGGAAGATTTTTCTTCGGTTATTGCCGCGGGAGATGAGGCGATAGAGCCCTCCGGCGATTTCGATTCTTTGGTTTGCGAGGCATGGCCGCACGAGGCTCTATCGCGGACTCGCGGCAAATGTCAACGAAGTCAAGCCTGACGCCTTCCGACGCTGTTTCCACGTTTCATCTTACGACGTCGACTACAGAGGTAGTCGCCTGCGGACGAATATTTGCCTGGGTACGAGTGTGGCGGCTCAGGTGGCTCTCGCCTGAATTGACCCTACCGCCGCGCCACACGAAGTCTTAATACGTTGAAGTACGTTAGACGG
>JAHFUG010000421.1 GCA_023265195.1 Blastocatellia bacterium | reverse complement strand
AACAGCACGTTCGCGCCTTCCTTCAACATCTTCGCCAGGTGAACGCGATTCCTCTCGCCGCCCGACAGCGCGCCGACCTTCTTCTGTTGATCCGAACCCGAAAAGTTGAACCGCGCTACGTACGCCCTCGAGTTCACTTCGCGCGCGCCGAGTTGAATCGTGTCCTTTGAATCAGAGATCTCCTGCCATATCGTCTTGTTCGGATCGAGTACGTCCCGGCTTTGATCGACATAAGCGAGCTTGACCGTCTCTCCGATTCTGATGGCTCCGCTGTCCGGCTTCTCCTGGGCCGTGATCATTCGGAATAGAGTGGTCTTGCCGGCCCCGTTTGGGCCTATCACTCCGATGATTCCGCCTCGAGGGAGCGAGAAGGACATGTCGTCGATCAGCAGGTTGTCGCCGTACGCCTTGCTGACTTTGCTCGCTTCGATTACGACGTCGCCCAGCCGCGGACCCGGTGGAACGTAGATTTCCAACTCGCGCCCGCGTTTCTCGCTTTCCTGGCTGAGCAAAGCTTCGTAGGAGTTGATTCGCGCTTTCGCTTTCGCGTGCCGGCCCTTCGGCGACATTCGAATCCACTCCAGCTCGCGTTGCAGCGTCCTCTGCCGCTCGCTCTCGGTCTTCTCTTGTTGCGCCAGCTTGATCTGTTTTTGCTCGAGCCACGACGAGTAGTTGCCTTGCCAGGGGACGCCTCTGCCACTATCGAGTTCGAGTATCCAACCCGCCACGTTATCAAGAAAGTAACGGTCGTGAGTGACGGCTATGACCGTGCCCGGGTACTTCTGAAGATGCTGCTCGAGCCACGCGACCGACTCCGCATCCAGGTGGTTGGTCGGCTCGTCGAGCAAGAGAATATCAGGCTGTTTAAGAAGCAGCCGGCAAAGCGCGACGCGGCGGCGCTCTCCTCCCGATAGGGTCTTTACGCTCGCCTCGCCGGGCGGACATCGTAGCGCGTCCATCGCCATCTCGAGGCGGCTGTCGAGATCCCATGCGCCGGCGGCGTCCAGCTTTTCCTGAACCTCGCCCTGCTTTTCGAGAAGCGCGGTCATCTCGTCGTCGGAAAGCGGTTCGCCGAACTTCTCATTTATCGCCTCGAACTCTTTTAACAGATCGACGGTCTCTTGAACGCCTTCTTCGACAATTTCGCGCACGGTCCTGGAATCGTCGAGCCGCGGCTCCTGTTCGAGGAAACCGGTTGAATAACCCGGCGAGATCGCCGTTTCGCCGGCGAACTCCTTGTCAACGCCGGCGATGATTCTGAGAAGCGAACTCTTGCCGGAACCGTTGAGCCCGATGACGCCGATCTTCGCGCCGTAGAAATAAGAAAGGTAGATATCTTTGAGGACGGGTTTCTTGTCGTAGTACTTGCCTACGCCGATCATTGAATAGATTACTTTATTTGGTTCGGTGCTCACTGCATCTCCATTTATGGACCGTTAGAGTAACCGGAGGAGCGGGATGAATCCCTCTTTCCGACCTGTGATTTTTTGATGTTTGGCGATCTCCTTCATCTGGGGACCCCACAGGAGTGGAACCAAAACGGCCAAACTCTAGCACTCAGCCATGCCGAGTTGTCCGAGCGTCAGTCGGTTAACGCCGCAGCCGCGAAAGCGAACCGCAAGGACGCAAGTCCGCTCGCTTCTGGAATAATCCATTTCAGCCTTGCCCGCGGGCCAAGCGATGATCAAAGGTATATCTTCTTCAACAACGCGACCTGGCCGGCGTGATACAGATCATGCTGAGCCACTCCGTGGAGCATCACGTAGAAAGAGAAATCCTCGCCGGGAACTACCTCGTCCAGCCTCGACTCATCCATTTGCGACACCGTCTCGCACAACAGTATGTGCCCTTGCTCCAGTTCATCGAGCGACCCGGTCCATGCCGCCTCGCTCGTGTCGTTGACCGCGGGCCAGCTCTGTTCATCAGGAACGTTGCTGACGACTTCACCCTCAACGCGCCGCCGGATGATCCTTTTCCATGCGCCGATGTGATTCACCAACTCCCAGATGCTGTGCGCGCCACCGGCCGGCTTTGAGGCCGCTTTGACGGCAGTGACGCCTGCAAGCACTTCCTTCACCGATGGGCCGTGCCAGGCGCCGCGTTCAAAAGCTCGCCTCAGTTGATCGCGGATTCTGTGCTGCTCACTCATGCGAATTGAATCCCTGCCAGCCGTAGCCGAGCCACCGTATTGTGCCTATCAACACTCCGAGAACAAGGGCTGGCCCCTTGCTGCATCGGCGCTCGTGATTACTTAGGGTTTCAGGCTTTCATATCTTCGGGCCACCCTACCTCAGGAGTCATTTAGTTCTTCGTTTCGGGGGAGGCCGGCGTTGCAGGCCGATCCACTCTCTGCGGGCGCGGTTCGGGTTTCGGGAGCGGCGGCATCTGTTCCTTGGTGAACCGAGGCAACAGGTCATCACGCATCGCCAGTTGATACACCGCAGCCGCAATCGCGACCGCGGATTTCTTGACATCGTCTTCTATGATTCGCTCGTAGGTATCGAGACTGGTGTGCCAGGTGTACGTGCCGTATTCAATCGGATCCTGCTGCATCCCGATGCCTGGAAGACCCGCCTGGCTGAACGAGCTACTGTCGGTTCCCGCTAGATTTCGGCCCTTCGTGGCTATGGCGCCCATTACGCCGAGGTCCTCGAAGGGAGCCAGCGCTTGCCTGACCACGGCGGCCGCTTCAGGCGGGCCAAAGACGCCGGCGCCTCGTGCGCGGCCGGTTCCGGAATCAATATTGAAATAAGCGCCGAGCTTATTGAAATCCGGCTTGGGCTCTTCGAATGAGCCGAAGTGCTCCTTGACGTACGCCTGCGAACCCAGCAGACCCTGCTCCTCGCCGCCCCATAACGCGACGCGAATCGTTCGTCTCGGCTTTACGCCGATCGCTTTGAGGATTCGCGCGGCTTCCATCATCGTGGCGCAGCCAACCGCGTTGTCGGTCGCGCCCGTTGCGGCGTGCCACGAATCCAGATGGCCGCCGAGCATTATCACTTCGTCTTTCTTGTCGGTTCCCGGTATTTCGGCGACTGAGTTGTATGAAGTTTTCCCTTCAGGGTAGATGTGATTGACGATGTTGAACTCCAACTCGACCGGCAGCCCGTCGGCCAGCAAGCGCGTGATCCGGCCGTAGTCCTCGTTGCGCATGACCACGGTGGGAACTACTTTGGTGACGTCGAAAGTGCGATTGTTGAACGCGCGAATCTGGCCGTGATCGCGGCCGGCGTCGTTCACTCGAATCGCTGCGCCGTTTTCGAGAAGGAACTTATCCGTCTGTTCGCCGATCTGCTGTGGAGTCAGCTTCGCGGGATCCGGCCTTTCTTGATTCGCACCCGGCCCGCCTGGCCGGCCGCCGAACTGGCCCGGATTCGGATTGTTGGGATCATACCGAGCCTTTAGCTGCTGATCGTCCGACCGCTTGGGAGATGGATTAATCGTAACCGGAACGATGGTGTGCTTGCCGGCCATGACAATCTTGCCTTTGATCTTGTCTTTGATTCCGGCGAAGTAAGCGGTCAGTTCTTCCTGCGCCGGTTTTTCGGGCGCGATCATCTGAAACGCCTGGCCCGTGACGGTTCCGTTAGTCCCTGGGGTCCAAGCCAGCACCTCGCAGGTCAACTGGTCTTTCACGGGTGAGAGAATATGAGCCGAGAATCGCTCATTAAGCCAGCCGGGGTGGCCGAAATCCCAGGGTTCGAGATGACCGTTTTCAAACCCCCAGGACTGCATTTCCTTGATGGCCCATTCGCCGGCCGCCTTGTGATTGGGCGAGCCAGTGAGTCTTGGCCCATACACATCGGTGAGATAGTGCATGGTTCGCATGATCTTCGAGTTTTCCATGCCCTCTTTCCGAATCTTTGCGTTGATGTCCGGGTCTTGAGCAAATCCGGTCAGCGGACTCAACAGAAGAACGAGCAATAGAGACAAGGAGCGGGTTCTGAGCATAGGTCTTCTCCGATCGGCTTAGTCGTGACCACTGCGATTGCGTCAAGCAATCTCACGGATCAACAATGAGGCGGGATTATACGTGCGAATCCGCGCCTTTGTCGAACGTAGGATTTCTCGCCACAAAAAAGCACAAAAGACTCAAATGTAAACTGAGCAATGCTACAACAGAGCTATGTTCCGCCTGGCGTTTTGCCCATTTCCGGAAGAGCAGTATCCAATCTTCATGTTCAATCCGGGAAACTCTCAGGCCGGGAAGGGCGGCTTACCCCCGCTGGCCTCGCTTCATTTCAAACCGGCTGGCGAGCGGGGGCAAGCCGCCCTTCCCAACCTGAGAGTTTCTGATGATCGGCGAACTTGAACCAATTTTCTTGCTGCCAAAATCGCGGCCCAAAATGGTCAAACTCCGGGCAGGGCCCCGCTCTGCTCAGCGATAGCGATGCCCCGTCAGACCTGCAACGTCAGTTCTTGTTTTTCTCTATGCGATTCTTGCGCTTCTTTGTGGCGATCTATTTCTCATCGAGTTTTCTTCCGGCGTTCAGGTTGTCGAAGTTGAGAATCGCATTGAAGACCAAAAAATAACTTCCCTGAGTTTCGCCCCTCCATATCGGATTGTTGGAGAACAACACGACGTGTCCTTTTTCAAACGGGACATCGATCACCGCCGCGTGTTGAGCTATCTCGCCTCCGCCGTCGAGCAATCCCGACACCAGCAAGTCCTTGGCGTCACCGTACCTAAGCACGACTCGAGGGCGTTGCGCGGGCGGAATGACGTATACGCCGTTGCGAAGCTGCTCATCGGTCACGGGCACGGCTTGCCATTGCTCGGCGGTGGGTTCTTCGGGAGCTTCGGCAGGCGGCCGATTCTGAGGAGTATCGGGATCTTCGGCGGTTCCGCGGCCGGTTGGCCGTTCGCGGTCTTCCGGCGATCGGCGGCGGCCGCCTCGTCCTCCGGCGAAGCTGCTCAGGTTGAAGATCGGCCCGTCGAACGAGTAGATCGAAAGTCCCTCGCCGTAGCCGTATGCGATCGGACTCGCCGAATCAACGAACTTCGATCTTAAGACGCTGCCGACTATCTTGAGCCGTTGAGCGCGGGCTATCGAAACGCCTTGAGTCAACCCGTAGTTGACGGCGAGATCGGCGGTGTCCGTCACGCCGATCAATAGCCCGCCCTTGCTGACGAAGCGCTGCAGGTTTTCAACGCCCGACCAGCCCAGACCGGGACGCATATCGCCGGTCGAAGCGATCTTGCCGAGGTTCGGAGTCTCAGCCGTTGTCTTCCACGGCAGAGGGTTGCCAAACATCGGCATCCCCGCGATGACCGCTTGAGACGAACGGCCGACGGGAGCGAACACAATCACGTCATACTTATCGATGAGGTTCGCGTCCTTCGCGGCGTCTTGCGTGCTGATGTAATCGTAAGGAACGTTCAACTGGTCGAACGCCAGCCGCCACCAACCTTCATCCTGGGTGCTCAGCCAGGTGTGCAACAACGCGATTCGCGGAGCTTTGATGGGATGCGTCTTGACCGACGGCGGCGAATCGACGCCGGTCAGGGTGACGCCTAATTCCGAAGCGGCTCGATTCAATTCAGCGGCGTCGGCGTTTCTAATAATGAAGGAGCCTCGATTGAACTTCTTGCCACCAACCTCGAACGGCTCCTCGGCTGCGTCGAACGACGCGCCTTTCAAGCTATATCGCAATGTGACCAGGGCGGTGTCGGTGTTATGGTTCACAACGAAGATCGAGCTGCCGCCCGTCACTCCGCCTTTCGCGCGCACTTCTCCGGAGACGCGTTCCATAGCGGCGTCGAGCGCCCTTACGTCCGTGACGCGCACGACCTGAACGTTGCCAAGCTCGCCGAACGTCCAGCCGGTGTCGTCGTAAGGATTCCGCTGAGGATCGCTCGGGCTCCAGTACTGATAGTCGAGCAGCATGTCGGCGATGCGAGAGTAAGGCTGATCCATTCGGACGACGTAACTGCCCGCTGGGAACGTTCGAGTCGTTGGCTCCTCTTTCTTCGTCTCGGCGGGCTTGTCGCCGTCTTTCTTCTCGCCCGAAGGCTTCTCGGCCACGGGCTTGTCCGCCTCCGGTTTCTCAGGTTTCTTCGCCGGCTTTTTCTTCGCCGGCAACGTCACCGTGAAAGCGGCGGTCGCACGCGAAATTTCACAACCCTGTTTTTGGAGTGTTCTCAACAACTCTGCTTGAGCGCCCGGTCTCGGGTCGTCTCCGGGAAACACATAAGCGGCGGGACCGGCGGTCTTCGGTTTTTCGATGGATCGCTTGCTCTTGAGATAGAAGTTCTTCAGAAACAGTTTCGCGTTCGACGCGAAGTAGCTGAGCCCGGTCAGCAAACCCGTTTGTTCATAGTTATTGTTATTCCGTTGAGACCACTTGGTCCGCGGCAGGGGAGGGTTCTGGCGATACCACGTTCGCGCGTACTCCTGAGGCGAGAGCGTTCGCTCAACCGTGTCGGCTCCCGCGTTGCCGAACGTTTCGTACAGCCGGCTTATTCCGTTGTGAGTAGCGGCGAGGAACATCAAATAACCCGGCGTCCACGTATCGAACGTGCCGTGAGTGAACA
>JAHFUG010000420.1 GCA_023265195.1 Blastocatellia bacterium | reverse complement strand
GCGAACAGAATTCTCGTAACGATCGGCATAAACCGATTAATGCGTGTTGTGAGGGAAAGCTTATGCCGCCCGCGGCAAGACTCGGCGATTTCCATCAATGTCCACTCAGCACGCCGGCGATCCCCGCGCCAATCCCTCACGTAGGCGGACCAATCGCCGGGCCCGGGGCGCCTACCGTGTTGATCGGGGGACTGCCGGCGGCGAAAGTGGGCGACCTTGCGATTTGTGTTGGGCCGCCCGACGCGATCGTCAAAGGCTCGATGACGGTCAAGGTAATGGGATTGCCGGCGGCTCGAATGGGAGACAAGACCGCGCACGGCGGGACGATTCTGCTCGGCCTGCCTAATGTCTTGATTGGAGGGTGAAACGCGTTGGAGAACCCCGAGGCAGCATTTCTTGGAACCGGGTGGAGTTTTCCACCCACGTTTTCGCGATACACCTATAGCGTCGACATGGTCAGCGCCGATCAGGACATACGCGAGAGTCTCTGGATTCTTTTTTCGACGTCTCTGGGCGAGCGCATCATGCTGCCGCAATACGGCAGCCAGCTCTGGAAGATGGTTTTTCAGAACATCAGCACCACGCTGATGACGCAATTGGAGGACATCGTTCGTCAGGCGGTCTTGTATTGGGAAGCCCGAATCGACGTTGACGAGATCACCGTTCAGCCGGACGCAACAGTCGCCGGACTTGTGCTGATAACGGTCAACTATACGATCAGGCGCACCAACGCCCGCAACAACCTGGTGTATCCGTTCTACATTCAAGAGGGGACGATCCCGATGGAGGGTCCATAATCGCGTTGGAGCCGCTGAATGAAAAAATCATCCTTAACGACGCCGCCAGCCGGTACGGGCGCTGGTTGAGAGCGCTTGACCCGGGGTACGCGAAGCCTGATTCGAGATCGTTTTCGGATCTTCTCAACTTCGCCGTCGAATACGGGAGCCTCGTCAATTTCTATAACCTTCAGGATGAAGTTGACGGCGACTGGGCTCCGTTCTTCGCGTCGGACCCGGCGATGGTGCTCGCTTCGATCATAGCGGCGGGCGGGCCGGAAACCGAATCGCGGTTCAAGCGGCTCGAGCGCGAGACCCTGGAAGCGCCGGCCTTCGACCAAAAGTTCGAGCTGCTGCGCCAAACATTCGATCTTATTCTCGGCCTTGCCCGGACGGTGAACGGATGGCTGACTGGCCTCGATCCGCGGTTGGACAACGAGTTCACGCGGCTGCTTCGTGAAGACGTAACGGCGGCGATTGAAGACGGCCTGGGCGAGCAACTTCGCAAGCTGAAAGGCTACGACCTGGGCGCCGGGTTGCCGGGGGAATTGGGCCGGCCAATTGGACTGGACTACTCGGGTTTCTCGCCGGTCTGGGAGTTGGATCGCGCTTTCCCTGACGCGTCGATTTATTCGGGACGCAAACCGGCTCGAAAGATCGACCGCGCGGTTGGCCGCCTGGCCCCGATTCTTTATGCCCTCCTCGACGCGGCGGCGAACCTGGAATCGTTTGCGCGATCGTATCTCCTGGACACGATGGACACGGGTGATCACAAACCCGACGTGGCGCTCTACATCGCTTTTTGCGGTCTCTTCAAGACCGCGCAAGACTCGATCAACACGTTCTCGAGCCGCTATCTGAATTTCTACTACCGCGGCATCCTGAAAGAAACGAATCGCGGCCCGATTCCCGATAGCGTTTATCTGACTTTCACCCTAACCGACAGTGAGAATGTTTTCAGCGCCAACGTGCCTGGCGCGACCTTGTTTCCCGCTGGTCAGGATCTAAACGAGCGCGAAATTGTCTATGGTCTCGATAAGGAGTTAGTCGTCACGGCGGCTCAGGTCGCGAAACTGCGGACGCTGCGGGTAGTCAGCGGCCCGCTGTTTACCGAAGCGCCGGCTTATTATTCGACGCGCTCGATTACGCCGGCGGCTTCGGCGGATTCGAGTCTTGCGAGGCCGTCCAGCCCGAACTACGCCGAGCCGCTTCCCATTGTGTCGACCGAAATCTTCAGCTCGGAAATCTTAATGCCGGAAGAGCAGGCGGAGGCCACGGGCGCGGCCGAGGCAAGCACGCAAACCAGTTGGGCGACGTTCGGCCGAACGAAAGCAGGCAAGACCAAAATCGAGATCACCGAATACGCGACTCTCGGCTTTGCGCTCGCGTCTTCATACCTGCTCTTAACCGGCGGGGAGCGGACGGTCGGAATCGGCGTTAGGTATAGCGATGAGTTTGAGACGATCCTGAACCTGTTGCTCGACCAGATCAGCCTGGCGACCGGGCTCGCTCCGGAAGCGGTGTTTCAGGCGGTGCTTGAAGACGCATTCAATCTTTATGTTTCGACCTCGGGCGGCTGGGTCTGGATCGCGGAGTACAGTGTTACGCTGACATCTTCGGCGGAAGCGGACGCGCCGGGATTCGAGTTGTGGTTCAAGCTGCCGCCTTCGGTCCCCCCGGTTGCCGCCTTCGATCCAGAGAGCGGCGGTGAAACGGCCGAGGGCGTGTCCGTCAGCGACGATCCAATCGTCAACCAGACAAATCCGGTTCCTTCGCTGCCGACCTTGAAGGCTTATCTAAGGCAGCAGCCGGTTGTATTGGACGGGCCCGCGGGTTCCGTGTCGGTCTACCCAATCTCATTGCTTGGGGAGATGCCGGTGACGAGCTTCAACATCCGCACTGAAGTCTTCGACTTGGCCGATCTTCAGGTTGAGAACACGGATGGCGAGGTCGATACGAGCATTCCTTTTCTGGTGTTTGGGGGGCTTCCAGTCGTTGGTTCTTACATGCAGGTTCGCAGCCGGGAACTGTTCGTCAAGATGCTCGATTGGATTCAAATGCGAATCGGCTGGTTCAATCTTCCGCAAAACAGTGACGGGTTCAAGGGCTATTACAAATACTATGTGATCGGGCCGGACGGAAAGGAGACCAAAGACCTTTTCGACAATCAAGTGTTTCGTGGCGCCGTGACCGTACAAAACCCGGGCTACTGGCTGGTGCAAAATGTCTTCATTGAACCTCCGCCGTCGCTGCCTGAGGACGTTTATCTTTTTCGCACTCGCGAGGACTGCCAGAACTCCATTCCAACCAAGGACGGAAAACTATGCGCCGACACCGGATTCGACACGTTGAAGGTGACGCCGCTGGAGCCCTCCCCTTATTACAATCCGGACGACAGCTCGATCAGGCTGGCGTTGAGCGAGCCCTCTTATGGATTCGGCTACGACCTGTACGCGCAGAACGTGCTCAAGTCGGTGATCGACGATCTTCCCGACGCCGCCGAGTGCAACGATAAGTGCGCCGCCCAAGCGCAGCCGCTGGCGGACGCCGCGGCCTGCGTTAGTCAATGCCGGGAAGCGTGTCAACAGGCGGGCACGGACGAGGAATACAAGACCTGCATCGAGAACTGCCTGTCCTGCTGCGCCGACGACCTTGCCGAGGCGGTCATCGAGCGATTAATCGCTTGCCTGTTGAAGTGTCCGGCGCCACGGGGTTCGAAAGTCGAAGCTCGATTGCGGTCGTGCCTGACCGAGGCGAATACGCATCGGTCGCGTTGCATCACTCAAATCGTGAACGGTCTGAAAGCCTCGCTTGGCGGCGGCGTCCTCGCTTGCATACACAAGTGCTGGGCTGGGTGCGCCGGCCTGGTGGAAGGGCTCGCCGTGATTGAAGAAGCAATTCTGTGCGTCGCCGCCTGCACGATAGGAGCGGAGGACCCTGATCCGGCGGTTCGAGCGTGCGCCGACGCGTGCCTGGAGGAATGCGAGGATCAATTGAAGGAGGCTCACGCGAACTTCTTAGTGGCGTGCATCGATGCGTGCATGAGCGCGGAAAAGCAGAAAGAGCTGAAGTATCCCAACGAGCCATATCTTCCACAGGCCACGAGCGTCAGCATAAACTACGCGGCGCATTGCTCGATTCAAACAACCGCGAGTCCAATTACGTGCGGGCTTTTCTATCATCTCATGCCGTTCGGCGGTTACCGGCGGGTCGATACGAATACGAACAAAGAGCCCCCGCTTTTGCCTGAGACCGCAAACCCGGGAAATCTGTATATCGGCTTTTCGCGGTTGATACCGCCTCAGACGTTGACGCTGCTCTGTCAGATGGCGGCGCAGACCGGCAGCCAGCCCGCCAAGCTGCCACAAGTTCAATGGGACTATTTGTCGGGAAATCAATGGACTCGGTTGCAGGCGATGCAGATTCGAGCGGACTCGACGAACGGATTTCGAAACACCGGAGTAGTCGCGTTGAGCTTGCCGACCTACGACCCTTCGAACAACACGGTGCTGACGGGTGACTATCAGTGGCTCCGCGCGTCGGCGGCCGCGAGGCCGGGCGGCTTTCCAAACACGATCGGCATATACGCCCAGGCGGGTCTCGCCACGTGGCGGAATATTGACAACACCGGTGAGAGCCTCAGACAAGCGTTGCCTGCTCACACGATCAGCAGCTCGGTTCAAGACCTCCCTGACATAGCTCAGATAGATCAGCCGATGGAGTCGTTCGGCGGCAGTCCGCCGGAAGACGAGACGAGTTTCGAGATTCGAGTGGGCGAGCGGCTTCAGCATAAAGACCGCGGCATTCTTGGATGGGATTACGAGCGACTGGTGTTGGAGCGCTTTCCCACGATCTGGAAAGTCGAAGCGCTTCCGGCGAGGAACACCAGCGGCGGCGATGCGCCGGGCGGCGTGCTGCTGGTGGTTGTGCCGGGCGCGGACAGCAGGGAGGTGCTGGACCCGGCCGCGCCCGCCGCAAGCTCGGAGCTTCTGGCGGCGATTCAATCTTATATCGAGAGCTTGATCAGCCCCTTCATCTCGTTGCAGGTGGTGAATCCGGTTTACGTGCGGATCGAGGTTATCACCACCGTCGAGTTCGTGAGCGGCGAAGACACCGGCGCGTGCATCGATCGCTTGAACGATGAGTTGGTTGAATACCTTTCGCCCTGGTATTACGACGCTTCTCGCGCAAGGACGGAAGGCCAGTACGCCTCTGAATCCGAAATCTCGGAATTCATACAAACGAGGCCGTACGTGGCCGCGATGTTCTCGATCGAGTTCTATTATGACCCCGATCCGGCTGGACTCGATTGGTATTTCCTGACGTCGGCGATTGAACACGACATAAGCGCGGCTGACGCAGGCCGTGGGTGAGAATGAAGAGCCAAATATGATGAATACGTTCTCCTGGAAAAATAGGGACGCCGCCGGCAAGGACGCTCGGCAGGCAGGTCGGGATCGAGGTGATAACGCGGTTGCCGGCGGCCCGGGCGTCGTGGCTCAACGAGCTCTTCAGGAGCGGCTCGGCCAAAGCGCGACGCTCCAATCGCAGGCCGATCTCAGCCGGCGCCTGAACCAAAGTCCGCGCGCGGTTGCGCAGAGACAACTTTCGGAAGCGCTCGCATCGCGAACCGCTTATTCCGACGGAGCGCCCGGGCCCACGCCGGAGCGCGGCGTCAACGGTGACGCGGTGAAACAGCGCGCCTCGGAAATCGAGCGGCCAGGTTCGAAGAATTCAGGCGCGCCGTTGCTTCAGCGCGTGGTTCAGATGGTGCAAGTGAGTAGCCTTGTTGCGCCCGATGATCGGTTCTTCAAGGTAAAACGGCCGGATGAGAAAGTGTGGATCGGTCAGTTGAACCGCATTGAAAGCGGATACCACTGGTTTCGTGACATCGAGGGCAACGACTACGGCGTCATGGATGGCGACGTCGAACCGATAACCGATCCGCCGGACTATACAGCGAACCAGTTGCTGAGCATTCTGCGCAATGAGACGCCTGGCGGTAACGAGTTCTACCAGGGCGTGCTGGAGTCGGTTCCAAAGACGCCGACTGTAGACCTCGCCGACGGCGTGACGCACACCGATATGGGGACGTTCGATATCCTGATCGATTACCACAAGTCCAAACGGCAGGCCCTGACTTCCCTTGTGTTCGAGTTGAGCAACGCGGCCGCATGGAAGGAGTTCAACGATCTCGACAAGATGGCGGCGGCCGGCAGAGTCTCCAAGCAGACTTATTGGCGTGAGATCGAACGAATGGAGTTCGAGAACGCTTTCTACAATCAATTTGTCTGGTTGTTAAACAACATGAAGAACAAATCCTGGGGCGCGATAGATCAGGCATCACAGGCCCTGTTGCTCAATTACAGGGGTCTCACCTTCCCTCAGTACATCGAGAAGAGCCAGGAGAAAGAAGGTTTCCTCGATCACGTACAGAACAGCACCGATCGCTGGGAGGCAAAGTATCAGGCCGCTTACGAATTGTACGCGTCCTCAGGCGGAAAGGAGTTTTATCAGCCTAAGAAGGCTACGACTGCTCTCCCCTATTTCGAGTTGCCGTCTGAAAAGAAGGGCTAGGCTTTTTCGCGGACTGCGCCGCAAAAAACTGGCCCTTCGGGCAACCGATTCCCGAGCGCAGTCCGCGAAAAAGCGCGATCAGCTTTCAGCGGTTAGCCGTCAGCTTTTCGGTTTTGCGCGGAAAAAGGAAGGATTAAACACGCGGTAACTCGGCTTAAGGAGGTGAATCACGATGACAACGTTCGCGAGAA
>JAHFUG010000089.1:15754-20769 GCA_023265195.1 Blastocatellia bacterium | reverse complement strand
GGCTACGATCGCGGTGAGACAGATCGGTCGATTCGGTTTCATATGGAATTCACTCCCTGGATTCAAGCTTGCTGGTTACGCGGCTATCACGGACGCCTGATTGAGGATACGGCGCAAGTGTCGCTGAAGCAAACCGCCGCGAAGACACTTCCCTTCAGCCATATAAGACGTAAACCCGGCAAGAAATTGTTTGCGAGATTCGAGTGAGAACGCGCGGAGCGACTGCGGATCGCGCTGCGTTCGGCTCGCTGACCAGCGTTGATCAGCGTCACGCAGTCAGCGTCAATCAGCGGTTTCCCTGATCCGCGCCGGCATTGGGCTCAACTGAATCAGTAACCTATGCCTTGCTGATCGCTCTAGCATGCGATAGAAGTTGTACCGTAATGATAAGGCGAACCGCTGAGAGTGACGGCCATGCATGATGAAACATTCAAGTTTGATTTCAACGAAGGACCCCTTTCGGGCCGCACGGTATTGGTAGCGGGCGGAACCGGCGGGTTGGGCGGCGCCACAACCGCGTTGCTGGCCCGCGACGGCGCAACGGTCGTTGCGGGATTCCGAAGCAATCGCGATAGAGCACGCTCCCTTCAACGCTACTTAGAAGAGAAATATGGCAAGTCGATACATCTGGTCGAGGGAGATCTGGCCGATCCCGCGTCCCGGGTTCGTTGCGTGGATACAGCCGACGAACTGAATGGCGGGGTGTATGGCTTGGTCTGCTTTACTGGAGACCCGGCGCGGGTCAAGTTCGAGGATATGACCGATAGCGACCTTCATGAATCGGTTCAGGAGAATTACGTGGCTCCGCTGATGCTCGCGCGCGAAGCAGCCGCCCGAATGAAAGCGAGAGGCGTATCCGGCTCAATTGTGTTGTTGTCGACGATGCAAGCGGTGGCGCCCTTCGAGTCGAGCATTAATTACGCCGGTCCAAAGACGGCTTTGATACAAGCGGCGCGAATCATGGCAAAGCAGTGGGGAGGTCCCGATGGAATCCGGGTGAATGTGATCGCTCCTGGCGTGAACAGAGCCGGGATGGCGCTGAAATCAATCGAGTCGGGCAAGTACGACTTTTATGTAGAGCAAGGGATCATACCGCGATTCGGCCGGCCTGAAGACGTAGCGAAAGTCGCGCGCCTATTGCTCGAGCCCGATAATTACATCACGGGCCAGGTGATAACCGTGGACGGCGGACTAACTCTGAGGCGCGACCGTGGATAATACGATGGAACTTGCCGGCTCGAGCGTGAACCTTGGGATTCCGTTGCGCCGTGGAAGGGAACATAGGCGGGCGATACAATCCTTGAATCCTGCTAGTGGTGCGTGGCAGAAGTTTCATGGCCACAAAAAGACACAAAAGTCACAGAGATGAAGAAGACGGACAAGCATATCCTTCGGTTGGCTCGTCCTTTCGCACCTCGAGCCTTCCCGGAGTTCCGTCCTGCGATTTTTGCGCATCTTTGTGGCTGGTGATTTACTTCCGCCGAGCACCACTAGTTAAGTTAGGAACTGGACACACCGATCTAACAACACGGCTGGGCGTTGGGTGGATACCATCGGGCTTCAGCCGATGGAGCGTTCAGGTTCGACCTAATGACTCGCTCGGCGCCCACTGTCAGGCTGAAACTTAAGCTCCATCGGCTAAAGCACGATGGTGTCTCGAGGCTTGCGGGCCTGGCGGTTGGGCCGAGGTTGAAGCTCAGTCGGCTACCGCGCGATCGTATCAAGAGAGTTACCGCCATGCGTCGCGCCTCAGCCTGAGCGTTGTGTTTCAGCGAGAGTTCGATATCATCGTCCCTCAGTCGTATGATGTAGTGCTCAAATGACGAACAACAACCTTTTTGAAAGAGCACGTGAACTTTTGGGGCAAATGCTTGGGCCGGGCGCTCAGTTTCGCGAGGGCCAGTGGCAAGCGATCGACGCCATCGTTGGACGCCGCGGCCGAGTTCTTGTTGTTCAACGAACCGGCTGGGGCAAGAGTCTTGTTTACTTCCTCTCGACGAAGCTCCTTCGAGAACAGGGCGCAGGTCCGACGATTCTCGTGAGCCCACTGCTATCGCTGATGCGCAATCAGATCGAAGCGGCCTCGCGCATCGGCGTTCGTGCGTTCACTATCAACAGCTCGAATCGCGCCGAATGGGACGCCGCCGAAGCCGCGCTTGCCGATGACTCCTGCGACATTCTATTGATCTCACCCGAACGATTGGCCAATGAGCGTTTTATGAGATCGGTGCTGCCGGGCGCGTCGGGCCGGACAGGATTGTTCGTCGTCGATGAAGTTCACTGCATATCCGATTGGGGCCACGACTTCAGACCCGACTATCGCCGCATAGTTCGCGTGATGGACGGCCTTCCCGCCGGGATTCCGGTTCTGGGTACGACCGCAACGGCGAATGACCGTGTTGTCGCGGACGTCCAGCAGCAGCTCGGACCGGACTTGGCCGTATCGAGAGGCCCCCTCGCTCGCGAGTCGCTGCGTCTCCAGAACATCGTACTTTCGAGCCAGGCCGAGCGGCTTGCATGGCTCGCCGAGAACATTCGGAAGTTCAAAGGCAGCGGCGTGATCTATTGTATGACCGTCGCCGACGTCGAACGCGTCGCCAACTGGCTCAAGTCGCGGGGCGTCATCGCCGAAGCATATCACGCGGGCGATGATGCGAAGATGGATCGTGAAGCACTCGAGAAGGCGCTGCTCGATAACGAGATCAAAGCGCTGGTCGCAACCGTCGCGCTTGGCATGGGATTCGATAAGCCTGATCTGGCCTTCGTGATTCACTTTCAGCGGCCGGGTTCGGTTGTCGCCTATTATCAGCAAGTCGGCAGAGCCGGACGGGCCGTCGATCGCGCTTACGGAATACTGCTCAGCGGAAGCGAAGACGACGACATTCAAGATTACTTTATCGAGAGCGCGTTCCCTTCGCCTGAAACGATGACCTCGATATTGGACGCGGTTGGCGCAAACGGCGGGCTATCTATCAACGAGATGCTCGCCCGAGTCAACGTCTCTCGCTCAATGGCCGACCGCGCGTTGAAGCTGTTGGAGATCGACGGCGCGATCGAGACCAGATTCGAGAAAAGAGTTCTTTACTTTCGCACCGCGAATCAGTGGGCGCCGGATGTTGAACGAACAGAGCGGATCACAGCCTTGCGAAGGGCCGAGCTGGCCCAGATGCAGGCATACATGGCTCATCGCGGTTGCTTGATGGAATTCCTCGCCCGCGCGCTGGACGATCCCGATGCGAAGGCTTGCGGCGTGTGCGCCAACTGTCAGGGCCGGGGCTTTCGCGCCGAAGCATCAATCGAAGTCATCAAACAAGCGGAGGAGTTTCTGGGACGAGTCGACATCGTGCTCGAACCTAAGAAGCGATGGCCCTTGGATATGATTCTCTCGGAGACGTCGGTCATCCCCGTTGAGTTGCGTAACGCGCCGGGCCGCTCGCTGTGCTATTACGGCGACGCCGGCTGGGGGCGGCTGGTGCGCGACGGCAAATACGAACGCGGCCGGTTTGACGATCAACTCGTGGACGCTTCCGTGAAGTTGATACGCGAGCGCTGGAAGCCCGAGCCGTTTCCCGAGTGGGTGACGGCCATTCCCTCGCGGCGTCATCCGAGGCTGGTGTATGATTTCGCGTCGCGGCTGGCTGAGTCGCTCGGCGTTGGGTTCGCCGCCTCAATGGTTCGCACATCGGACGCCGCGGAACAAAAGCTGATGGCCAACAGCTCGATGCAAGCTCGCAACGTCGTGGGAACGCTCGACGCGACCGGCGACATTCCGGCCGGCCCCGCGCTGTTGATTGATGACATAGTCGATTCCGGTTGGACCCTGACGCTCGCCGGGTGGCTGCTTAGAAAGAAAGGCGGCGGCGTGGTTCATCCTTTTACGCTGGCTCGCGCGACGGGGCGCAAGACTTGATGATGAAACTCAGCAACGAATCATTAGCGCTCTTTTTTCTATGTTCGCATCTCGGGTTGCCCGACGACCCGGATGCGAAGCCGCTTGGCGCGCGGGAATTGAGCAAGCTTGAACAAAAGCTCTCAACGGCCTCTTTCAAAGTTGGCGAGCTGCCGGGTTCGAGCGTCGAGCAGATCAAGTCGATTCTTCAGACCGACGACGCCGAAGCCGCGCGGCTTGCCTGGTTGCTTGGGCGCGGCGGCGTGATAGAGCAGGAACTCGAGCGGCTCGCGGAGCTTGGGATTTGGATCGTCACGCGATTTGATGAGAGTTACCCGCCGCGGCTCGCCGAGCGATTGAAGAGCGCGGCGCCGCCGATCCTCTACGGGGCCGGAGACGCTCGATTGTTGAATCGGCCGGGCCTGGCGGTAGTTGGTTCCCGCAACATCGATCAACGCGGTTCAGCTTTGACTGAGTTCGCCGGGAATGCTTGCGCCGAATCCAAACTGACGGTTTATTCGGGCGGCGCGCGTGGCGTGGACAAGACTGCGATGGGTGCGGCGCTAGCCGCTGGCGGAAGGGCCGCGGGTTTGTTGGCCGACAGCCTGGAAAAAGCCGTTCGGGCGTCCGATGCTCGATCCGCCATTGAGGAGGGACAACTCGTGCTCGCGACGCCATACTCTCCTCACGCGAGTTTCAACGTTGGAATGGCTATGGCGCGGAATAAGCTGATCTACGCGTTGTCGAATTTCGCTCTGGTGATCGCAAGCGACGCCGAGAAGGGCGGCACGTGGGCGGGCGCGGTGGAAGCGTTGAAAGCCGGCTGGGTTCCCGTGTTCGTGGTTGACGGACCCGATGTACCGGACGGCAATCGGCTATTGATCAAACGTGGAGCGATTCCGTTTCCCGCCACGTTTGACGACGCTCCTTCGCGGCTTGGAGACTGGCTCGAAGAACATTCGCCGACCGGAGAGCAGGTGAGTGAGCAAGGGAGCTTGTTTTAGCAGTCGCCAAACGACCGCAAGCGCTACCAAAGCACGAAGAACCAAAGCGACGGCAAGCATATGCACGGCTGCGGTTCGCGAGATTGCGACCTCGGTGACGGCGGAATTCACTCCGCGAATAC
>JAHFUG010000089.1:0-15654 GCA_023265195.1 Blastocatellia bacterium | reverse complement strand
CTAGAGCTAAATAGACATCTTCATTTTTCCGCTCGCCTTTCTCCATAAATCGGATTTTAGGCTGATTCTCTAGCGCCTGTTCAACCTCATCAGGCTCAACGTGATGTTTGACAGCAAGTTTATCTACGATATTTCTGAGCCATATTATGTCTTTGATGATCATTCATCCTCTCAACATCCTCAGCCTCAGCAGTCATTGTATCTTACCGCACGTGGGGGTCTAACGCTCACCATCATGGGGGGCACGAACGGCACTCGAATAACCACGTGAACTGCGCTTCGTGCGCTCCCCTGCATGGTGTTGTTGAACTAAGCGCTGCGCGCAGCGGCTAGCGCACTCGCCTGAATACTGTGATAGCTCGATCATTCTCGATCGGGAAGTCTAATCCGCTACACTGAGTTCACCCAAACTCAAATCCAATTTGGAGGTGTAGCTATGACCGACTTGCAAAAGAGAATGATCGAGACTCTTCAACTCCGAGGCATGTCTGAACGCACTCAGGAAGCCTACGTCCGCGCCGTGCGTCAACTGGCCCAGCACTATCACAAGTCTCCTGACCTCGTGACCGAGGAAGAACTCCGACAGTATTTCCTCTACATCAGGAATGTCAAGAAGTATGCGCGGGCAACCACGACCATCGCCCCGTGTGGGATCAAGTTCTTCGTGCAGTGGACGCTGGGCAGGAAGTGGACCCTGTTCGAGCTCGTCCGTCCGCCGCGTGAGAAGAAGCTCCCGACAAGCAAGCGCCAGACTTGATCATCGGCGTTGTGGGAAGGCTGTTGTCCACTGATCAACAAGCAGCCGAGCCCGACCGCCCGAACGCATCAGCGACGGCTGTAGAATCCACCGATGACCAGATAAACCGTGGCCGAACCGAGTACCGAGCGCCGACTAGATTGAATCAGGCGGTTAAGCGCGCGGCTGACCAATACCTGACAGCAACTCGGCCCTCTTATTGAAAGTCCAAACCGAACTCTACTGTTTCTTCTCAATCCGGCTTGGTGCAATCAACAAGACTTGCGCGGCGGCTCAGGTGGCGCATGCGCGAGTTGACCCTACCGCCGCCCCGCGCCAAGTCTTAATACGTTATGCCGGCCCCGTGCCGCGGTCTCCTCTCGGGTGATCAGCTTTGTGATTGTGGCCACGAGTCCTTTAGGGACGACCATTATCGCTTGATCACGCCTGCGAAAGGCCGACTCATCTTCAGCTACGGCTTCCTCTTCTGTTTGGCTTTCATAGTGTTCGAGAACCTCTCGCACACGAGCCTCGTTCCAGCCCTTTGGAAATCGATTTCGTCTTTTCATTTTCGTTTCTTTTTAATGCGTCGTTTGAATGCCACGAGCGGCCTGCCCCTTAATTCATATGCGGTGACGACAAATACGCTGTCGGGTTTCGGATCGCGCACATAGATCACACGCAGGATTCGCCCCGCCTCCGTGCAACCGATCGCCACGCGAGATGTCTTCGTTCCGGGCCGGTCCTCATCTGAATTCGCCAAAACCTGTTCAACCTCAGCCTCGCCGACGTCGTGATTGTAAATATGAGGAAGGTCGGTCGTCGGATCGAGATAGAACCGGATCTTCACAGTTCCTCTAGAATAGGAGTCGAACTGATACTCTGCAACCTGAAATTAGGCGACAGGGTCACAGGGTCAGATCCAGATGGGGTCAGGCTTGAGTTTGTTGACATTTGATCTAACGAAGCGTCACAAGGCTTGTCAGGTCCAAAGGCCTCGCGAGATGTGCAATCATAAAGGTCCAAAGGGCCGCTCCACATTTCAACGAAGGCAAGCCTGACCCCTATTCTATTTCTTCCTCCGTTCTTCCTCCGCGTCAAGCCTGACGCTCCACATTTCAACGAAGTCAAGCCTGACCCCTCTTTTTTCCTCCGCGTTTTCTCCGTCTTCCCTCAAGCAGGAGTGAACCCAGACCACGCGTGGGTCCGGCCGGTTCGATGGCGCCTGCCCCCGATGCAACCGCGGGGTCTTCCGAATCAACGGCTCGCGAGCGTCTGTTGCTCGATGGTATTGAAAGACTTGAGCGCCGCGTGGCTGACATGTAAACGCGCGCCGCCGCCACGGCCACCGCCGTGCCGCAACCGGCAGCGAAACCAATGGGCGACACGCCCGTCGCGGGTGCGTCACACTCGTCGGCGCCGCCCGGCAGGCCCGCCGCGCCTGGAACGGGGGCGTTAGACGTCTCGAGTTCACTCCACCGCGCCGCCGTTCCGCTACCGCAGTTCCGGAGTATCAGCCAGCAGATACGAAGTTCCAATCGTCCCGTCAGCAAACAAGTTTATGCTCGTGCTCGACGCAATATCGAAGCTCCAGCAGGTCACATCCATCCCACCAACGTCGTAAACAGGGTTGCCGCGGTAGTAGTACTTCAACGTGGCGCCCTCCAGCGGACCCCACTCGCGAGTCTCGCCGTAGAGATGTCTTAGCACGAGCCGCTTCACTCGGATCTGACGGCACTGCTGGATGAAGGAATCAATCTGGCCGGCGTTTTGCTCATCCACAACGCAAGAGACCTTCACCGGGATTCCAGCCCGCTCGACTATCGCCTTCAGGTCGGGCACGCGCCGCGAGCCCATCATCCGCTCGTACGTCTCGGGCGCAAACGACGGGAATGATATGCAAGCCCGGTCATACCGGTTGAATACATCCATCCTCTCGAGCGCCCGCGCGCCATTAGTATGGACCGAATAATGGGCCCCGGTCGTGACTTGTTCTCGGAGCAGGCTGAGCAAAGCGGCCTCGTGCCGATAGAGCTGCGGGTCGGTCGTTGTACCGGTGAACACAATCTGACGTATGCCCAGCCGGTTGACCTCGCCGATGAACGCGCCGATGTTGCGCGGCGGGAACAGATTCAGATTATTCTCATTGACTCGCGCAGGCATCAGCTTGCCAATGCAGAACGGGCAGGCCCGATTGCAGGGCCCGCCAAACAGAATGTTCGCGAAGTCAATACCGGTCTCGGATGCGGAGACGGCGCCAAAGCGAGCGGCGCCGCTCGTCCGGGACTCAGGGATTACGATCTTCGCGCTCACGATCACCTCGCGGTTTCAGAACGGTTCGCTCTCATTCACTCGGCCTGTTCGCCAAGCCCTCGAGAATCAACACTGAAGCCGGAACCTTATCCAGTCATTCCCGCGGATCCCTGTTTCATCCCGGCCTGCCGTGCGGCACTCAACGCAATGCGCCAGGTTGCGAGTCATGTCATCGGCGCGGTCCGGATCGCGATCGATCAGGTACGCTTGCACCGACGGCGCAAAGAATAGCGCAATCACTCCGTTGAAGCGCCTGGCCCCCTCCGCGGTCAAGCTCAACGCACGATCCGTGTATCGCATGAGCCCGCGCTCCAGCACAAAGTCGACTTCTTCGGCAAACGCCTCTTCGAGCGCGATGCCGAATTTCTCATGGAACGACGCGCGATCTATCTCGCCGAAGTAGAAGCTAACCGCCGCCATCTTCGCCATCATATGCGTAAGCGGCAAGTCGTAGAGATCCTGAATCGGCAGCCGCCCCGCTTCAACCGACGACGCGTAGGGAGTCAACGTCTTCCCCGCCGCGCCGTCGTTGTAGCCGATCGTCGTATGAGTGAACGTCTGGGCTCCAAGCCCCAGTCCCAGATACGGCATGCCGTCGACGACGCGCCGGGTAAGATAATCGCTCGTTCCCGGGTCACCCTCGATCCGGCTGTAGGTGTTCTTTCCGGGATTCGCTTGATAGCCCGCATCGGCAAGCAGCCTCTTGGCCAGCGCTGCTTGTTCGTGCACTGCTTCAAGTCTCACGCGCGGCGCCTGTTCCGAGATTCGAGTCAGCTTATAGCGCATTCGGTAGAGGGTGATGTATTCGGGACCGAGACTGACCGCGTGTTCCACGGTCGCCCGCCAGCTTTCGAGCGACTGTCCGGCAAAGCCATACATCAGATCGAGGTTGAACTTCGCGAAGCCTGCCCGCCTGATGTTCTCGACGGCCCGGTTGTGATGCTCGACTCCGTTGCCCGACCGGTTCAGCACTCGCAGCAGGTCAGGCTCGATCACCTGGACGCCCATGCTGATTCGCTCGACGCCGGCTTGGGCGTAGGCTTCCAGCTTTCTCCCTTCCAACGCCGCGATCCGAGGCGTCGTCTCGATGCTGATCCCGCAGCTTGGGCCGAAGCGAAAGCTCGCTCTTACGTTGCCGAGCAACTCAGCGATCAGCTCCGCCTCGACGAACGAAGGCGTGCCTCCGCCGATGTCGAATCCGTGCAGAGTGCGCCGCCTGGTGTCGAGCAAATCGCGATACATAGCCATCTCACCGCTCAGCCGTTGCATGTACGCGGCGGTCTCCGACATCTCGTGTTTTCCTACGACGGTGTATTCGCAGTAGGAGCAGCGCGCTTCGCAGAACGGGATGTGAACGTAGAGACACAGATCGTCGACGCCCTGGAACGCTCGACTGACTACTTGCTCGCGCAGCGGACGCCCGACGCGATACGGCTTCCAGACCGAGGAATGAGCGATTGGGTAACTCGTGTTCGATACGTGATGATTGCGCTCGCCGGCTTCGAAGACCGCTTCCGGCGGGTAGCGGTTCAGGTCGGCCGTGGTAGCGCGATTCCAGATTCGACCCTTCACGATTCAACCTCCTTCGCGCCCGTCCAGCGCCGATCAATCGGTTGGCGGCCACGCCAGTAAGCCGCCAGACAGATTTGCTACATCCGAGAAGCCGTTCTGCGACAAGATCCGCGCGGCCAGCCACCCGCGTCTTCCCGTCTCGCTCACGGTTACAACTGGACGCGAGCGGTCCAGTCCGTCCAGCCGCGCGCGAAGCTCCTCGAGCGGGATCGCCGCCGCGCCTGCAATGACGGCCCCGGCTTTCGCGGCGCTGACATCGATCACTTGCACGCTTGCGAGCAGCTTCGCCAGATCCTCAGGCTCTATTGACCGGCCCAGCCCGGCTCGTTCGAACGCCCCGACCGTTGCGGCGACGTTCAACGGGTCGCGCGCCGCATTGTAAGGCGGTTCGTAACCGAAATCAGCCGCCGCCAACTGCTCGATAGTGACGCCGGAAGCGATGAACCCGGACGCCGCGTCTATTCGCTTATCCACTCCCGCTTCACCGGCTGCTTCTATTCCAAGAACCCTCCCGTCGCTGCGCCGCCAGATTAGCTGCAGCAGCATCAACGGCGCCGGCGAAACGTAGCGCTCGCGCGCAGGGGCATGCACCGTCGTAACGGCAATCGCCTCGCGGCCAAAGTGAGCGGCGGCGGCAGCTTGTGACAGACCGGTTCGGCCCAACGTCGTCTGGGCCGCTCGGACCAACATCGATCCAAGAAAGGGCGCGAGGCTTGCGCTGCCTCCGGCTGCGTTCGCGCCGGCAACCTGAGCCGTCTTGTCCGCGATGGCGCCTTGGGGCGACCACACGCGCCGGCCCGTCACTGCCTGGGGCGCCGATACGCACACGCCGCAGGCATAGACGTCGGGCAGCGAGGTTGCCGCTCGCTCGTCGATCTCCGCCGTCCCGTCATCCGCAAGCGCAGCTCCAGCCGCTCGCAGCAGGCCGGTGCGCGGCTCAAGCCCGATGGCTGCGATCACCAGGTCGGTTTCGATTCGCTTCCGGTTTGAAAGTATCAGGGCGTTGATCCGGCCGCCGCTCGGCTCAATCGAATTAATGGTGGCCGCGGTGACCACGCGGGCCCGCCGCCGAAGCGCCCGAAGCGCTCGATCGGCGACACGAGGTCCGAAACCGCTCAGCAGCCTTGGCTCTCGTTCGATCAGGGTAACCTCGGCGCCCGCGCGAATCAGACCGTCCGCCGCTTCAATTCCCATCGGCCCGCCACCTATCACCGCTATCCGGCGCTCCCCGCTCGAAAGCGTTCGCTTTATCGCCTCCATATCCTCGAGCGTCCTGAAGCAGACCATGTTCTCGGCGTGAACGTCCAGTTTGTCGGGAATCAGCGATGCTGCGCCAAGAGCAACGATCAGGGAATCGTAGCCAACCCGCTCGACCTGTCCCGCCCTCCGCACCGACGCTTCGTGGAGGGCCGGATCGAGAGCGACGGCTTCCGCTTCAGTCCACACTTCGACGCCGTAGACCGAGTTGAAGAACTCGGCTCGTTCCTGGTCGAGATCGTCCAGGGATCCGACTTCGCCGCTCAAGTGATAAGCAAGGCCGCACTGGGCATAGCTGACGCGGCGATTGCGTTCGATCAAGACAATTCGCGCGTGCTCATCGATCTCCCTTGCACGGGCGGCGGCAGTCGGCCCCGCTAGCGCTCCTCCAACGATCACTATTGTTCTGTTCTTCATGATTTCCCTTTGCCGCGCAGGACGCCCGGTTCTAATGGCGAGCCAGGCGGGAAGGTTCAGTGAAGTTCCGAATGATCGCGTCGCTGATCGGCGCTAACCGCGTCCGGGAGGTCTCAGAGTTAGAAGCAGGATTAGACGATGGAGGCAGGTAGCGACCGATCGAGTGCGCGCATGAATCAAGATTATTTTGTGGGGGTAGAGATGTACGAGGCGCCGACACCCTCGGCGTCTGTTTTCAGAAGCGCCTTCTAACGAGCACTTCGGGTTGAACGCCGGATGATTCAGAGGCGATCACAGGTGCGTGGGAGCGACTTCTTCCGTCACGTAGGCCTCGATCACGTCGCCGATCTTCAGATCCTGAAACCGTTCTATTCCAATGCCGCACTCGAAGCCCTGCTTGACCTCGCTGACGTCGTCCTTGAATCTTCGCAGCGATTCGATGCGGCCCTCGAACACGACGGCGTTGTCTCGCAACACTCGGGCCGTTGTTCGCTTGACGGCGCCGTCGACAACCTGACAGCCGGCAATCGTGCCAACGCGGGGAACTTTGAATATTTGTCTGACTTCCGCCCGGCCAGTCACTACCTCTCGCTTTGTGGCGTCAAGCAGGCCGAGCATGGCGTTGCGAATTTCTTCCTCCACTTTATAAATAATCGTGTGGAGGCGTATGTCTACGTCCTCGATTTCGGCGATCTCGCGGGCGCGCGATTCCGGTCTGATGTTAAAGCCTATGATTACGGCGGCGCGGTTCATGTCCTTCGAGGACGCCGCGGCGAGCATCACGTCGGACTCGGTGATGGCTCCGACGCCGGAACGGATGATGCGAACCTTGACGCGTTCGGTCGAGAGCTTGTTGAGAACGTCTCGCACCGCCTCGACCGAACCTTGTACGTCGCCTTTCAGAATCACCAGCAGCTCCTTGATCTGGCTCTTGTCCGCGAAGAGTTGCTCGAGGCTTCGCGCCGAGGTGCGGGCGATAGCAGCCTGGCGGGCTTGCATCTGACGTTGAGCGGCAATATGTTGGGCCTGGCTGGGGTCCTTCACAACCTGTATTTGGTCTCCCGCCGCCGGCACTCCCTGCAGTCCCAGAACTTCAACGGGCGTCGAAGGGCCGCACTCGTTAACTGGCCTTCCCCTGTCGTCGAGCATGGCTCGAACCCTGCCGAATATCTGGCCCGCGATGAACGCGTCACCCACCTTGAGATTACCCTGCTGTACGAGCACGGTAGCGACCGGCCCGCGGCCGCGGTCGAGCTTTGCTTCAAGCACGACGCCGGACGCCAGACGTTCCGGATTCCCTTTCAAATCCAAAAGGTCGGCGTTGAGCAATATCATCTCGAGCAACGCGTCTATGTTCTGGCGCTTCTTTGCCGAGATCTCGACCATAACGACGTCGCCGCCCCACCCGTCCCACAGCAGGCCGCGGTCGGCCAGTTCCTGCTTGACTCTGTCGGGCTGTGCGTCGGGCTTGTCAATCTTGTTTATTGCGACGACGATCGGGACCTCGGCGGCGCGAGAATGATCGATCGCTTCCAAAGTCTGCGGCATAACGCCGTCATCCGCGGCTACGACCAGCACGACTATGTCCGTAACTTTCGCGCCCCGCGCGCGCATCATGGTGAACGCCTCGTGACCCGGAGTGTCCAGGAACACAATGCGTCGAAGTTGATCCGCGCTGTCGGGATCGGCCACTTTCACCGAATAGGCGCCGATGTGCTGGGTTATTCCGCCAGCCTCCCCTTCAGCGACGCGCGTCTCGCGGATCGCGTCCAGAAGTGAAGTCTTGCCGTGATCCACATGCCCCATCACGGTGACGACCGGCGCCCGCGGAACAAGCCCTTCCTCGCCGGATTCGATTATCTTCTCCTCTTCGATGTCCGTGATCATTTCCTCGAAGGGGACGAAAGAGACGTCGTAGCCGAACTCCCTGCCGATCTGGCCGGCGATATCGGGATTTACCGTTTGGTTTATGGTGGCCATCACGCCGCGTTGAAGCATCATCTGAACGATATCTTTTGGCTTGACTTCAAGACGTTCTGAAAGATCCTTCACAGTGGCGCCTTCTATTAGCCTTACGGGCCTGAACTCGGTAAAGACCGGCTTGACCTTTGGGTAAACGACGCCTGGCCCTTGATGATGGCGCGGCGCATCCACATGCCGTCCCTCCTCGCGCCCCGGCTCTCCCGGACCGCGCTTCCCACGCCGTGTTCTGCGGCGGGGCCGGCCCGTGTCTTCAGGAATATAAACAGTTCTGGATGGCGGCTTGGCCGTCGTAGCAACGCCTGTTTCAGCGGTTCTTGGCCGCGCCTGAGCCAAACCGGCGGCAATGGTGGAACTAACCACCCCCGGTTGGGGTTTTAGGACTCGGACTTGCGCTCTCGGGCGCGGCGGTTCCAGCGGAGGCGCGCTGGTTGCGCTGGCCGCAAATGGACCCTGTACAGCGGGAGTTGGGCTTGAAGGCGGCGCCTCGCCAGCACGTTCAGTTATTACCGCTTCTGAAGCAGGCTTTACGGCAGGCGGTTGTGGAGCGGCCTTCAGCCTTATGACTTTCGGCCTCGGCGGTTCTACTCTGGAAGGCGTGGCGTCAACGCGCGGGGCCGCCTCCTGGACTGGCGGAGCCGCTTCAATTACTTCTTCCTCTACGTGCTGATGCTGAAACTCGGTCTCCTGGGCTTGAGCCGCCCTGTGAGTCTTGACCAGGCGGGGCCCTACCGAGGGAGCTACTTTCTTGGGAAAGTACTTCGTTCTGATTCGCTCGGCAACCTCCATGGGCACTGTATTGGACGGCACGCTGACGTCAATGCCTTCCCGCCGTGCGTCATCCATCACCTTCTTATTGTCCAGCTTGAGTTCCTTAGCCAGATCGTAGATTCTTATCTTTTGCACCGCCATATTGATCCAAGAAAACTGCTTACCTGCCTTGCTCCTTCTGATTCACCTACTAGTCTAACGGAAACTACCCCGGAAATGTCAGCTAAGTTCCGCTACGTCTCTTCGTCATCCGAGCGTTCGTCCTTCGCTTCCGGAAGCGGCCCGCTTCCTTCGATAACATCGGTGACCTCGGGACTGCTGTCGGCGCTTTCCATTTGTTCACTGGACGCTTCGATTTCGGAGCCCGCGGATTCGCCAACGGGAATCTCAGCGATCGAAGCTTCCATCGCATTGCTAGCGGATGATTCGAGATCCGGGGCCGCGGCGGCTTCACGGGCATCGGAATCCAGGCGCGCTTCCTCGGCATGCGCCTGAGCTTCGTGGGCGGCTCTCACTTCACGGGCATGCTTCTGAGCGAGGAGCCGCTTTGCCTTTTCGAGTATGGTGTTCGCGTCGTCGAGACTGATGTCTATCGCATCGACGATCTCGTCAACCGAGGTCGCGGCAAGCCGCTCGATATTCTCGATGCCGCGTTCTTTCAACCGCTCCGCCGTAATTTGATCCAGCGCGAGACTCTCACGAATATCGGTAAGCGTCGCCTCGCTCCCCGCCATCACGGCCTCGAGTTGAGCCGCCGCCGCGCGCGCCGCCTCTTCCGCGCTGCGAATATCGACATGCCAGCCAACCAGCTTAGCCGCCAGCCGGACATTTTGACCCTTCTTTCCGATTGCAAGCGAAAGCTGATCTTCCGGAACCGTGACGGTGAGCCGTTTATCCTCAAAGCTGTTGATCTCGACCTTTGACACTTTAGCGGGAGAGAGAGCATTGGCGGCGAAAACGGCCGGGTCTTCGCTCCACTCGATGATATCTATTCGCTCGCCCCGGAGTTCTCTGATAATCGCCTGCACCCGCGATCCTTTCATGCCGACGCAAGCCCCGACCGGGTCTACGTCGCGCTCGGTCGAGATGACGGCGATCTTGGCGCGGTCTCCCGGCTCCCGCACAACGGCTTTGATCTGAACGGTCCCGTCGTAAATTTCGGGCACTTCCATTTCAAAGAGCCTCTTGAGCATCTCAGGCGAGGTGCGCGACACTTCAACTTGCGGACCCTTGGCTTCTTTTGACACCGAGTGGATGACGACGCGAATGCGCTCGCCTTGACTGAAGGATTCGGCGCGAGACTGTTCGGTTCGAGGAAGCGATGCTTCCACCTTGCCGAGATCGACAATTATGCGGCCTCCTTCGAATCGTTTGACGAATCCATGAACCAGCTCTCCGAGCCGCTCGATGTATTCGTCGTATACGATATTCCTTTCGGCCTCTCTCACCTTTTGAAAAATGATCTGCTTTGCGGTTTGGGCGGCTATGCGGCCGAGGTCTTCGCGAGATTTCGGGAATTCGAGCTGGTCGCCTTCCTCCGCGCCTTCAACGCCCATCTCTTCCACTTCCGCCAAAGAGATTTCAACCGCTGAATCGGCCACGTTTTCCACGACCGTTTTCACCGCGAAAAGCTCGACGTCGCCGTTCTCGATATTGTAACGGGCATGTAGATCTTCGCCGGTTTTGAACTGTTTTCGCGCCGCGGTAACCACGGCGTCCTCAATCGCGGAAATAATTACCTGCGGATCGATCCCCTTTTCCCGGCTGAGGATGTCAATGGTCTGCGGTATCGGACTCGTAGACATAATTTAGAACTCTCCGGCTCAACTCGCGGCGGCCGTCTCCAGACCGCTAGAACTTGAATTCGATGTTCGCCTTCGCCACCTTTTCGTAGGGTATTTCAATCGTTCCGGCGTTGTCGGTTTCCAGAACTACTCGATCCTCGCTCAACCCCTTCAACGTGCCCCGAAAACCGCGCTGCCCCTGGATTGGTTCGAGCGTCCTGAGCTTGATTCTATTCCCCGCGAATCGCGCGTAATCAGCGGGCTTATAGAGACCACGTTCGACGCCGGGCGACGAAACCTCGAGGGTATACCTGCCGGGTATCAGGTCTTCCACGTCAACCAGAAGGCCGACCTGTCTGCTAACTCTCTCGCAGTCGTCGTGATTGACGCCGCCTGGCCTGTCTATATAGATTCGCAATATGGAATTGCCCGGGGGGCCAACTCTTTCCCAGTGAACCAACTCAAGCCCCTCACGGTTGATCACGCGCTCTATAATGACGCCCAGCTCATCCGGACCATCTGTTCCCATACCACTCAAGTAAAAAAGTGGGCCAAAGCCCACTTCTACAGCAAGCCGGTTATATTAATGCCTCCACCGATAAAAAAGCAAGGCCCGATAACTGCTGGAAAAACTACCGGTGAGTTAGGTGAGATTGCATCAGTCGCGAGCGTGGGATTGATTGATTCCGAGCGCCAGGAGCGGTCGCATAGCCGAGCCAATCCGGACGATTTGGATGCTGGTTGCATACTGTGCTATGAATTAGGGTTTGCTTGCTCGCGCGACCGAGTCGAGATGCGCATTGAAGCGCTCGATCCGATTCGGTATGACGCCTTGCCGTCGGCGCTCGAGCAAACGGGATCAATCAGGAGCCATTTTCAAATGCCGATAAACATCTCGCGCCATTTCGTGCTGCGCAAGCTGCACCAACTGACCGGCGTTCTTCCTTTGGGTGTCTTTCTGCTTGAACACTTCTACACTAATTCAAAAGCGCTTGGCTCCGAGGCCGCGCATAAGAGCGGACAGCAACTATTCAACGAATCGGTGACGGAGCTTCAGGCGATGCCTTACATCCTGTTCATCGAAATCTTCGGCATATTCTTACCGCTGATCTATCACGCCGTCTACGGCATGGTCATAACCTATCAAGGAAAGCCGAACGCCGGCTCCTATGATTATGGGCGGAACTGGCTGTATCTCATTCAACGCGTCACCGGCGTAATCCTGTTCGTCTTCATCACCTTTCACGTTCTAAATTTTCGATTTGGGTTGATACCGGGGTTGAACGCGCGGTCGGTGGCCGAGCATCCGAACGAGGCGTTTCAAATAGTAAGACGGGAGTTTCAAAACTCGATCATTCTCTTTCTCTACTTTATTGGGATCGCGTCTACTACCTTTCACTTCGCAAACGGCCTCTGGTTGTTCCTGATCGACTGGGGCATAGCCGTGGGCAGGAGAACCCAGCAGCTTCTGGGCTACGTCTGCGGCGCGTTAGGAGTCGCGCTGACCGCGGTCGGCGTCAACGCGGCGCTTGCTTTCATACGGTGACCGGTTTTTCAACGAAGCTCTAATACTCAACAGGAATGAGAAATGGCGAAAGCTGACATACGAATCTCGGTCATCGGCGGCGGACTGGCGGGACTGATGGCCACGATAAAGATCGCCGAGCTCGGCCACAAGGTCGATCTTTTCTCGCTCGTGCCAGTGCGCCGGTCGCACTCGGTCTGCGCGCAGGGAGGAATCAACGGAGCGGTCAACACAAAAGGCGAAGGCGATTCGCCGGTGGTCCACTTCGACGACACGATCTACGGCGGGGATTTTCTTGCTAACCAGGCGCCCGTGAAAGCCATGTGTGAAATGGCGCCGGCGATCATCTACATGTTCGACCGAATGGGCGTGCCGTTCTCGCGAACGCCTGAGGGCTTGATCGACTTTCGCCGTTTCGGGGGAACCAAACACCACCGAACGGCGTTCGCGGGCGCCTCGACGGGACAGCAGCTTCTGTATGCGCTGGACGAACAGGTGAGGCGATTCGAGGTTCAAGGAATCGTCACCAAATATGAATGGTGGGAGTTCCTATCCGCCGTTCTCGACGGCAACCAGGTGTGCCGAGGCTTGACGGCGATGAATCTGCGCACGCTGGAAGTGAAAGCGTTTCCAGCCGACGCGATCGTAATCGCAACCGGCGGAGTGGGCTCGATCTTCGGCAAGTCGACAAACTCGGTTATCTGCACGGGGTCGGCGCAGTCCGCGCTTTATCAGCAGGGAGTCAAGTACGCCAACGGCGAGTTCATCCAGGTGCATCCGACCGCAATCCCCGGCGAAGACAAACTCAGGTTGATGTCGGAGTCGGCGCGCGGTGAAGGCGGGCGGGTCTGGGTTCCTAAGAACAAGGGCGACGAGCGAGATCCTAAGTCGATCGCGGAAACGGAGCGATGGTACTTCCTCGAAGAAAAATACCCGGCGTACGGCAACCTGGTGCCTCGCGATATCGCAACCCGGGAGATATTTCAGATATGTCTGGACGGCTTCGGAATCGGCGGCGGCAACATGGTGTATCTCGACCTGACTCACATCCCGGCCGAGACCCTGAATCGCAAGCTGGGAGCCATCCTGGAGATTTACGAGAAGTTCGCCGGCGATGACCCCCGCCACACTCCAATGAGAATATTCCCCGGCATGCATTACACGATGGGGGGCGTCTGGGTCGACTACAATCAGATGAGCAACATTCCCGGAATATTCGCGGTGGGCGAGTGCGACTATTCGATTCACGGAGCGAACCGGCTTGGCGCGAATTCGCTGTTGAGCTGTATATATGCTGGAATAGTCGCCGGTCCGGCCGCGGTGAAATACGCGCAGGGCTCAGCCCGCGGCGAAACGCTCAACGGCCTGCACGAAGCGGAGGTCAATCGGCAGACCTCGATAAACGAAAAGCTGAAGAATCAACGGGGCGGAGAGAACGCTTACAAGCTGCACGACGAGATGGGCAAGTTCATGACCGATCACGTGACGGTCATACGCTACAACAAGAAGTTGGAAGAGACCGACGCCAAGCTTCAAGAGTTGATCGAGCGCTTCGCCGGCGTCGACATAAACGAGACGGTTTATTGGGCGACGCAGGCGCTTCCGCACGCGCGGCAGTTGTACAACATGCTGTTGCTGGCGCGGGCGATTACGCTTGGCGCGCTCAATCGCAACGAATCACGTGGAGCGCATTACAAGCCGGACTTTCCAGGCCGCGATGACGAGCAGTTCTTGAAGACTACGATCGCGACGCACTCCCCTGAAGGACCCGAGTTCAGTTACGAAGCAGTCGATATATCACAGATAAAACCTCGCGCTAGGAAATATGACGTGGTAATGGGGAATTGATGATTGGGGAATTGATGATTGGGGAATTGATGATTGGGGAATTGATGATTGATGATTGATGATTGCGGAATTGGGGAAATGCTGAACGCTGACTGCTGAACGCTGATTGCTGAACGCTGACTGCTGAACGCTGACTGCTGAACGCTGATTGCTGAACGCTGATTGCTGATTGCTGAATGCTGATTGCTGATTGCTGAACGCTGACTGCTGAACGCTGACTGCTGAACGCTGAATGCTGATTGCTAATAAGTGAGAGAATTCGATGGCGGATACAATCAACCTAAAGGTCAAGAGACAGGACTCGCCTGAAGGCGGGTCTCGGTGGGAAGAGTTCACGGTTCCATATCGCAAGGGTGAAAACGTCCTGACCTGCTTGATGGACGTCCAGAAGAATCCGGTGACCGCGGACGGCAAATCGACGACTCCAGTCGTGTGGGAGGCCAACTGCCTTGAAGAAGTGTGCGGCGCTTGCTCTATGGTCATCAACGGCCGCGTCAGGCAAGGCTGCACGGCTTTGGTGGATAAACTCGAGCAGCCAATCACTGTTCAGCCGATGACCAAGTTTCCCGTGATTCGCGACCTGATGGTCGACCGGTCGCGGATGTTCGAGTCGCTCAAGAGAGTTCACGCGTGGATCGACATCGACGGGACCTATGACCTTGGCCCCGGGCCTCGCGTGGCGCCGGGAATCCAGGATGAACGGTACGTGTTGTCGACCTGCATGACTTGTGGGTGCTGCCTCGAAGCCTGCCCGCAGGTTAACTCGAGATCCAGCTTCATCGGGGCGGCGGCGCTGAATCAGGTTCGTTTATTCAACGAGCACCCGTCCGGCGAGCTGCACAAAGACATCAGGCTTGAAGCAATAATGGGGGAAGGCGGAATCGCCGACTGCGGCAACGCTCAGAACTGCGTAAAGGTCTGTCCTAAGAACATCCCTCTCACGGATTCGATCGCGCGCCTTTACCGCGAGACCACTTGGTACGGCTTGTTTAGCTGGCTGAAGAAATGAGTTCATGCCAAGGCTTGAGGTTGGCCTCGCGTCAAATCAACCGCCCTCGCGATCCAAAGCAAGCGTCAAGAAATAAGTGTAGCTTTTAGGTATTAGGTAGTGTTCTATTCTGTGTTCCTGCGTCCAAGTGGAGCGGGGATCGGCTTGGTCTCGCTTGTGGGCTGTCTCCGCAGGAGACACCTGTCTGTAGATATGAGCGATACCCCATCGCTGCCAGCTCCGGAGGAGCGACCCCAATCTCCGCCAGAATGGTCGCTCCTACTTCACGAGCGCTGATGATGCGAACTAACGGAGCTAAGAGAGATTCATACCGGCCGCGCAGTCAGGTACGAGAACCCCAGTTGAGCGTGGCCGGCCAGGTGAATCTTTCTCAAATGCTGGCTTCTGATATCTTGAAGAGCATCGGCGAGCGCCGACTTCATCGTGTCACGCATTTCCTCCC
>JAHFUG010000419.1 GCA_023265195.1 Blastocatellia bacterium | reverse complement strand
ATGTATTGTTTTCCAATCCCCACGTTCGCAGAGCCCAAAAGGGAAGGGTCAAAGGGGAGGACCTATATGTTGCTTACGGTCAAACAGAAGCAGGCAGGTATTTGGTTGTATTCTTGATTCACAAACGCAGAGCGGCTGCGTTGCCGATTTCAGCTCGTGATATGACCCGAGCGGAACAGAGGTACTACAATGAGCAAAAAGAAGCCGATTGATCCCATCCCTGAAGAATTTTCGAGCTATGAAGAGGCGGCGGAGTTTTGGGACACCCACGATACAACTGATTACCCAAATGCCTTCATGACAGTTGAAGTTCAGAGCGAATTAAGGAAGCGTCACACCGAAATAGAGATTGATGCGGATATAGCTAAGGCTTTGAGAGGACAAGCTCGACGAAAGGGTGTAACCGCCGGTCACCTGGCCAGCCATATATTGCGTCAGCGGCTCACAACAAACAAATGACCGTCGCGGTATACTTGAAGATCTCCTCTGGGATGAGTTGGTTGGCGAGAATGACTGGCAAGCAGCGATTGACTACCCTCCATCTTCACGCGCTTCACGCCCCCGGAATTGCTGGCCGGATGGAACGGTGATAGAATCGGCCCGCATTTGGTGATCCGAGATCGCAGTTGTGAATTTGGCGTCAGACCATAGAGAGGAAACCGCAGCCACTTGAGTTAGTTCAAGTAGTTACTGAAAAAGGTAGTTACTTCAAAACAGGTTAAGTACTCTTCTCCGGGCCGGTCTCTTTGGTGCTCTCAGTTCAAGTGGCATGTGATCGAGCATAGGCGAGTAGCATATGATGAGGCTGCTGCGGGGCAGACTGAGTCAGAAGAACGTCACCTACGGACGGTGGCGTGAACATCTTACAACTCTCATCGAGTTCAATCGCTCAGTTATGCTGATCGCCGATCCGGACGCGCTTATGGCGTCGATCTCCGCCCGCATTGAGCAGTTGTTTGGCGCCGACCGGATAATCTTCCTCCGAAGCATCGGTGAGTCCAACGCATACACGATCAGCTTCAGCCTGGGTTACGAAGCCGAAGAACTCAAGAAGGTCACGCTTACTCAACGAGACCGGCTGGCGAAATGGCTGCTAACCAACGAGACGGCGCTGATGGTGCGCGAGGATTCGGAAGTATGCGCTTATCTGAGCGCCGGTGAGAGGGCGATGTTGGAGGAAATGGATGTGAGGGTGTGCGTGCCGCTGTTGGCCCTCAGCCGTCTGACGGGCATGATCCTGCTCTCGTCCACCGACAAGGAATGGGCGTTGAGTTCGGATGACTTGAGCGTGGTGATGATGGTGGCCATTCAGGCCGGCATCGCGATCGAGAACGCCTGCTTGTTGGAGGAGCAGCGAGAGCGCCTGCGCAAGCTTTACCGCGCCGAACGGCTGGCGACGGCCGGCCAACTGGCCGCCTCGATCGCGCATGAGATCAGAAACCCGCTGACCGCGATCCGATCGACCGTTCAATACCTGTTGAAACAACACGAAAACAAACCGGAACGGGCGTTGATCGAGGGAGTCATTAGCGAAGTCGACAGGATGAACCGCACGGTTGACGGATTGCTGAGTCTCACCAGGCGCACGGAGTTCAAAGCCGACAGAATCGACGTCGGACAACTGATTCGCCAGACGCTTCTTCTGTTGCAGAATCAAGCGCGCGATCAATCGGTGTCCGTTGAATGGCCTGAGCCAACGCCCGACTTGTTCGTTATGGGCGACGTGTCTCAGCTCAAGCAGCTCTTCTTGAACCTGATGCTCAACGGGCTGCAGGCGATGACGGGCGGCGGGGAGTTACAGGTGAAGCTGGCTCCGCTGGACAAGGCCATCGGTCCCGATAGCTATAAGGCGTGGGTTCGGGTTTCGATAATTGACACCGGCTGCGGCATTCCGCCGGAGCACATGGAGAACATATTCGATCCATTTTTCACAACGAAGAGCGGAGGCACGGGCCTCGGCCTCTCGACGTCGCACGCGATTGTCCGCCAACATGCAGGCGAACTTGAAATCACCAGCGTTCAGGGCAGCGGCACGAGAGTTACGATACAACTGCCATTGATCGGTTGAAAACCAGCGCCCGGCTGGGGCTCAAAGCGGCTGACTACAAAGGACGAAAGCTATGCCGACTATTCTGGTAGTGGACGACGAACCTCAGATTCGCCGAATAGTTTCGGTGATGCTCAGGGATAATAATTATGAGGTGCTCGAGGCTGGATCCGGCGAGGAAGCGGTGAAGATCTGCCGGCAGTCGGCGCCGCACATCGTCTTGCTCGATATCAGCATGCCGGGAATGGACGGACTGGCGACGCTCCGCGCATTGCTCGATGACAACAGCAAGCTGGATTGCATCATGATGACGGCGCACGGGTCGATACGCTCGGCGGTGGAAGCGATGCGCATCGGGGCGTTCGATTATTTAAGCAAGCCCTTCGATAACGACGAGCTGCTTATGATCATCAGCCGG
The DNA here is from genome assembly GCA_023265195.1 of Blastocatellia bacterium. Taxonomy (GTDB): domain Bacteria; phylum Acidobacteriota; class Blastocatellia; order UBA7656; family UBA7656; genus QHVH01. The sequence goes on along the minus strand of JAHFUG010000419.1, from coordinate 4,140 downwards.
GCGCTGGAGATGCGCAACCTCTCTCACGAAGTCGAGGAACTCAGATCCGAGCTGACGACCCGCTACGGCTTCAACGAGATCATCGGAATAAGCGCCAAGCTTCAAGCCGTCTTTCGCACGATGGCGAAAGTCGCGCGGGTGGATGCGACGTTGCTTATCGAAGGTGAGTCGGGGACGGGAAAGGAACTGATCGCGCGCGCGATTCATCGGAAGAGCAAGAACGCTCAGGGGCCGTTCGTGGCGGTCAACTGCGGAGCGATACCCCGCAATCTTTTCGAGGCGGAGTTCTTTGGCTACGAGCGAGGCGCTTTTACGGACGCGCGCGAATCGCGGGCTGGAAAGTTCGAGCAGGCAAAAGGCGGGACGCTTTTTCTCGACGAAGTCGGGGAACTCCCGCCCGACACACAGGTGAAGCTGCTGAGAGCGTTGCAGGAGCACGAGATCACGCGGCTCGGCGGACGCGCTCCCATCAGAACCCAATTGCGCGTCATTGCCGCCACTAATCGGGACCTCAGAGTCGCGGTTGAACAGAACCAGTTCCGCGAGGATCTTTATTGGCGGCTGAACGTAGTCAAAATCGTCGTTCCCAGCCTGCGCGAGCGGCGTGAAGACATAACGCTGATAATCGATCACATGATCGAGCGTTTCAACCGCGAACTCTCGCTCTCTATTGACGGCTTTGCGCCCGAGGCGCGCCGGTTGTTGGAGCTATACGACTGGCCGGGCAACGTTCGCGAACTCGAGAACGCCATATGCAGCGCGATGATCATGTGTGAAGAACGCTCGATAAAGGCGAGCGACTTGCCCCCTCGAATTCGCGGAGAATTGGAGCGGCAATCGACGGGCAAGGGAGCCGGGAGCTCGGACCTGGCTGACGGCCTCACCACGTTGACGCTGGCCGACGCGGTCAGAGACGTCAGTGAGCGGCTGGAGAAGAGAATGATCATCTCGAGGCTTGCCGAGCTGCGCGGAAACCGGACCGCGACCGCCGAATCGCTCGGAATCAGCCGCAAGACTCTCTTCAACAAGATGCGGCAGTACGGGCTGGGCGACGACGAGGCCGACACCGAGGGCGCGGGCTAGGCTGGCGTCATTAATTGTGGCGGGAGGCCGGGTGACCACACGGGTACACTCTTACTCAGCCGGAGTAAGAGCCTCCACAACCGTCGTGATCTATTAGGTGAATTCGTTTTGTCCATAATGGTTTTGTAGCCTAATAACCGTGGAACGGACATTGCTTATCAAACCCGCGAGCGAGGCTTAAGAACATAGGTGCTCGCTGGGCGACATTAAATTAAGATTGGGCCGGGAAAAGATGATGATCGAAGCAATCAATCTAACCAAACGCTATGACGATGGCCGCCTGGCGTTGGACGCGATCAACCTGAGCGTCGAGCCGGGAGAGATCTACTGCTTGCTCGGGGCCAACGGCGCAGGGAAGAGCACCGCGATCAGCATCTTTCTCAGTTTTCTCGAGCCCTCGTCGGGACGCGCGCTGATAAACGGAATCGACGTAGCGAACGACCCGCTCGAGGCCAAGAAGCATGTTTCGTTCGTCCCTGAGGATTTAACGGTCTACGGCCAATTGTCAGCTCGCCAAAATATCGAGTTCTTCGCAAGATTGGCGGGGAAGCGCGGCGTGAAGAAGGAAGAATGCTACAACGTTCTACGGCAGGTCGGTCTTCAAGACAGATCTTTCGAACAGGCGGTGAGCAGCTTCACTAAGGGTATGCGCCAGAAACTCGGCCTGGCGATTGCGATGATGCGCGACACAAACGCGGTCTTCATGGATGAACCGACCTCGGGCTTGGACCCAAAAGACGGAACCGACTTCATGGACCTTGTGAATGAATTGCGCGAGCGCGGCAAGGCGATTCTGATCGCCACTCGCGATATGTTTAGAGTGAAAGACATCGCGGATAGAATTGGAATACTGAAGGAAGGCCGCAAGATAATCGAGAGGACTCGCTCGGAATTGAGACACGAGAATCTCGAAGCGCTGTATCTGAGTTATATGGGCGGTTATCGTGAAGATCGCAGTGCGGGAATCGCAGAGTGATCGGACCATCCGAAATCCATAGTTACACATTTAGACAGATCTGAACTTCGAGCCGGTAGCAAAGCGGTATGAACCGAAAGTAGCGCTGTCGTCTCAATCGACTGAATTGTGGATTGCTGTATCAATTCGACGGAAAGGAGTTTGCCATGAACACGCTGAATAACGCGAACAGAACGCAGTACCTGATGATGGTGGCGGGAGCAGTTCTCGTGATCGTTAACATGTTGCTCTTCCAGCAAAACAAGCAACTGAAAGCGATGGCCCGCGACCGCGTCAAATCACAGGAGATCAAGCCTGGTACTCGACTGCCCGCGTTGTCGGGTCTGGACGCCAGCGGCAAAAAAGTCGTGATCGATTATGGCGGCGACGTACGCAAAACTTTACTGATGATCATGTCGCCGGGCTGCGGTCCATGCAAAGAGAACATGGAGAACTGGCAAGCGCTCCGCCGGCAGTTGGACAAGCGCTTATATCGCATTGTTGGAGTGTCGCTGAATCAAGAGGGCCTCGGCGACTATATGAATACGCATCACCTTCGGGATCTGCCGATGATCGCGGAACCCGAAGCCGCGGCGAAGGCGGCCTACAACCTGAAGTTCACGCCGCAGACGTTCCTGATAGATTCAAGCGGGAAGGTGGAAAAAGTGTGGACGGGTAATCTCGCCGGAGAGCACCGGCAGGATATCGAGAGCCTTCTCAACGTTCGATTCTGATCTCTTCGCCGCGAAGGGCCCGCCCCGAACGGCGTCGAGGATTAACAAACAAGTCAACGCCAACTACTTCGACCAGGAAAATCGCTAAAAGGAGAGAAATCATGAAAAGGAAGATCGCCAGATTGACGCAGTTCGTGGCAGTAGCTCTTGTTGTGATGTCGATCATTTTTTCGCTGACTCAGTTGCGCGTGAGCGCCAGCTCTTGTTCTCCGATTCCATGTACGGATGACGGAGAGTGCGGTGGGTGCCGCTGCGATACGTTCAAGGGTATCTGTGGACCGGTGATCACTGGTGGCTGAAGAGCGAGATTCCTCAAGAGAGGATCGAAAATAAGAAGCGGCCCGGAAGTAGAATCCGGGCCGCTTCTTTCCGTTGCGGCCGAGTTTATGGCTGATACTGTGTTGCCGATTAGATACAAGACTTGAGGCGTAAGGCGCATACCACCGGATTACAGGCGGATATCCCAACTCGGAGGCGGTTCGGAAATCCCAAATCCAACCAGGGCCGTATCGGGTTTGGGTATTCACACCGTTGATTCTTCGGATTGCTTACCGTCCAGCATTCTCACTCCGGTCAACACATAGGACACGCCCGACGCCACGACGCTTGCCGCGACTATCCAATACAAGTATGGAATGACTACAAGCAAATAACCCGTTGAATTGAGCGCAAGGAACCACACGATCAGTCCAAGTTCGTTGAAGGTATTGATCTTGCCCAAAACCGACGGCTTGAATTCCCGGCGGCGCGCCTTGAGAAATACGACAAGCGAGCCGAGCATTATCAGTACATCCCTGCCAACGACAAGCGCGGCTAACCAAACCGGTATCGAGGGAAGATGCGGCCTCGGAATCGCCAACACTATGTAGCCGGCAGTGGTCAGCAGTTTGTCGGCCAGGGGATCGAGCAACCGGCCGGCCGCGCTTTGCTGGTTCAGCTTTCGGGCAACAAAGCCGTCGAAAAAGTCTGAAACGCTGGCCGCGAAGAAAATGGCCAACGCCCAACCGAACGCGCCGTCCGCGATGAAATAGACGAAGGGAACGATCAGCAAAATTCTAAAAAGCGTTATTGCGTTAGCCAGCGTCAACATTGCGCAAATGAAAAGTCACTAAAGTAGCAAGCCCTCACGCCGCCGGCGCAACAGGCCAAGTCTTCCGTCTCGCGGCCGATTGTTCAACCGCGAAGCAGTCGCCTTCAGCAGCGAAGCGTTAGTGTTCCACTACGACGCAGCTATTTCAACCACGAACTGCCCAAGGGCTCCGCCGTTGATATCCCGAGTGCGGGTTGCGGAGTTCGGAGTCCGGAGTTCGGAGTTCGGAGTTCGGAGTTCGGAGTTCGGAGTTCGGAGTTCGAAGTTCGGAGTTCGGA
>JAHFUG010000088.1:8461-20818 GCA_023265195.1 Blastocatellia bacterium | reverse complement strand
CGAGTGAGCCTCCCCCGGCGGCATCCCCGTGAGTAGAAGGCGGGCGCCGCTATGTTCAAGCATGTATTCGATTCTGGACGGGGGATAGCTGGGATCAATGGGTAAGTAAGCGCCGCCGGCCTTCAGGATGCCGAGCAGACCAACGATTAACTCAAACGACCGCCGCGCTTCGATCGCGACGATCGTGTCGCTAGCCACTCCTTGACGGCGCAAGGCGCGCGCCAATTGATTGGCCCGACTATTGAGCTCCTGATATGTCATCTCGCGGCCGCGGAAGACGAGCGCCGTCTCGTCCGGAGATATCGATACACGCCGCTCGAATAGAGCGTGAACAGTCGTTTCATCCGTCGCTGTTGGTGGAGGCGTAAAAGTATCCTTCCTTGTTTCTTGCTATGTGGTTTTGGGTAGTCTCGTAATCCTGTTTGCTGGGTCGAGCTCTTGGCGCCAGGCATGCACGATCTCGCGTTGATTTAGCCACAAGGGAACCCCGAAAACAACCAAGCGCAAGAAGAAGCGGCCCACCGTTTATCTAAACAATTCGTTCTGTTCTTCCCATAATTCCGTCTCGGCCTTCTTGAACGTCAAGCCGCCACGCATCAGATCGGGGTAGCGGGGTTGCTCGACTCCATTCAACAATCCTTCAATCGTGAGTATTTGTATTTTTGGAAAATTCGCGCCGGAGGGGCTTTCATAGTAGCCGCACTTGACTGCCTCTTCTTTCATCGGTCGAGTTGGCTCCGCCAGGGTCACGAACAGGCCGAGTGACGCCTTTTCGCGATCCACGACGTGGCCGAGGTCACGTATCATTTCGGCATGCACGTTGTCGCCTCCCTTCACCGAAACGACGATTTTCTTCGCAAGAGTTTTGTCATCCTGAAAGTAGATCAGACCGCCAATGCCGCCGTCAGCGCCGTTTTTCTTCCCCTTATACGGCTGTGCGTTGACAAGCGTGTCTGCCCACCATTGAAATTCATACTTATCACGTTGAAACAAATCACGGGCGCTTTCAATGTCTTTCGGGGCGCCGTGAACCTCAAAGGCAATGGCCGGGAACGCATCGTTCAGGCGCTTCTCGACAAGACTGATAGCCAGGTGGGTGATGTCAATGCCTATCCATTGCCGTTTTAGTTTTTCAGAGGCATGAATGGCCGTACCGCAGCCGCAAAAGGGATCAAGCACGGTATCGCCCTCATTGCTACTCGCGTGAATGATGCGTTCAAGAAGCGCTAGCGGTTTTTGTGTCGGGTAGCCGAGCCGCTCATCAGCGGTTGGCCCCATCACTATGTCCGTCCAAATATCCTGGAGCGCCGGCCCCTCCGCCTCATCAAGATATTCTTTCAAGCCATCCTTTCGTGGCGTACCGTCCTTCTTCAGTAGAATACGGCCCTTTTCGTATAGGCTCTCTAGCTCATCGGCGCCGAATCTCCATTGGCGAGTTGCGCCTGGATGCGCGCCGCGCCAATCTACCGTTCGTGTTTCCGAGAAATGTGGCGCGGTCAGGTTTTCCGCACGATAATATCTGTCCCCTTCTTTATGTTTATACCGGGCGAGTTGTTCCGGCGAATACTCGCCCCCGATGGGGTGGAAGACTTTCCGCGGAGTTTTGCCGTAAAAGAAAATGCGATCGGCTATTCGTCCGTAGCGCTTCGGATCATTATGAGCGGTAGTTCGCTTCCAAGTAATTTCATTAAGAAAGCGGAGCTTTCCAAAGACGCTATCAAGTACGATCTTGAGATAATGGGAGGCGGTCGAATCGCAATGTAAATATAGAGAGCCGGTTGGTTTCAATACCCGATGAAGCTCCAGCAGGCGGTTCGCCATCATGGTTAGATAAGCCATCACGTCGTTCTCACCAAGAAATCGCCTCAGCGACTGCATCATTTCCGAGACGCCAGTATCAGGCTGACGAACGAGTTCGCCAAATTCCCGTTCCGCCTGTTCGCCCCAATGCCACGTATCTTCGAATGCGGTTATCCGCGCTTGGGGCTTATGACCCTTCGGTGTTTTGAACAAGAGACTGTAGCTTGCTTTGGAATTGAACGGCGGATCAAGGTAAACGAGGTCTATGCTTTCGCTGCGAATTTCCTCCCGCAAGATTTGCAGGTTGTCGCCGTAGTAGAGTTGGTTTTGGCTCATCGGGGCCGCATCTTACAATATTGCGGCTTACATTAGAAATTAGAAGTTCGCCCGAAAGAAGTTCGCCCAAAAGGTCTAAGCTTCGTTGACGCTCGAACGCCCGCCGAGCTTTGCGTGAAAATCGCGACGGCTTTTCGCTAAGCGTCGGCGCCCGGGGCGCCCTTGGGGAATTGTCCTTGCCAGAACCGGGAGTTCCCCGGATCGCCGGGATCCGCTTGAAGCTCACTGCTGTTCCTCACGCCGAGGTTCCGGTATATCTCGAGCGTTGCGCCGGACCGGTTCAACGTATAGAAGTGGATTCCCCGCACTTTATGATCGAGTAGGTCGCGGCATTGCTCGGTGGCCCAATGGATTCCGACTCGCCTGATGGCTTCTTGATCGTCCCCGCACCGGCTAATCGCGCGCAGCAAAGAGGCGGGGATGCGCGCTCCAAGAGCAAGTTGCGCGATACGCACCAGGCTCTGGAGACTGGTGATCGGCATGATCCCGGCGATGATCGGCGCTCTTATGCCGGCTAATTCGCAACGCTCTTGAAAGTCATAGAAGTCGGGATTGGAGAAGAACAACTGAGTGCAGACATAATCCGCGCCTTCATCGACTTTTGCTTTCAGGAAGTCGATTTCAAGGAGCCTGTTGGGAGTGCCCGGATGTCCTTCCGGGAAGCCGGCTACTCCGATCCCAAATCCCCGTTTGTCCGGGTGCAGGCCGCGTTCGTTAAACCGGCGGATAAAGCGAACGAGATCGGCGGCGTATCGAAACGCGTCTTGGGAGCGGTTGTAGTCCAGGCGATTCGCCGGCAGGTCTCCTGACAACGCCAGAAGATTGCTGATCGGAACCGAAGCGTATCGTTCAATGATTTGTTGGATTTCATTTTCGGAATGGCATACGCAGGTAAGGTGAGGGATTGGGTCGAGCGACGTCGTGTGCTTGATGCGCAGAATCAAATCGTGCGTGAGATCGCGTGTGGCCCCCCCGGCGCCGTAAGTCACCGATACGAAGGAGGGGCTCATTTCCTCCAATTGAGAGATCGTGCGGAAGAGCTGTTCGGCGTCGGCGGCGTTCTTGGGCGGAAAGAACTCGAAAGAGAACGTCGTTCGGTCTCGCGCAAGAATATCCTGTATATGCATGGCGCGAATTCTACTAAATCCAGGCTGGCGGCTGAAAGCGTTTTTGAATTTGGACGGCTCCGAATCCAGGATGCTCTTCGCCGCGCTGTCGATCTAACCCGGACATGATGAATCCAGCGAAAGGGCCAGGCTTTTTTGGTGAATGAGTGGTTGCGGGCGAAATAGTTCAAACCGCGCGACAGACTATGGTGACAAAGGGCCGCAAGGACGTCTGCCCGCCCTTGCGGCCCACTTCAGATGAACCTTAACAGCCGACGACGAGCGTGTCCTTTCCGCCGACTGGTTTCAAAAGGCGCCCGCTCGCGGTTGCCGGATCCAGGAATTTATGGAATTCCGTCCACAACTGCTCGTAGTCTCCCTTCTTCGCCGCCGTCTGTTGAGCGCTGTCAAACGCGGCGTAGTTAGCGACTTCGAAATGAACTTCGACGTGGGCGTCGCCGAACCCAAACACTTTAAAAAAGAAACCCTTCAGCGTCCATCCGGCCGGTTGAGACGCGGCGAAACGCTGCTGGTGCGAGGCTACGGCCTTTTCAAAATCCGCGAAGTGGCCGGTGCGAATGTTCGACGAGTAGATATATAACATTTGATGGTCCTCCCTTTGATTAACGATCAGGTTTATCAACAACTAGCCGAACGAGCTTTTCTATGCACATCGCGGCAGGGGACAAAGCTCGCGCGGGAAGTCAGTCAGCGCAGTACACACAGCGGCCTTACCTCAAACCTTAAAGGAAGCTGCCGTGCAGCGGGGGTCGTCTCTTGGGTGTCAAACCAGACGTTGAGAACGTAAGACATCTCTCTAACCCAAGAAACGGCTTGATGCTACAATACGGTTCAGTTTTGAGTCAACGTTTTCCCAGCTCATGAGACTACGGTAGTCGGCAGCAACAGTCAGTGGCAAGTACTTAGTAGTCAGCAGTTTCGATAGGCGTCGGGCAGGCCGCGGCGAAGAGCCTTCAGAACGGAGCTTATCGAGCGTTCTTGGGGGTCTTCTCAAAACGAAACGAAAGCACGACGCACGAGGCGAAACTACACCACCACTGACTGACTGACTACTTACTGGCTACCCTTGACTACTGCCCACTGACCACTGCCCACTGACCACTGACTACTGCCCTATCATTTTCACGGCTCTCCACGTTCCGTTGATCCTTGATACCCTGATCACGATCCGGCCGGAGCCATTGCTGAGTTCGTACTCGGCCGTCGTGGCGGCGTTATCTTCGGTTAAACTCTCCACCGACCATCCCTTCTTATCCCTTCGGCTGAAGCCCTGAGAGACAAAAGGATCCAATGGTCGTTCGACTATTGACCTCGCCTTCGAATCGACCTTCTTCCTATCGAGCGCGTCAGCCGCCACGTAGAAGGCGGTGTAACGGTCGTTGTCCCATTCCCTTTCCGATTCCACGTACGCCGCGCCCTTCCATGTCATCGTCACAAGCTGATACGCATGCTCGCAGGTGGCGCATTCATCAATGATGGATGACGGCGAAACAGGCACGCGGGCGACGAGATTGTTACCTTCGTCGAATTGAATCTGAGACCTGGCCCCGGAGATATACCCGCCGGCCACCACTCGCGGAGCCGACTGCCTGGTTACATCGCGGAGTTGCTGGCCGTCTACTTTCAAAATCAACAGCCGGGCGCTGATCGTTTTGGGAGCCTCGGCCGATCTTCCGGAACCAACGAGCGCGATGTATTGGTCGGTCTCGCTCCGCAGAACTCGAGAATCGTCGGGTTTACCCTCTTCTCGCTCGCCCTCGTGAAACCGCCGCATCGGGTTCTTTGGAAGAATCTTGAGAAGTTCATCGTGAGAGAGATCCGTAATCACTAATGACTCGGACGCTCGACCGTTCAAGTCGGGAGGCTGACTGCTTGCGGCCTCTGTCTTGGAATTGCTCTGGATAATATTTGCATCGCGAGACGCAGGAGCCGGCGACTGTTGTTTGACTCGATGGTAAACCGCCCATCCACCGGCGGCGATTATCGTGAGCGCGAAGAGGATAAAGAATGCGGTCTTGAGCCTGCTCGGCCGACGGTAGCCTGTTCGGCTCTGAGGAAAGCCAGGGTCATCGGCGTATGAGAATCTCGCCGAGCTGAAGCCGGCGCCGCGAAGCGCTACGCCATCGAAGAGACAGAAGTTCATGTCATCATCGAACTCTTCCTGGCACTTGGGACAGATTTTCATGATGCTCCCTCTTCTCGAGTCCTGAGGGCCTAGCGAAAGGGGGCTGGCGCGTTTGGAAAGGCTAATTGGGCGCCCGCGATTCTATCAGCCAGACGCGGCACGTCACAATCCGCGTAGCGAGGAATGCGCAGGCGCGGAATGCGGCCGGAAGCTACGGCCAACCCTCTCCTGAATTAATTAAGTCTTTACGGCCATGCGCCTCTGTTCGCAGGCTCGTAGCTGCCGCTGCTGCCGTCTGTCCGTCACCGTCCGTCCGTCACGGCGCATTGACAGGTTCTCCGAGCATGCTACACTCACAGAAGTTAGACTCTCTAACTATTACGGCTATGTCTTTAGTCAGAGTGAAAACAAAAGGTCAGGTGACAATTCCATCTCGCCTGCGTGAGAAGGCAGGCTTAAAGGTGGGTGATTTCCTGGACGCGAAGCTTGAAAAAGGGGGCAGAATTACACTCACACCCAAAACTCTTATCGATCGGCGCATCGACGAAGCCTTAACCGATGTTCGCCGAGGCCGCACTTACGGACCCTTCGACTCCGCCGATGAAATGATTGCTTCCTTAAAGGGAAACCTGCGCCATCGCGCCCAAGCAAAAACGGCAAAACGGTCACGATGAAGCTCGACTATGCCGAGCGTTTCATCAAATCGCTTGAGGGCGCTCCACCGGATATTCAGAAGGCCTTCTACAAACAGGCTCGGTTATTACAAGAAAGCTTGCGCCACCCTTCCCTGCGCGCGAAGAAGTACGATGAAGCACGTGATATCTGGCAGGCGAGAGTAACCCGTAATTGGCGCTTCTATTTTTTGATTCTGGGCGATACCTATTATTTGCTAGACATCGTCATTCATCCGAAATGAAATCGCGTCTCTGCGGCATGCGCTATGCGCTTCGTCCGTTTCCTTCGTGGAGCATAAACTTGGCTTTGAGGTTCGGCCGGCCGCTTCCGTTTCGCGCGCGACCTCATTAGGATCGATCCACGGAATCGCGATCCACCAGCATTAACGGCAAGAGAGCGGATCTCGGTCTGATTCGAAACCCCGCATTGGAGTCACCATAACTTTCGTTGCGTCTCTCCATATAGTAGGATTTGGACGCATCGTCATAACACGATCACTAAACGTTTGAATCAACCCTCGTACTGGAACAACCATGTCCGAAAGAACAGGCGCAAATCGCATTACGGTCTTCGGCGGGTCTCGATGTGGACCCGGCGCCCAGGAATACACCGAGGCGTTAAAGCTGGGCCGCCTCCTGGTCGAAGCCGGCTTCGATGTATGTTCGGGCGGCTACTCCGGAATTATGGAAGCGATCAGCCGAGGCGCTCACGAAGCCGGCGGCCACGTCATTGGCGTTACCATGAACCAGTTCGACGCCAAGCCCAACCAATACCTCGGCAAGATTCTACCGAGCGCCGACTTTTATTCACGGCTTCAGACAATGATTCGAGAATCCGACGCCTACGTCGCGTTTCGGGGCGGCATTGGAACCGTGACGGAGATATCGCTGGTCTGGAACAAGCTCATGACCGGCGTCATTCCAGCACGACCGCTGCTTCTGCTCGGGGACTGCTGGCCCGGCGTAATCGCGTGTCTTAGGCAATCCCTTGTAGTCTCCGAACGCGATATGTCTCATATAGCCTTCGTAAACACGGCGGAGCAAGCGGTCGACCTATTGAGGGCGGGCGTCTCGCGGTGAGCGGTGGGCATCCGGCTCCGCCGAATGCGTCATCGAACTTGCCGGCGGGCGAGATCTAATCTTGCCAAAGAGTTGGTACATCGAGTTACCGAGACAATCAACCGGCGCCGGATGCAAGCACGATGTCCAGAACATATGCAGGCGAAACGAGGCGAGCAATGAAACCTCTCACTGAAACCCCGCAAGAGAATCCGCGCCTGGCTGCGCGCCGGCCGGCAGTCATTCCCCTTGAAACCGCTCGTCCACTGACAATGCGCGAGAACGCGGGTATCGGCCTCCGCGATTTTTTCCGGCGTACACGAGTCTGTCTCGGCATTATCCCGGTAATCGCCGTTCTTGCAATCGCGCCTTCCGCGTCGCGCTCTCACGCAAGTCATGCGGCGGGACAGGCCGCGCCGATCAGGTACAAAGTAGAAGCGTCTGAGAGCCGCTTCATAGTGCGCGCATTCGCGGGAGGCCTTTTATCGGCGTTCAGTCACGATCACACAATCGCTATTCGCGACTTCGCGGGTTCGGCGTCCGTAACCCCGAGCAGCCTGACCCCAGCCTCTCTTCAGTTGACGATCAAGGCGGATTCGCTTGCGTTGACCGACAAGGTCAGCGAGAAGGATCGCAACGAGATTCAGACCACGATGAAAAACAGCGTGCTCGAGACGGGCAAGCATCCCGACATAATATTCAAGAGCACGGAGATCTCAGCCGAGAAGACGGGAGAGGGAAGGTATCGAGTCAGGATTGCGGGGGACCTGACGCTTCACGGCGTGACGCGCCAGGTTTCCATCAATGCAGCCGTTGAGTTCTCCGCCGGCGAACTGAGGGCGAAGGGCGAGTTTCCAATAAAACAGACGGACTACAAGATCACGCCCGTTTCCGCCGCCGCCGGGACCGTGAAGGTGAAGGACGAGTTGAAGCTCTCGTTCGACATCGTCGCGAAGCAGCAATAAAGGCTGGAATCCTACAAAGCGAGGGCCTCCTTCTTATCAAGCACCTCTCTCACGCTGCGTGCGAGTTCACCTACGCTGTAGGGTTTGCGAATCAAGGTTGCGCCGATTTCTTCGATGAACTGGCCCTCGCTGACTTCCGTGCTATGCCCCGTCATGAACATGACCGGGGCGTCGTTTCCCATTGCGCGCAGGCGCTCATAGACCTCCCGCCCTCCCATGCGCGGCATCACGAAATCAAGAAGCACGAGAGAGATGCTCTGACGGTTCGTCTCGTACATCCGGACCGCCTCGACGCCATCACAGGCCAGGATAACGTTGTAGCCAAGTCCGGACAATACCTCTTTGACGAGTTTTCTTAGGATTCCTTCGTCTTCCGCGATCAACACGGTTTCGACGCCTCCTCTCAGAGGCGACACGGTCTCGCGGCATCGTTCCTCGCTGACGGATTCGCTAACGGGCAGGAAGGCGGCAAAACTGGATCCGCGTCCCGGCTGGCTCTCGACCTCGATGAAGCCGCCATGCTGGTTGATGATGCTGTAAACCACGGCAAGCCCCAGCCCCGTTCCCTTGTCCACGCCCTTGGTCGTGAAGAAAGGCTCGAACATGTGCTGCATGACCTCCTCATTCATGCCGGCCCCCGTGTCGCTGACGGTCAAGCGGACGTAGTCACCCTCTTTTGCGAACGTCTTGTCCTTTAAGGCGTCCGCGTTCAAGCTTACCTGGTCGGTCGCGATGGTCAGGCGTCCCCCTCGTGGCATCGCATCGCGCGCGTTGACGCCCAGGTTCATGATTACTTGTTCAATCTGTCTAGGATCCGCGAAAACAGCGCCGAGGCCCGGCGAGATCCTCGTACATACCTCTATGTCTTCACCGATGATGCGCTGTAATAGCCCCAGGAAGTCGCCAATGGTGTCATTGATGTTTATCGCTCTTCTTTCCAGCTTCTGTCTGCGGCCGAAGATCAAAAGCTGGCGAGTGAGCGAAGCGGCCCTGGCCGCGGCCTTCTCGATCTGGACCAGGTTATCGTAGCTCCGATCCCCGGGCTGCGTCTCCGCCAGCACCAGTTGCGCATTGCCGATAATCGCGGTCAAGAGGTTGTTGAAGTCGTGCGCCACTCCGCCGGCGAGCCTGCCCACCGATTCCATCTTCTGCGCTTGTATGAGCTCTTCCTCGAGGCGCCGCCGTTCCGTCTCCGCGCGCTTGCGGTCGCTGATATCGCGCGCGATTCCCTGGATGCCTATCGGCTCGAGGTCTTCAAGAATGAACCGGTTGTTGATCTCGACGGGTATTCTTTCGCCTCTGTTTGAAATCAACTCCGCTTCGAATCTCGCTGAGTCCATCGAGCCTTTGAATTCGAAGCTCTCGTGAACCGTCTTGCGATGCTCAGGCGCGACAAGGTCGCCGATATTGGCTCCGACCAACTCGTCAGGACTAAAACCGGTGATGCGCACGACCTGGCAGTTGATCGACGTGAATTTGCCTTCCAGGTCGTGCGTGTAAATGACGTCCGCCGCGTTTTCGAACAGATCTCTATATCTCTCTTCGCTTCGATGAAGCGCCTGCTCGGTCTTATTGCGTTCGGTCATGTCGAGAATAAACGAAATGAATGCGTCCTGGGATCCTTCCAGCGTCGCGCAACCGATCAGGACCGGAATCACTCTGCCGTCACTCCTTATGATGTCCGTTTCGTACGGCGTGCACGAGCCGATAGACCTGATTTCACCAGCGGCGTCCGGATCGAGGAACCTCGCGTTCTGCGGGGTCAGCGCTTCCCACGTGATCCGGCCCTGCTTCAGGTCTTCCTCGGTGTAGCCGGCCAGCTTCAGGAAAGCCTCGTTCGCGTCAAACACATCTCCATCGATCATCGAGAATATGACGCCGATGAGGTTCGACTCGACGAGCCGGCGCGCGCGCGACTCGCTCTTCTGAAGCGCGTCCCTGGCGTGCGTCTGCTCCGTGACGTCGTTAATAATCGAGTACGTAAGGGTTCGCCCGCCAAGATCGATCTCGCTCATATGCGCTTCGACGAAGCGCGTTTCTCCCGACGCAATCCGGTGCCGGAATAGAGACGATTCCGCGCCGGTTTGTTCGCCGGAAATTGCGCCGAATGAATCGCTCTGCACCGGCTCGACGTTGATGTTGCAAATGTTCATCCGCCTTAACTCATCCAGGTCATAGCCGTAGAACCGGCACGCCGCGGGATTCGCGTACTCGATCGCGCCCGACAACGGATCTATCAGCATCAGTATGGCTCGCGTTCGCTCGAATATCTGCTTGTAGACTTCGTTACTCTGTCGAACGGCCTCTTCCGCGAGCCGTCTCTGGCGGCTGTTGTCGCTCTCGCGCAAAGCGCGTTGAACGACTGGGCCGAGCCTTGTGATGTGATGCTTTAACACGTAATCCGTAGCGCCCGTCTTCAGGCTCTCGATCGCCGTCTCTTCGCCGACGGAGCCGGATATGAGAATAAAGGGAATATCCAAACGGCGGTTGAGGAACAACTTGAGGGCGCTGATCCCATCGAAGGACGGCAGATTGTAATCGGCGAGAATGACATCGTACTCGCGACCGTCAATCCGCTCCGAGAACTCTTCCTTGCTTTGAACGCGGTCGCAATGAGGCGAGTATCCGGCGCGCTCGAGAGTCCTGATCGTCAAGTCGGCGTCGCGCGAATTATCCTCGAGCAATAGTACGCGGATCGGAGGACGGACCGAGGGGGTCATTGATGCGAAGGGTGAGATGGACATCGTAAGTACTCCCGTCGTTTCCCACGCAAGCCCCGCGTATCGAGATGAGATTCTCCGCCCTGGCCCGATCGATATCGAGCCCTGCTTCAGCGGACACTCGCGGCTCTCGTTTAGCGAGGACTGGGGGTTCTGTTGAATTTTGTTCTAACTACCGGTGAGTTCAGCGGGTCTTCTTAACGGGTCTTCAATATTCTTATACCACACAAAACGGAAACTGGTTAGGCCGAAATCGCTTTTCCAGCGGCGCTAATCCCCTCGCGCGATCTTGCCCAGGACTCCGCCGGGGTGCCAGCGCGCGTATTGCTCGCGCGTGAGGCCCTTGTGCGCCTCGAGCGCTACTGAAAGAGCGCACAGCACGTAACTCTCGGCGAGAATGCTCGCTCGTGGAGCTAGATTCAAGCTGCCGCCTTCGTTGTCCACGCCAGCGTAAAGAAACACGTCGGAGGCGGCCGATAGCGCCGATTCGCGATTACCGGAGACGCCGATAATTCGGATGTCGAGCCTGCGAAGCGCTTCGACGGTTCGTATCAATTCAGGGGTGGCTCCGCTATTGGAGATCGCGATGGCCACGTCGGATCTGCATAGTTGGCCCGCCGAGCCGTGAACGCATTCCGTCGCATGCAGAAAATAAGCGGGCGTCCCGGTTGACGACAAAAGCGACGCGATGTAGCGAGCCACGTATTCCGATTTTCCGACACCCGTGACGTGAGCCCGTCCGCCCTCGGCCTCGCACTCCAAAATCAAATCCGCGGCTCTTTCAATGGCGTCGACCTCGGCTCGCGTCCTCAGCGCGGAGAGCTCTCCTACAACAACATCGAAAAACCGTTGCGTCTCCTCGCCGGGCGAAAGACCCGTCGATCGAGCGGCGGCCTCACACTCCGGCGCCGGCTCGACGGCCAGAGCAGTCTCCTCGGCCACCGGACCGTTCGCGCTCTTGGCGGGCTGTGGAGCATTCGCCATGTAGCTTGAAACCGGGACAATGGTGGTTGCTAGATCGAGTGTTTTGTGGGTAGATGCGTTGGCTGGGTTCGGGTTCCGGTCAACTGACATGGTTCATCTTCCCCTGTGGTTCTAAGCCGTTCGCGCCCGAGCCGATTCGCGCTACGTAGATTAGACTGTTACTTATATTGCTCGACCGCGGTAATAGTCAAGAGCGCTCTAAACCGCGATTCGTAGTAAGACTGAAAGGTCTCAGACAGCGTTAGCATTCATAAGCTCAACCGGCGCCAAGCGGAGAGGAGGAATGAAGGAACGAAACCACGAAGTTCAAGAAGACCACGAAGCAGCGGAGCCGAGTCTGGCCGCTTATTGTTGGGACTACGACAGTCGGGGCATTCTGAGTTTCTCGTAGAGCAAAGGGGTATTCTTGCGCCGATATCCGTCACCCTGAGAGGCGTAAAAAATAACCTCCCGTTTAACTCGCCGCTGAGGATCTGCAAAAAATGCCTTCGAGCGTGAGATGGGCGCGCTTAAAATCAAGACTCCACGGCAGAGTTGACTATGCCATCGCGCCGGATTTCTTACGGA
>JAHFUG010000088.1:0-8361 GCA_023265195.1 Blastocatellia bacterium | reverse complement strand
CCTCCCGTTTAACTCGCCGCTGAGGATCTGCAAAAAATGCCTTCGAGCGTGAGATGGGCGCGCTTAAAATCAAGACTCCACGGCAGAGTTGACTATGCCATCGCGCCGGATTTCTTACGGATCTTTTACTTCCGTAATCCGAGCTTTAAGCGCTGTGACCAACCGCTCGAAGCCTGAGTCCTCGAAGAGTTTGACATGTGTAAGATGCTCTAGACTTCGAGGCGCTGCACAGGGTTCAAGTAACGCTGGGATCAGAAATATCGCCCCCTCTGGTTGGAGACTAGCAACATCGAGGGCATATCTTAACTCCCTCTGTAGATAACCCGGTTTCCTTGCGCCTGTGTCCGACAGAAAGACGATTACTACATCAGATTGCTTCACCGCGCGTTCTATCTCGCGGTCGAAGTTCTGTCCCGGCAAAAGATCAACTTCATCGAACCACGGAATAATTCCCAGGTCGACTAATCGATCATAGATTCTTCTTACCGTTGGCTTGTCGGCGGATGAATAGGACAAGAACACTCTTAGAGCGCGGTAAGAGCGCGCGGCCTGATGTCCAGACTTTGGTTTCGGTCCCACATCGTTCAGATTGAGGACTAATGGTCTATCTTCCGAATGAGAGGACTTCCAAACCGTTTCGAACAACAATGAAAATTGGGTACTGGCTTCTCCTAACCCTAGTTGAACGGCTTCGGGATAGGTCGTAGTGTAAACCCCAATCTGTTTTTGGAATACTTCTTTGCCATCAACAACCACATACCAAGCTGTAATCGGGTGACCATGATACCGAACTTCAAAGCCAAACTGACTCGCTCGTCTCGAATTGCGCAAAATTCTGCTTTGGTACTCAGTGACCGGAATGTGAAGTTCCCTAAGATAGGCCTCCAGCCAGGGCGAGTTGAGGGATGGAAAAAGAATCCGCTTCTTGAGACCAATCACACTCTCGTCCGCAAAAATGTCCGAGCAGTCCCATAATAAGGTTCCTCCAACCATTACGGAGGCGTCTACCGAATGCTCGGCCCCGCTGATACAATTTCTGAAATCCCCGAGAGACATTATCCAAAACGGCTTAGTTGAAAGGGCTCTCAATCGAAGCCGCCTGACCCGTGAGCAACTCGGCTCCGTTTTCAGTCACCACCATGACGTCTTCGAGCCGGACTCCCACCTCTCCGGGTATGTATATGCCCGGCTCATCGCTGAAGGTCATACCGGGTTCGAGCTTAGTCTTGTTGCCTTTGACGAGGTACGTCCATTCGTGGCCCTCCAGTCCAATGCCGTGACCAACCCGATGAGTGAAGTACTTGTAGCCCGGTCCGAAGCCGGCGTCTTCGATCACCTTGCGCGCGGCCCGATCGACGTCTTCGCAGGCGACTCCCGGCCTCGCGGCTTTGAGAGCCGCTGCTTGAGCCTGTTTGACTATGTCCCAAATCCGTCTCTGCCGGTCGGTCGGTTTGCCGAACACCGTCGTGCGGGTTATGTCCGATTTGTAGTCGAGCACGCCGCAACCTCCGTCCATCAGAACTGCGTCGCCGCGTTTGAGGCGCTGCGGAGCTACGGTTCCATGCGGTAAGGCGGCGTTCTCCGCGAACAGCACTAGCGCTCCACCGCCGGTTCCCATTTGTTGATGGGCGGCGGCTATCTTGCCCCCAAACTCGGACTGACTCATCCCTTCAGCCAGCGATTTCGACGCGATCTCGAACGCCTTGAGAGTGATCTTGTTGGCGAGCCTGAGAAGTTCGATCTCATGCTCTGACTTTACGCGGCGGCAGCGCGCCGTAACAGGATCGGCGCTGGTCAGCTTCACCGCCGGCGCGGCCTTCGCGACCCCATCGGAAAAGACGAAGCGCACGGTTTCTTCAATGCCTAACCGTCCCGTAACGACGCCGCGATCCTTGAGCGCCGAGGCGGCCAGTTTATACGGGCTCTCATCTTCTTCCCATGTGCGGACGTCGGTTCCGAACTTGATCTGCTCCAGCGCACGGCCTTTTTCGAACGCGGGCACGACCCAAACGGGCTCTCCCACCGCGGGAAACACAAGAGCGAACATGCGTTCGCTTAGGCCCCATTGCGTGCCCGTGAAATAGGAAAGACTGGAGCCGCCGGTTAACAGAATCGCGTCGAGCCCGGCTTCTTTCATGTAACGGCGGGCCGTCTCCTGGCGCTGCGCGTATTCCTCGCGGGTTATGGGCTTCGCCTGCCTGGCGTTGGGCAGCGCCGGTGAATCCTGCGCGGCTTCAGATCGGTCTCGCTTGATGGCCATTGCAAGAGTCGACAGCGCGCTCAACTTTACAAAATCTCTGCGATCGCTTTTCATCGGTCAGTCCTCATTAATCAAATTGAAGTAGGGTGAAGCGTGAACATTACACTCGTCTGGTCCGGCCAGACAAGCTGAGACAGCGAGCGCGTGGAAGATCGAGGATCGAAGGTAGAGGATCGAGGGTAAGCCCAAAAACTTGGGCCGGTCGAATCCAAACCGGGGATTAAAATCAACGTAACTGGTTCTTCCGTCTTATCTCTCAGTCCATGAACGTATTGACGTTGATCGAGTCATGGTAACGGTCAATCCCGGACCCAACCAGATTATCTTTGGAGCCTCTTGCAAAACTCAGCGTTCTTGAGACTAAGATATTGTCGAAACATCCTCTGCGAACCTACGCATCCTCAGCGGTGATCACTTACTTAAGGGAAAGCTCAACCGCGGAGGACGCTGAGGTTCGCAGAGAGTATTTTTGCGAGAGACTCTTTTTTACAACCAAGTTCTACTTGGAGCTCCAACTATCTCGCTCGGATCCCGGTCACTTTGAGATCTTCGGTTTCGAAAAATGGGCGCCTGAGTATGGACGGTAAATTCTGACGCGTCCAACCCTCGCGTGGACCGAGGCACGCGATCGAGTGTTGACGTGAACCTTGAGTGTTACACGCGCGCTCGGTCACGCGAACGTTATGCCGCGGTGACGCGCGTTGACATACCATATTCAGTATAGCCACAATATAGCATGTGGCGAATCGAGGAACACCGCCGGGTCGACAAACAAGTTAGCTCGATCCCAAAGGAGATTGTGAAGCGGTACGAAAAGTGGAAAGATGTCGCTGCCCTGTCTGGACCGTTCGGGCTGCGTCTCATCAAGGGATTCCATGACGAGACGCTGGCGGGAAAATGGAAGGGCTTTCGATCTTCCCGCCTGGGTGATCAGTGGCGCGTGATCTATTGCGTTATCGCCGAGGAGTTGTTGTTTCAAGTCGCTTCGATAACTGCTCATGACTATAGGAGGCCGTAAATGAGAGAATACCGTCCCGCAAAGAAGCGAATCTCTGTGTCAGTTGGTGAATCGGTGCGCATTATTCGTGAACTTCAAGAGATGAGCCAGAATCAGTTGGCCCAGCTTACTGGAATCCCGCAAGCCACGATCTCGGCAATTGAGAATGACCGAGTCCGTCTGGGAGTGGAACGCGCCAAGATTCTGTCGCGTGCGCTGAAGTGTCATCCTGGCATCTTGGTGTTCCCGGGCTGGGAACTTCCAGGCGACGCTGCGGCGTAACCTCGCCGTCCGGCGGACGCGCCAATCAGAGTTGTATGCTGTGCTCCCATTGCTTCGGCGCGCCGCTGACGCCTAACGTTAGGCGACCGAAAGTATTGAAGCAAGACTTCAACAGCAGAAGACTGGCATTGGATCGCCAAGGTCATTTGTGATATGCGCGGGGCCCGTTGTCGTAGGGCTCGGACGCAGGTTTCCTGAGTGCGTTCAGAGAGGCCACCCAGTTGAAGAGTCTCGATCATTCTCTTTTGCAAGTCGGTCATAGCTACACCTCCAGATTAGAGTTTGGTCAAACTCACAGTGTAGTAGATCGATTTCCGAAACGAGAATGATCGAGCTATGACATCTTCAGGTGCCCGCGCTAGCTGCTGCGCGTAGCGCTTAGTTCAACAATCGGATCAACCGGAGCGCGCGTAGCCGGCTTGGTTCGTTCTCTTGCGGGCGCCGCGCGCGCCCGGTTATCCTTGGCGTTGGACCGCAACCGAAGTAACGTAGCGATTTTTCAGAAGGAGGACATGCTATGGCAAGAAGAGTGTTCTACAGTTTCCATTACAAGCCCGACAACTGGCGGGCGTCTCAAGTAAGGAACATGGGCGTCATAGAGGGAAACCGACCGTGTTCCGATAACGACTGGGAATCCATCACGAAAGGCGGCGACGAGAAGATCAAGAAGTGGATTGCCGAGCAATTGGATGGCAAGTCGTGTGCGGTCATCCTCATTGGCGCCAACACTGCCGGTCGGAAGTGGATCAATCATGAGATCGTGAAAGCATGGAACGACAAAAAGGGCGTCGTTGGCGTGTATGCGCACAACTTGCAGGACAGCGACAAGAAGCAGTCTCCGAAGGGAAGCGATCCGTTCGCGAGCATCAAGGACGGAGACTCGGGCAAGATGCTCTCGGCAATCGTGAAAGCGTACGATCCGCCCTATACGACCAGTACGTCAGTCTACAACCACATTAAAGATAGTCTCGCGACATGGGTGGAAGAGGCGATAACAATCCGCAACAACCACTGAGGCTGCAATGGCGCCCTGGAAATCGACGACCGATCAATCGCGGTTCATCCGGCGTTACGCCGAGGCCATGGATTCGGGGGACGTCGCGATCTTCGCGGGCGCAGGTCTTTCTCGAGCCGCGGGCTATGTTGACTGGCGCTCTTTGCTCAGAGACATCGCCACTGAACTCAAACTGGATATCGACCGGGAGACCGACCTTATCGCAATTGCACAGTACCATCTCAACGAGAAACGCCACCGTGGCCGTCTAAACCAGGCCATTGTGGAGGAACTTGCCGGTTCTGCCACTCCGACCCGAACCCATCGCATTCTCGCGCGACTTCCGATATCGACCGCCTGGACCACCAACTACGATCAGCTATTGGAGCGGTCCTTTGATGACGCTGGCAAGATAGTTGATGTGAAGCTGAGCCAGGAGAATCTCGCCCACACGAAGCGCGGGCGTGACGTAGTGCTCTACAAGATGCATGGTTGCGTCACACAGCCGCACGAAGCCGTCGTTACAAAGGACGACTATGAGCAATACGAGAAGAGACGACCGCTGTTCGTCGAGAGTCTCAAAGGGGATCTGATTGCGAAGACTTTCCTCTTCATTGGATTCAGCTTCACCGATCCGAACATCGACTATATTCTGAGCAGAGTGCGCGTCCTTCTTGGCGCTAATGTTCGCGAGCACTTTTGTCTAATGCGCATGCCCGAGCCACCGGCCCGCATGATCGGCCGCAAGAAAGCGGAGTACGAATATGAGCAGCGCAAAACGACTCTTCGTCAGGCGGACCTTATGCGCTTTGGGATTGAGACGGTCTGGATCGACGACTACTCCCAAGTCGAGCCCGTTCTCAGTGCGCTTTCGTCCTTCATTCACCGAAAGGCGGTCTTCGTCTCTGGCGTAGCGCACGATCCTGCTCCGCTCGGTCGTGCGCGTCTCGATGACCTTGCTCGAGAGATCGGGGCACGCCTGATCGGTGAAGGGTACAACCTAGTCTCTGGCTTCGGGTTGGGCTTAGGCGAGCAGTGCGTGATCGGGGCTCTTCGAGCACTTTACGGCATCCCGAAGGGTGCGGACTTGGAGCGTCTCGTTGTCCGCCCTTTCCCGCGGGCAACAAAGGCAAACCAAGCGGAACAGAACACTCGCCACCGCGAAGATCTGATAGCGCGGTCTGGCGTAATCGTCGTAATGGCTGGGAACCGTGAGCAACCTGGGGGAACCGAGATCTCACCTGGTGTACTTGAGGAGGTTGATATTGCTCTTCGCGAGGGCAAACGGGTAATCCCAATCGGGGCGACTGGGCATGCCGCTCGCAGAGTTTGGGAGAACGCTGTTGCCAATCCTGAACGGTACTTACCAGGGCTCAAAGCTAGTAAGGAGTTGACGCTGCTAGGGGACTCCAAGGCGCCAAACGACCAACTTATTAGCGCGCTCTTCGGTCTCTTGGGGAAAACCGACAAAGCTGCAAGGTCATAGGTCGCTGCCCAACGTATTAAGACTTCGTGTGGCGCGGCGGTAGGGTCAACTCAGGCAAGAGCCACCTGAGCCGCCACACAAGTCTTGTTGAACTAAGCCGGAATGAGAAGAAAACAGTAGAGTTCAGTTTGGAGTTTCAATAAAGGGCCGAGCCGTTGTCAGGTATCGGTCATCCACGCCATTAACCGCCTGGTTCAGGTTAATCCGGGATCGGCCCACGGTTCTGAGGCGGGTCATGTGGTCATCCGTGGATTCTACGACCGTGGCTGATGTGTTCCGGCTGTCAGGGTCGGCTGCTTTTTGACCATTGGACAACGGGTTCCCACAACGCCGATGATCACTCCTGGCGCCTGCTGGTTGTCGCCGGCCAAAGGCGACATTCGTAATGGGTGGTGTTGAATGTTGGTCACGTCGTTGTCCTGCATAGAGGTCAAGGTGGCTCTCGCCGGAGAGGGCTGAGTCTGCGCACGAATAACAGTTCGCCTCCACACTGTGGGCAAAGCCGAGCTTCGGGTTGTTCTTGCTGGTCCCGTTGTTCTTGAGGCGGTTCAGCGCTGGTTTTTGTCCGGCCGGCGCCGAGCAGTTTCTCGCCTGATCAGAGATAGTATCTTTAGAACTTCTTTGATGCTCAGGACGGCCGGCAGCTTCTTCTCCCGCGGTGGTCTGATCAGGTTGAACGTTGTCCATTGCACGCCAAGAGTCCGCTCGAAGAAGAACTTGATCCCACACAGGGCGATGGTCGTGGTCGCTCGCGCATACTTCTTGACATTCTTGATGCCGAGAAATACTGTCGGAGCTCTTTCTCGCTGATGAGGTCAGGAGACTTGTGATAGTACTGGGCGAGTTGGCGCACGGCGCGGACGTAGGCTTCCTGAGTACGTTCAGACATGCCTCGGAGTTGAAGAGTCTCGATCTCCTGGCCGCGTTGGATACGGCGCAGACGATTCAGGATATGAATGTTCCTGGATTCCAGCTGCATCCGCTCAAAGGCAGATGGAAAGGCCGTTGGGCCATATCCGTGAGCGGCAATTGGCGATTAACATTTGAGTTCCGAGATGGTGATGTCCATCTACTCGATTACGAGGATTACCACTAATGACGATGCACAACCCGCCGCATCCGGGTGAGTTCATTCGGGAGGTTTATTTGAAGCCTCATGATCTGAGCGTTCGCAGTTTAGCGGAGAGCCTTGATGTATCGGCGTCGACGCTAACGCGCATCGTGAATGGCAAAAGTGGACTAAGCCCGGGAATGGCCTTGCGGCTTTCGAAGGCAATCGGACGATCTCCAGAGAGTTGGCTTGCGATGCAGCACAACTACGATCTTTGGCAAGCCAAGCTGTCAGCGGATCTTTCTGGGGTTACGGCTGTTGAATTTGCCGCATAACTCGGGCGTCCAGCGGAGCGCGCGAGCCGAGTTCGTATGATGCAGTTGAGTGCTCAGGGCGCGCCCGTTGACGCCGCCGTTAGACATCACCCATGTATCCGAGTCGTAATTGAGAGTGCGTTAGCCGGTCATTCGCTGCTTCCTCCGGGGCGTCCACTTGCAAACCGCGATAGACATCGACTTCGATTTCCGGTCTGATACGCCGGCCGGTAAAGATCCGGACGTGCATAGCGCAACGCTTCGCCGGTATCACCGCCTACTCTGGAGCAAACCGTTACCGAGCGGTGCGATGTTCGATCTCGTCGCGACATCGTCGAAGGCATATCTGCATCATAAGTCTGGGATCGGTGAGTTCACTATGGCCAGCGATTCAGTTATCCCGACGTTCACTCGGTCGACCCGCATATCACACATCGTCCGTCAGATTCCACTTGCGGAACGCGAGCAATTCGATCGACTTGGCTACACCATTGGCGGCATGATGATATTTCCCGGGAAGAAGGTTGACGGTCGCATGACAATCAACGGTGCACGGGGATGCGACTATCGCATTAAGGATCGATTCGATCTGACTGTCGAGTGCATTCGCCGTCATTACGTGAATGATCGAAGTCCATTGGCCGAAGCACTCGCGCGATACGGCGTGTTCTTTCAACTCTTCGGTCACTTCCGGGCTTACGTCGACTTCTTTCTGTTGCAGGACATCGTCAGCGCCGACTATTCGAGCGTTAAGTTCTTCCTGCCATTCGACGAGTTTCAGCCGTGGCCACTGCCGACCAGTGTGTTGGAATACATCTCCTATCGCGAGCACGCAGAAGCATTCATTCGGGCACGCAACGAAAGGATTCTGGTGGACTCTCGTTCGTCGGCGACCTCCTGCAGCACGCTGCTACAATTAGGAGCATCGCGCTGTGATGTCTAACAAACGCTGCTGCTGACAAGCGAGTTGTGGTGTG
>JAHFUG010000418.1 GCA_023265195.1 Blastocatellia bacterium | reverse complement strand
GCCAGAGACAGCGGCACCCCCTTGGCGGTGAACGCCGCTGTTATGTCCCGGCTATAACGGCGGGCATCGGCGATCACGTCGACGCGATAATCCGAGGTTCGCATTCGAATTCGCGTGGCCAGCTCTTCGTCGAAGATATACCTGCTGCCGCTCTTGCCGCTGATCTGGCCGGCCAGCGCCTGGGCCAACGCCCGCACCTCCGACGTGCTCAGCGCGGCATTCATGCCGCTGGTTTCGTTCGAGCCGTTTTCATCGGACGACTCGCCTTCAGCAACGTCCCCGGGTTTCACGCTCGGCGCCTCGAAAGCGACGACGATCTTCTCGGGCTGAGCTTGCCTGGCGCCTTCCTTGTCCTCGATCGTCACCGACAATACATGATTGCCCACGGCGAGCCCGGGAAACTTGGCCGCTAGTTGTTCCGGATCGAGCGTGACATCATAGGGTGGCACTCTTACGCTGGCGAACTCCGCGCCGTCGAGTTGATAGATAACCCGCTGGACCTGCCTTGTGTTTTCCACTTCGGTCCGAATCATCACGGGCTTGCCGACTGTCGTTCCGGTCTGAACTCCCGCAATGCGGACCGAACCGGGCCCCTTGGACGAGCTGAACACCCCGGTGAGCGCAAGCACCACGATGATCAACAGCACCAAAACGGCTCCCGAAGCCGCCAGCACTGCCACGGGTATCGCGCGGGCGGAAGGCTGCGTGGCTTGCATTGCATCAGTCTGGACAGGTTGCGAGGCGATCACATCAGGGTTGCTCGTTGGGTCGGCGGCGGCGGATGTTTCTCGTGATTGGGGCGCGTCGCAATGGAACTCGACGGCGCTCACATCGCCGACGGTGATGACGTCGCCGTCTTGAAGCTCACGTTCGGGGTGAACCGGATCGCCGTTGACCGCGGTCCCATTCACGCTGCCGAGATCGCAGACCCAGAAGCCGCCGGCCCGCGTTTCGACTACGGCGTGATACCGCGAAACGCTCGAATGGTCGATGCAGATGGAGTTGTCGAACGCGCGGCCGATCGAGAGGTCTCCCGTGATTTCCACGGTTTGCGCGGCCTTGCCGGGAGCTTGAACTAACAGCCTTGCCTTGCGGGCGCCTGATTGCCTGGAGGAATAAGCGGGACTACGGTCCATTTTGGGTCGTTCGATCCTCTCCGATCAAGAGGAAGGCCGCAGCTCGATCGCGAGCCGCGCTGATTTCTGATCGATCTCGACATCGCGGCTGAACACTTGATAGCCCAGGGCTCGCGCCATCAGGGTGTAGCGGCCGGCCGGAACGGGCCTGTTCAACTCGAACTGACCGTCTGGGTTGGTGCCGCCCCACGTTAGTAGCGTCACCTCGTTAACGTCCTGACTCCCGAGCCGAATTAAGCCGATTC
This sequence comes from Blastocatellia bacterium, assembly GCA_023265195.1. Taxonomy (GTDB): domain Bacteria; phylum Acidobacteriota; class Blastocatellia; order UBA7656; family UBA7656; genus QHVH01. Next base: position 5,229 of record JAHFUG010000418.1, on the reverse strand, counting down.
GCACGCCGCCGATCGGTTTGCCGTCCGCTGCTGATCTGACCACGCCACGCACCGTGATAACAGGGGTATTCGCCGCCGTTGTTGTACTGCTCGAGTTATGGTTCGCGGGTGGCCGCGAAGGAGCCGCATCAACGCTCAATCCAGCCGTCTCCATGTTTCGCACGTCTTTCAGCATCGCCGCGACGAGGTGAGCCGGGCGTAAGAAGCCGACTGCTCCGTACGTGCGAGTCTTATCTTCGTCGACGACGACCTTGCTGGGAATTCCGATCAACTCGCCGTCGTTGTTGACCGCGGCTCCGCCGCTGTTGCCATGAATGAGCCGCGCGTCGGTCTTGATCCAATTACCGGCGACGTCCGTTCCTTCAACTACTCCAAGGTTAGCCGTGACGGTCGATCCACCTTTCTCCGGAAACCCGATTATCGTAACGTCGTCCAGCACCTGAACCTGCCGCGAGTTGCCGATCCGAATCGCAGGGAAAATCATTGACGGCGGAAGCGCCCGGTTTGCTTCGTCGGACACGATGCGCAAAAGCGCGAGGTCGTATTCTCTGCTGGTCAGCACAAGCTTCATTCGATAGCGTCTCGGTCCGGACCAAAAGGATGGCTTGTCGCCTGGAAGGCTGAAGAGCAACTCGTCATACACCCTGTCAGTCTTGTCCTGGATAACCACGTGGAGATTCGTTGAAACTATGCCGTCCTCCCGAACCACGACGGCCGAGCCTCTGGACCACGGCTGTGGATTCGCGGTGTCGCCGGCGTTGCGCACCAGCACGAGCCCTACCGCGTTCATCGCCTGCCGGACTCGCGCCCGCGCCTCTTGAGTGATGCCCGGCCGTTTCGGATCGGATTGCGGCGACGTTAGCGCGGACTGAGCCTGCGCCAGCGCGAGTCCTGAAGCCAAAGCGAGCCAAGCCAAGGCCCGAACGCTGAATGTTGCTTTGATCGGCCTTGCCTGCCGGTTCATAGTCCACATTCCCTTTGACGCTGCGGCTACCCTCTTTGAGCAAAGACCGCTTCCCGTTCCGGCTGAACCCTGAAGATCAATGTACGGGCGTAGCCTCCGTGCCCGCCCCTCTTTCCGATGCGGACTATTCTCGAGAGAGACGCGCGTTCGGGAGGCGCAGCGTCACACGCCTGCCATACATCGGTTTCAAGCAAGCAGTCTCAGATGTGCTGCAACCGCAGCTCACAAACGGCAATCTCACCTTTGCCCAACTTGCCGCTGCCGGTCTTGTCGGGGCTGGCGATCAGAGTGGAGCCCTTATCGTCCTTGTTCTTGCCGGCCGCAAGCTTCAGGCCTCGGGTTCGGACGCCTTGGGGCGGCGCGGCGACAGCGACGTTCTCCGCGATGCCTCCACGCTTGGAGCTGGCGGAGAGTTCGGCGGCCGCGTTTTTAGCCGATGCCCCAAGCTCACCCTGTGAGTTCCTGACCGCATCGTCGTAGAACTGTATCGGGTCGGGCGACAGGATGACTTGTAGTATCTCGATGCCGGTCTCCTTGTCGAATTCCATCACGCCTCTTGTAGGCAACTCGTAACGCTGGAGCGGGACGAGCTTGTTGTCTCTCGTGTTGAGGTTAGGAAATAGTACGAGCTTCTTACCGTTGGGAGCCACGTTCACAATGTAGACGTATCCCGAGAAGTTGCTCTCGAAGGCGATCTTGATCTGTTCGCCCTGTTTGAACTGACGGCTGGGGTCAACCGGAACCCAGTTATTCCCTTCGCCTTTGAGCACGACGATCCGCACGCCATCGACCTGGGCCTTGTCGTACTGCATTTGAATCCCGCGTGAACGCACGTCCGACTTTTGGCTGAAGACGGGTGTCACAGCTATGACACCAGTCATTAATAGAGCGGCTGTAAGCACAGCCGCCGGTTTCATTGTCGGTTTCATAATCACCACTCCTTTCTCGTACAGGCGCGATTACCGCGCGAAAGATTAGGGCCTGGGAACGTCAAGCGGCGCGGTCTCTCGATCAGTTGCCTGACTTTTCAGACGCGGCATGGTTCAGCTTGATCGTTTCGATCAACTCCTCATTATCTTTTGTGTTCGTGTTGATCACCCACTTGACATAACGCCCGGCGCCGCCGCCCTGCTTAGGGCTGAGTCCGGGCTTGCTTGTTATCATCAATTTCTGTCCGGAACCGGCCTTGAGTTGGTTGACATAACGCTGGTCAATGACACCGCCGGCGCCGATTCGGTCGTCGAGGTCGGTGATCATGTCGCGGCTGAAGATCACGATCACCACCTCGCTTCCTTCGGTTTTGTCCATTTCAAGCCAGCAATCGCCGGGATCGGCGATACCGGGACAGTTAACGGGCACGCGATACTCCTGGTCCTTTGTGACGCCGTTCTGCCCGTTATTAACTTGCGAGTCCGGAAAGACCAATCTGGGCCGTTCAACGATCTCTCCGCTCGGTCCTTCCGTCTGACCGATTATGTAGAGGTAGCCGTCCTGATTGGGCTTGATTCCCAATCGAATTTTATCGCCCGTGTGAAAGACGGCGGTCGGGTTGGTCTCTTCGGCCATGTTGCTGTTACCGAGCTTCAGCACCCTCAATTCAAGCGTGAGCAGCCTGACCCGCTCGATTCGCTTGTGGGGGTGCGAGGGCTTCCTCTTTTGCTTGTCAACGCGACTAACGGTGGCCTCCTTGTCCCAACTAATCTTGCTGGCCTGCGCGGACGCGCTGACGCTGAGCACTGCAAGGCTAAGCAGGATCATCACCACTTTTGATAACCGCGGCATAAATTGTCGAGGTCGCATGGTCTTACCTCCGAAATGAGCTACCGTGTGGCGGCGCGCGCGCGAATACTCTCCAGGAGCTTTGGATCGTCAGCCGAGACCGCGCATCGAAAGCCGGTCAGCCAGGCTCGCCTCTTCTTTTCGACGGCCTCGAATTGTGGCGGATAGTAAACCCTGGCGGTGGTGCGCACGTCCTCGATAGATGAACTCTTGAAGTGGCCGCCGCGTACGACCCGATTCGTTGTTCCGAAGTTAGGGTCGGGGGTCAAGTTCCCGGGGTAAGGCTGGTAAAAGGCATTAACCCATTCGGCAACGTTGCCGGCCATCTCCATAACGCCATACGCGCTGGCTCCGCCCGGCTGCTGACCGGCCGCGGTTGAATGATCCGAACCGAGGACTATGCGGGACGAATCGGGACTATTACCCCAGGGCCATTGCCGCTTGGACTTGGACGATGGATCCCAGGATGCGGCCTTTTCCCACTCCGGTTCGGTTGGTAGCCGTTTACCGGCCCACGTGGCATAGGCTGTTGCATCATTCCAGTCGACGCCCACCACTGGTGAGTCTGGGTTGCTGTTGAAGTACTGCTCGTCCCAATGCGGATTCGAGGGCGGCGGCCGATGCGAAGCGTCACAGAAAGCCTTGTACCGCGCGTTGGTCACTTCAAACTTGTCGATGTAATAGTCGGGAAGCGGAACCTTGTGCGCCGGCCGCTCGTTCGCTTCGTGGTTGTCGTCGCCCATGATGAACTCGCCCGCCGGTATCAGCACCATCTTGCCCTGGTAGTCTATCTCGGACGGAAGGTCGGTTTTTGTTTCCGACGCGGCCATCTGTACGATGACCCGCTTTATGTCGCCGTCTCGCCCGGTCTGCATCTCGTTGAACTCGGTGTAGCCCTCGTGCGACACGAGCACGTGCCTGGGCCCCGGTTTGAGACCGGCCACGGTTATGACGCCGTCCGCTTTCGATATTCCGTATCGAGTCTTATCGATGAAGACGTTGCTGCCGGTCGGGGCGCCCACGATCTCCAGCATGAATCCGGGACTGGGCCGAAGCAAAATGAACAGCAGCAGCAAGGCGCCGATGAAGAAGACGGCTGAGCCTGCCGCCCACCAGACCCATTTCGGCGCCGGCGCTCGCGGCGGCGGCGGCGCGTGAGGAATCTCAGCGTTTCTTCTTGGAGGCGGAGCCGGCGAGTAAGACGGGGGCTGAGCGGCAGGCCGTGTGGGAGGGGACTTCGCGCCACGAGCGCGATCGAGTGGAATAGTAGCGTCTTCACGGGGCGGCTCCGGGCGCCGCCCGCGCGAGTCCCCGGCGCCCGTGAGCCCCGTGAGCCATGACGCGAGGTCTTGCCCGGCTTGGCCTGCCGACCTATATCGTTGGCTCACGTCTTTTGACATCATGCACTCTATTACTTCGGCGAGTTGATTCGGAATCTCGGGAGCTATGTCATTCAGGTTGCGTGCGCCGCGCCCCAGGTTGGTGTGCCAGTCGAGCCATCGCGCCGCTTCGTGTTCCCGCGGGCCATTATAAACCTCGTAGAACTCCTCATGGAAGCGATTATCACCGAGCAACATCTCATAAGCCATCATGCCGGTAGCATAGATGTCGATTTGGCGCTGCTCGCCTCCCCGGCCTAGCGATGGATCGATCAACTCGGGCGCGGCGTAGCGAACCGTAGCCATCGGATTCGAGGAGATCGGCCTGCCCTCGGCCTCCGCGATGCCGAAATCGCTGATGTAGGCTGTAGCCTCGCGATCGATCAGTATGTTGGAGGGCTTGACGTCGCGGTGCACGATGCCGCGCTGGTGGATGGCGTCCAAACCCGACAGAATCTGTGAGAGAATCTCCGACGCCCGCGCCGGCTCGATTCCGTTTTGGCCGATGATATCCCGCAGCGTTCCTCCTTCTATATAATCCATGACCAGATAGAGCTTGCCTTGCCACACAAGCGCGTCGCGCACCATCACTATGTTCGGGTGCGGCGGGACCTGCGCGAGCAGCTCCGCTTCTCTCTCGAAGCGCTGTTGTATTTCGGGACTCGAGGCGAGATCGGTTCTGATCTCTTTGATGGCGACATATCGCTTGAATTGCGGGTGAAGCGCCTTATAAACGGAACCCATCGCGCCGCTCGCAATGGTCTCGACTATGTCGTATTTGTCTATCTTGGCCATCGCGCCCTTGGTGGGGGACTTTGAGAGCCTGGCGAAACAACCTCTGGTTGTAACGAATTCATTTGTTCACTCATCGCGAGGAAAAGAAGAATTAGTTGATTATGCCAATATGCCTAATCACAACGAGAATGTTGTTCGCGCTCTTGTTAAGAGTAGGCGCCAAAGTCCGAGATTCCGCACTCCGCACTCCGCACTCCGAACTCCGAACTCCGAACTCCGAACTCCGAACTCCGAACTCCGCACCCCGAACCCCAAACCCCGCACTCCGAACCCCGCACTCCGAACTCCGCACTCCGCACTCCGAACTCCGAA
>JAHFUG010000417.1 GCA_023265195.1 Blastocatellia bacterium | reverse complement strand
GCTTTTCATTTTTGCGTGAGCCGTTGGTCCGGCCGCTCACGGGGCGTGGCTTTTTTCCGTCCCTTTTCATAATCGACCCCTTTCCGCGCCACGGCGAGGCGCGATGTTCTCGAGTGAGGTCCGTCTTCTTGAAGGCCGCGATTTCGAGCCGGGCCTGAAGGCGGATTTTCCCGTGGCCTTGCGCCAGATCTGCAGCAGCGAGCGTGGATCGGACGGAGGAATCGGACTCTCCTGATCGAAGGCGCAGATGCTATCGAGTACGTGCGAAATCACCCAGACCCCCAGCCGCCCGTCTCCCTTTCGTTCCTGCATTGTCCACAAGACTGTCTCGGCGACGTCCGAGATTTGGTTTGTCCTCGGGTTCCGACTGATGTGCTCGATGTGAGGCCTCCATTCATTTGCGTCGAGCGACTCTTCGGCGAGCAGGTCTTCGATGACTATCAGCAGCAGTATGAAATGAGCGTCGACGGTCACCTGCTCTCCGATTAGCTGGTTTCCGGTTTCGCCGTCGGAGCTGTGCTTGTTGCGGTTAGGAGGCTGGACCGGCTCGCTGGTCTTGCGGTTCTTCTTAGGCTTGTATGGCTTCTTTTTGTCCCTTATCATAATCTCGCCTTTCAGCGCGGTGGGGTGGATTGCACGAACTTCTCCTTACACGCCACCGCGCGATTTTGATCGGGCAGGCTATCGCCACGCATGGCGGATAGCCGCCAATAATTGAGTTCCGGTCAGTGCGCCGCCAAATCGGCTACGACACGTTCCGGGCAGCAGCGCCGAGGGTGACCCACGACGCCACCGCTTGTTCTTTGAAAAGGATTAGCGAATCAAGGTGAAGCTTGGAGCCACGATTCGCGGTCAGTTGGCGGGAGGGGCGCGAGGGCCGGGGCCGCTTGTGGGCCAATCGGAGTTTATCGGGGAAAGCGCGTCAGGTTCGACGCTGATTGATTTGGCGAGAATTGGCGCGGATGATACCGATGTGAAAATCGACAGCCCTGCTAGCCAATGAAGCGCACGCACGACTACAGCGAGCGGTCTTCGTTTGGGCTTTGCCCCCTGGCGCTTCTTCGTTGGCGGCTTTGGCTCGGCCGGTTTCGGAGAGATGCTCATCGCCACGAATGATCGCCTCGGATGCCTTCGCTTCGTTTCAAGCTCGGCGCGAGTCTTGGCCCATTCCGGAAATGCGGATGCACATCCTGAGTTGAGCGCAACGGCAACCGCAGCCTGCGCTTCGTCAACGCGGCCTACATCGCCGAGGTGGACAGCATAGTTATTCAGATACTCGTAGTAGGATGCGGGACACGTTCTTGCCGCGGTGAGCACCAAGGGGAAGACCGACTCGAAGGTCTTGACCGCCCACAAAGAATCACCGTTGGATCTCTGAATTTCAGCTATAAGCTGGTGGGACTGGTGGAACGTTATTGGATCGTGTTCTCGGCCTAGTTTTCCGGCTAACCTGTAGGACGTTACTGCGGCGTCTATGTCGCCCTTGCAATAGTGGCTATTGCCGAGCACCTGGAAAACGCGAGGCTTGTATTCCGATGCAACGTCATCGACAGCTTGATACAGCATCCGCTCAGCGGCAGCGAACTGACCCGCACGTCCTAAGCGAGACCTTCATAAAACTGGGTTAGGGCTTGCACTGACTTTGGCAGCGGCAAGTCACGCATCAACTGACTGATGTTCTCTACGTCATCGGGCCGTCTCGTTGCTTGTGCTACCCGAGCGAGCGACGCGAGCCGCCTTCCAAGTAAATTGAGACGGTCCGTTGTGACTCCACGCGCGAAGGCCGCGTAGACAAGCTGCTCGTAGTAGGTACGTCTGGACAGGAAATCGTTAGAGGCGGCAACGTTGCCGCACAAGGAGGATGGCATGAAGATTTTGGTCGCTTCGTTAATCATGCTGATGATGCTGCCAGCAATGACCTCATCAACCCACCATAAGTCTCAAGCTGTGGTCCCGCTTGCGTCAGTCGCTTATGCGGACCTGACACGGCCTGGCTACCTGAAGGACTGCCCGTGCCAAGTCATCGATGGAGTTTCCCGCGACTGCAATGGGAACCTCTGTACCGACGACGGATCAGCTATCAAAGTTGAAAACAACTCGGCGAATCGGACGGCTACATCGCCCACTTCATCAAGTTCATTGAGCATCTGGGCGCGAGCGCTTTTATCCGTCATCGCGTTCCTCGCATGGAGTTGAATTCCACTGCGCCGATGAAACAAGCGGCGCTGCTTTAATGAATCTCTGTGGCCGTGGCTCCTCATCACGACTGGGCACGCGAAACGCGTGGAGCCTTGCTTCGCGTCGCGCTTGTAACAGCGTAGGCGCAAGCATACGCCATCAGTGCGGCACGATAATAACAAATAACCAATCGACGGTAAACGCTATTCCACGCCGTCGGGTAGTTGGTTTTACGTCCGCTGATTTTTCGGGTTGTTTGCAAACGTGACCGCGCGCCTGCCACTGTTGTCACACCGTGACGAAGTCACGCGCTGGTGCATGGTCTCTTGATTACAAGTATCAATCGGCCGTGAGTCATTTACGCTGCATGACCTGACAGGATGAGACGACGGGTTCGGCCAGGATTATTGACATGCTCGAATTGTGCGTGATACAAAGCGCGGGTCGTGGAGTCCTTTCTGATTGACGCCTGAGTCCCAACGCGGTATCGCGTCTGGCGCCGTTTTCAAATCGTGTCCTTGAATAGGAGGTTTCAGATGTCTCGATTGAATTCCGCGCAATTGATTGTTGTTGTATTGGCGATCCTCGGTCTTTTGTCCGATGCCTTGGCGCAATCATCTACGGACCGCGGGCGCTTACTTGACGAGATCGAATTGCTGCGAAACGAAATATCGAAGAAGGAGCAACAGCTTCTTAGTCCCGCGCCGGAGGACGCCGCGAAGTTCCAGTCTTTTCTTGCGGAACCCGACACTGGTCTGATCAGGCTGATGCCGAGGGAAGTCTACGATCGCAGACTGATTATTAGCGGCGGCGGAGCCTACTACTCATTCACAAAACTGACGCACGACTATTATGGTTCGCCCGACATCGCGTTGGAACGAGGCGAGTTCTCTGTGGGGTTTGGAGGCTTGGATTGGGGATTCATGGCGTCTTTGCCCGATACGTCGATTGAATCGGTGACTCTGAAAACCGAGGGCGTGCGGTTTCCCGCCGAGTTCAGATCTCCTCAAGCAGAGGCAGAGGTTCGGGATTGGCTGAGGTTGAGCGGCCAGGGTTTCAGCCGGAATGGTGTTGGTTACAAGCGGGCGGTTACCGCGGTCGTGGACACAACCTACATCCTCATGTCAATCCATCCCCGCAGTGAAGTCGTCGTAGTCTATCGGCCTATTCGCAAAGACATCGACGGCAGCATGATAATAGCCTGGAAGATTCTGAAGCGATTTCCCGATGCCGCTTACACGTCGCAGTTTCTCCAGGCGCAGCAAAGAGTCACTCTTTATCCGCTACCGGACCGGAAGACCACTCAATCGTTCAATGGGACAAGCTGCTTCGACTTCAGGGCAGGGTCCAGGATGAACGGGGCAAGGGGTCGTTGGGACCTGGGGTATGGCTTCGCCATCCTAAATAACGAAGATTGGTTCATTCTCTCAGGCGGCAGGGAAACGCGCACCGTGATAAAAGACCTCGGCGAGTTGCGCTGGACGGACCCGCTTGAAGTGCGAGCCCTCAAACCGATTCCGGAACCGGCGAACGGTGAGCAACGCAAACACCCTATAGACACTTCCGGAGATACCGGTGACGTCTGGGCGAAGACAACGAATACGATGGCCAAAGTAGCTATCGGCCATATCTACTTGATGCATATCAAAGACGCGGAATCAGACTTTTACGTGTTGTTCCGAGTGGATAGTTTCAACCAGCAGTCGTATTGCACAATCACGTGGAGGCTAATTCCAACACCGGAAAAATGAGGGATAACTGAAAACGCTGATCGGGGCATACAGTTTCAGGACTGAGTTGTGTCGTCGTTTTTTCGTTGTGATCTTGACGACTTTCTGTTTTAGCTGACCAGGAATTTCTCTTTCGAAAGGAGCAAATGACATGACAGCCAGTTTCAGGGGCGCTCAACGAGTTTTTGCCATTGTTTCCGCCGCGGTCCTTTTGACCTGCGGGATTTGTCCGGGACGCGCGACGCCACAAGTTCAGGATACTAGCGCAGTGCACCGCCTCAGCGGTCTCGAAGGAAAGCAAGTAACGCGGGAAGCAGTGGAGCAGCGCCTGAAACAAGCACGGGCGGCCTTTGGAAAATCCCGTGCGATGTTGACGGACGCGCGCGTGCCTTTCGATCCCGACGAACTGTTTGATTTGAAGTGGCGTGAAAAGCTCGCGCCGGCGTTCGCGGCAATGCCCGAGTTGCAAACGGATATGGAGGTCACGTCTGAAGAAATTGGCGGCCTGTACATGGCGCACACGCTGGTTCTTCCCGAGAAAATGCGCGGAACTTCGGACATCGTGATTCTGGCCCGGCGCCTCGTCTATGGTGGACAACACGTGGAGATAATCGCTCCGGGTCACGACGTATCGGTTTTCGTCATCGATTCTGAAGAAAATATTTCCAAGGATAGTCAGGAACGAGCGAAGTCGCGGATCGAGGTTCCCTCAGTGTACATTCGCACCGGCGCGTTGACGGGATCGACCACCGCCTGTGCGGCAAACGGGCAGAGCGGAGACCCACTGTTCGCACAGGGCGAGCGGAAAGACGGCATGATGGGCGCCAGTGGTCACACCGGCGCGACCGGAGTGAAGGGCGATACAGGTAAAACAGGCGTCATGGGCGCCCGCGGAGATTGTGGTGGAATACGCGATGGTGGAAGAGGCGGCGACGGGCTCGAAGAAAACCTCGGAGGGTACGGAGGTAATGGCGTGAATCCGCCGGAGGATCTCATGAAAGGCGAAAACGCAGGGGTCATTAACTACCCGATCGCGGCGGACAAAACTGGAAGCTTTCAATTCTCCGCTCATGGCGGAATGGGAGGAACCGGCGGTTCCGGCGGCATCGGGGGCCAAGGGGGAGACGGCAGTGCCGGTGGACAAGGTGGTGCTGGAGCGGATTGCAACAACTGTCAAGTAGGCCCAGGCAGCGGCGGCGACGGCGGCGATGGTGGTGATGGCGCAATGGGTGGGCGAGGCGGGGATGGCCAGGATGGCGGTCGCGGAGGCGATGGGAAACCCATTACAGTAACAAATTACTCGTGCAACGTTTCGATTAACGTGCTGGACGCAGGTAAGGGAGAAGGTGGACTTCCTGGTGCTCCGGGACCGGGCGGGCTCGGAGGTCTCCCAGGCGCCGGGGGAACTCCCGGCCGGGCGGGCACGACGTTCTGCTCCGGATACAACCCATCAAGCGGAACCCAAGGCAAGCCAGGACTACACATGGGTTCGAAGGGCCCAGACGGTCCCGCGGGTCACAGGGGCGAGGATGGACAACCTGGTAGCGCGATGGTGATTCCTGCTAACTGTTCGGGAGAAGGGAACCCGGACGACCCGGTAGTACCGTGCCCGATTTGTGTGGGGAGTCCAATACTCATAGATGTGGCCGGAAACGGGTTCGAACTGACGGATGTGGACAACGGCGTCAGCTTTGATCTGAACTCGAATGGCGCGCCAGAACGAATCGCTTGGACCGCGCCAGGTTCGGACGATGCTTTTCTTGTGCTGGACCGCAATGGCAATGGAACAATTGACAATGGAGCGGAGTTATTTGGGAATTATACACCACAACCGGCAACAGACTATCCAAACGGCTTCCTGGCGCTGGCGGTTTACGACAAGCGCGAGGACGGAGGAAACGGTGACTGGGTATTGGACGGACAGGATCGGATTTTCTCGTTGTTACGCCTGTGGCAAGACTCAAACCATAATGGCGTCTCCGAGGTAAACGAGCTACATGGCCTGCCCGAACTTGGCGTCGAGTCGATATCGCTGCGATACAAGGTCTCCAAGCGCAGAGACCGGTATGGGAATTGGTTCCGATACCGGGCGAAGGTAGAAGACACCCGGCACTCGAACGTGGGTAGATGGGCCTGGGACGTCTTCTTCGTAACCCAATGAGATGAGAAGATTCTCAATTAGACCCGCGGGATCCTAGATGGGCGTGCAGTGTCATCGCATTCCTCGCGTGGAGTTGAACCTGCACGGCGAGGATGAAAATGAGTGCACTGCTTGAATGAATCTCTGTGGCCGTGGCTCCTCATCACGGCCGGGCACGCGAAACGCGGGGAGCCTTGCTTCGCGTCGCGCTTGTAACAGCGTAGGCGCAAGCATACGTCCACTCAGCGCGCGCAGATCATACCAAATTGTTCCGTTGACGGTAAACGCTATTCCACGCCGCCACGTAGTTGCTTTTACGTCCGCTGATTTCTCGCGTTGTTTGCAAACGCGACCGCGCGCGCGTCACTGTTGTCACACCGTGACGAAGTCACGCACTGGCGCATGGTCTCTTGATTACAAGTATCAAGTGGTCGTGAGTCATTTGCGCCGCACCACCGCGAGAACGTGGCGAACGTAGCGGAACGAATTCTTGACACGTTCAAATTGTGCGTGATAGATAGTGCGAGTCCAGTTAGTTGTTGTTGATGCCAGAGTCCCGGCGGCGGTCGGCA
>JAHFUG010000416.1:2742-6622 GCA_023265195.1 Blastocatellia bacterium | reverse complement strand
CGTGGCCGCTAGCTGTTGCGAGTCTTGGCTACGGCGCCGCATACGGCCTGCTGAAGATCGCCTGGATCGTCGTCTCCGCTGTCTTTCTTTACGACATCACGGTGCACACCGGCCAGTTCGAAATAATGAAGGAATCGGTCGCTCTCATCACCGCGGACAGAAGACTTCAGGCGTTACTGGTCGCATTCTGCTTCGGCGCGTTCATTGAAGGCGCCGCTGGATTCGGCGCGCCGGTGGCCATCGCGGGCGCGTTCATGATCGGCCTTGGCTTCAAGCCGTTTCACGCGGCGGCGCTAAACCTGATAGCCAACACCGCGCCCGTCGCTTGGGGAGCCATAGGCACGCCGGTTCACGCGCTGGCTTCGGTGACCGGGCTGCCCGAGCATAGTCTCAGCGCCATGATCGGCCGCATCCTTCCCTTTACCGCGATCATCGTTCCATTCTGGCTCGTCCGCACAATGGTTGGTTGGACCGAAACTTTCGAAGTTCTTCCAGCCATCCTCGTCGTGGGCGGGTCATTCGCCATAACCCAGTTCGTCTGGTCGAACTACGTCGATAGCAACCTCGTCGATATAGCCGGCGGCGCGGTCTCGATCATCGCGACCGTTGTCTTCCTCAAGTTCTGGCAACCCAGGCGAATCTGGAGATTCAAGGATGAGCCCGTCTCCGCGGAAGACGGCGTCGCTCCGGAAGCGCCCGCCACCGGGCACGATTTCAAGCGAACCGCGAAGGCGTGGATGCCGTTCGCGGTGCTGTCGATGTTCGTCTTGTTGTGGGGCCTTCCCGCCGTAAAGAATCGGATGAACGCAATGACCACGCCTGCGTTCGAGCGAGGCGGTTGGAACGTTCCTTTGCTGCATCAATCGATTTCCCGTGACGCGCCGGTCGTGGCGAGCCGCACTCCGGAAGCGGCTAAGTTCGATTTCAACTGGCTGACCGCAACCGGCACAGGCTGTTTTTTCGCGGCTATTTTGTCCGGCTTACTGCTAGGCGTCTCGCCACGCCGGCTTGCGGCGGTTTTTGGCCGCACTATCTTTCGAATGCGATTCGCGGTCATGGCTATTTCGTTCATGCTGGGGCTTGGCTTCGTGACGCGATATTCCGGAATGGACGCGGTGTTGGGATTGGCGTTCACCCGCACCGGGGTGCTGTTCCCATTCTTTGGCGCTTTTCTCGGCTGGCTTGGAGTCGCGCTGACCGGCAGCGACACGTCGTCAAACGTACTGTTCGGGGGCCTGCAACGAATAACCGCCGAGCAGTTGAAATTGAATCCGATCTTGATGTGTTCGGCGAACAGCGCGGGTGGGGTGATGGGCAAGATGGTCGATGCGCAGTCGATAGTCGTGGCGACCGCGGCGACCAATCAGGTAGGCAATGAAGGAGTGATATTCAGGTTCGTGTTTTGGCATTCGATCGCATTAGCGTCAATCGTCGGATTGATAGTGATGGCGTATGCGTACCTGTGGCCAAGGTTTGTGCCTTGATTGGGAACTGCGGATTGCGGATTGCGGATTGCGGATTGGGGAATTGCGGAGAGATTGCGGATTGCGAATTGAGGATTTGGGAATCGCGGAGAGATTGCGGATTGGGGGATGTGACGGGGAATTGCGAATCGCGGAAACTTTCAATTGAAGACGGAGGACTGAAGAAATAAAAAAGATGAACGCCGACGAAATTAAGAAAAGGACAAAAGCGTTTGCGCTTCAGATAATCCGGCTCGCTGATGATCTCCCTAAGAGCCGGAGCGCGAACGTGATAGCAAACCAGCTTATGAGGTCCGCCACGTCAGTCGGCGCCAACTATAGATCCGCTTGCAGGGCGAGGTCTCGTGCTGACTTCATTGCAAAGATGGGAATAGTCGAAGAGGAGGCCGATGAATCCGTTTATTGGATTGAGTTGCTGGTCGATAGCGGTTCAGTCGGAGATGATCAAGTCTCGGCCATGCTTGCCGAAGCTCGAGAAATCGTCTCAATCGCCGTGTCTTCAATAAAGACGGCCCGCCGAAACGCCGTGGCCGAAAAGCCTCGACAATCCACAACTCGCAATCAACAATCAGCACTATGACAATCCGCAGTTCGCAATCAATAATCAGCACTATGACAATCCTCAATTCGCAATCCGCACTTCGCAATCCGCAATCCGCAATCCACAATCCGCAATATGACGATTCGCAATCCGCAATCCGCAATACTAAGGTGTCGCTTTTTGTAACTTGCGTGGTCGATCAGCTCTTTCCCCAAGCCGGGCTTGCGGCGGTCGATGTCTTGACTCGATTAGGCGTCGAGGTGGCCTTTAACCGCGAGCAGACCTGCTGCGGCCAGCCCGCGTTCAACAGCGGTTTCAGGAATGAAGCGCGCGAGGTCGCCGCTCATATGCTCGACGTGTTTGAAACCGAGTTGAAATCCGCGGACTACATCGTAGCGCCGTCAGGCTCATGCACTACGATGGTCAAGAAGTTCTACGGCGAGTTGTTTGAAGACGACGAGCGAAACCTCGAACGAGCTTCGGCCATCGGCGGCCGGTTGTTCGAGTTCTCCCAGTTTCTCGTCGACGTCTTGGGCGTGAGCGACGTGGCGGCCGCCTACGACGGCAAAGTGACCTACCATGACTCGTGTCACCTTCTGCGGGAGCTTGGAGTCTCGAGCCAGCCGCGCAAGTTGATCGAGTCGGTTTGTGGAGTCGAAATTGTCGAGATGGACCGAGCCGATGCATGCTGTGGATTCGGAGGAACTTTCTCGGTGAAGTATCCTGAGATCTCGACCGCCATCGGCGATGAGAAGGTCGCCGCCATTGAGGTGAGCGGAGCCGATACGGTTATAGCCTGCGATTCGAGCTGCTTGATGCAGATCGCCGGCCTGCTCGCCCGCCGAGGTTCAACCGTCCGTTGCATGCACATTGCGGAGTTGCTCTCGTCCCGAAAGTCCGAAGGGCAGTGAGTGTCATGGGGACTGATTAGCCAAGGGCTCCGCCGTTGATATATGAGTTCGGAGTGCGGAGTGCGGAGTTCGGAGTTCGGAGTTCGGAGTTCGGAGTTCGGAGTTCGGAGTGCGGAGTTCGGAGTGCGGAGTGCGGAGTTCGGAGTGCGGAGTGCGGAATACCGGATCACCACGGTGGTACTCGGGGGAAATGCGAACAGAATTCTCGTAACGATCGGCATAAATGGTTAATGGTAAGATTCTGGTTTCACCTTAGACCTGAAGAACGATGTACGGGCGGCTCTCCGTGGCCGCCCCTCTTGACGCACCGTTCACTTCAGTATGCTTCTTCATACGACGCTCATATCGAAGGCGCGTGGTGACGACAGCATTACCGGGCGAATCCAGCGATACCTCAAGAGGAGCGGCCACGGAGGACCGCCCGTACATCGATCTCAAGTTGGTGTGGTCAATTTATTGCGCACCGCCAGCGCGGTGGGCTTGGACGAAAAGATAGCCATGCAAGACGAGATTCACACGGAGACGTTCATCGACAATTATCGCGGCGCGCTTGCGAACAAGCAGTTGCAGAAAGCGCTGACCATCGCCACTGCGAAGTTCACGGCTGGAAGGGGTCTCGCCGTGGCCTCGGTGGGAGATGAATGGAATCATCTGCGGGAACGCGCCCGCCGGATCAAAGAGCACGCGATTGAATCCCTCGATCATTATCTTGGGGAGTTCGCTTCCAAAGTAGAACAACTCGGGGGCCACGTCTTCTGGGCCCGCGACGCGAAAGAGGCCAATGCGTACATCACTCAACTTGCCCGTGAACGTGGCGTCAAGCTCGCCGTGAAAAGCAAGTCGATGATGACCGAGGAGATCGAACTCAATCACGCTTTCGCCCACGCCGGAGTAGAAGCGGTTGAAACCGATCTCGGCGAGTACATAGTTCAATTGGCGGGCGA
>JAHFUG010000416.1:0-2642 GCA_023265195.1 Blastocatellia bacterium | reverse complement strand
AAGATCGGAGGCCACGCGTACGGCTGGATCTACCCCGGCCCAATCGGCGCCGTGCTGACGCCACAGTTGGTTGGCCGGGAGCGCGCGGCCAACCTGCCGTTCGCTTCATCGCTGTGCGGCGCGTGCCGCGACGTGTGCCCCATCAAAATCAATATCCCCGATATGCTGCTTCACCTTCGTCACGAGATCAAAGACGGAGGTGACGGTGAGGCGGGGCCGCGTGGGATATTGGATCGCGCGAGAAAGCTGATTGAGTCCATTGGCGTCAAGGCGTGGCGCACCGCAATGAAGACACCGGCCGGCTACGACCGCGCCGCGCGCCTGGCGAGGCTCGCACAAAACGCGCTCGGCTACAAAGCGCTTCCGCTCTCTCGTTGGACCGGTACGCGTGACCTGCCGCCGCTGCCGGCGCGTTCCTTCAGGGAAGAGTGGGAGGCTCGGACTCAGACCCGCAAGCCCAAGCCCGCCGATTCGGAGAACGACCGTGGCTAATCGCGAAGAGATGCTGACTCGAATTCGAACCGCGCTCGGCCGGGGCGCCCGTGAAGTCACGCCGCTCGAGCGGCTGCCTCGGCCGGTCTCTTCGGTTCCGCCCGAGCAGCTTCGGGATCAGTTTATTGACGAACTGCTGAAGGTCGGCGGTAGTGTGGAACGCGTCGCCGGCTCACAAGTCATTTCAGAACATCTGGAAGGATTTCTGAAATCGAGGGGCACCAACAGGATTGCTATCAGCGACGGCGCCGACGCTCTCGCGCCCACACTTCGAGAGCGGCTGGCGGCGCAAGGGGCTCAACTCATCCCGTCGCTTCGCGAGTTCCAATTACCGCCGCATTCACCGGACTCGCTGGCTGAAACCTACAAGCAGGCGCTGATCGAAACCGGCGCCGGAGTGACCACGGCTGATTATGCAATAGCGGACACCGGCACGCTGGTGCTTGTCTCCGGCGGCGAACAACACCGTCTTATATCGCTCGTGCCGCCGCTTCACGTTTGCATTCTCAAACAGAGCAACATTCTGGCGAATCTCGCGGAGTTGATCTCGCGGGTGAATGACGGCCCTTACTCGCGGCAGAGACCACCGCTGGTCATGACCTTCGTCACAGGCCCGAGCAGAACCGCCGATATCGAGTTGACTCTTACGATGGGAGTTCACGGACCTCGTGAGCTGCACGTAGTGATTCATCCATGAGACCGAATGCATACAGCGAAGTTGAGAGCCTCTTGAAGACAGCCCAAAATACGCCACACGGCTGTGTGGGGATTGTTCAAGCTCGACCTAAACAAGAGCGCCTCGTCCCCTTCCCAGATTTCCACCCACGGGCAGTGGGTGGATTGTTCAAGCTCAACCCACACAACCGCCAGGTCCGTCCCTTTCCCAAAATCCACCCACGGCAGTGGGGTGGATGGTTCAAGCTCAACCTACGAACCGAGAGCCGCGGCCTGCTTCCCGAATCCCACCCACGGCAGTGGGTGGATGGTTCAAGCTCAACCTACAAACCGAGAGCCGCGGCCTGCTTCCCGAATCCCACCCACGGCAGTGGATGGATGGTTCAAGCTCAACCTACACAAAGCGGCGGCGTCATTCCCTTTCCCGAATCCCACCCACGGCAGTGGGGTGGATGGTTCAAGCGCAGCCTTGGTTGCGGAAGGCCCCTGAACCCGCCCTCGGGAGAAGAGGAAGAGCGAGGACGCCGTCTCCGTGTGTGGGCTGAGCGTGAATAATCTCGACACTGCCGTGGGGGACTTGGGGGAACAGGAAGAAGGCGCCCTTTGTGTAGGTTGGGCTTGAACTATCCCCACACTGTCGTGTGGGGGATTTGGGAAAGGGAAGAACGCCGCCTTCGTGTAGGTTGGGTATGAACGATCCACCAACTGCGTTGGTGGGATTCGGGGAAGGGATCTGGCGCGCCTTGTCGTGTAGGTTGGGTATGAACGATCCACCAACTGCGTTGGTGGGATTCACAACTGCGCCGGCTCATCCAACAGCCCGTCGGTCTTCGCCGCCATGATGAAATCGTTGCGATGAAGCCCCTTGATAACGTGGGTCCACCATGTGACCGTCACCTTTCCCCATTCGGTCAGCAATGCCGGATGATGACCTTGTTCTTCGGCAATGGCGCCTACACGATTCGTGAACGCAAGCGCAAGCGCAAAGTTCTTGAACGTGAAAACCCGCTCGATCATCTTAATGTGATCCCGCTCGATCACGTTCCATGCCGGGACCGCTCGTCTCAATTCCGCAATCTCTTCATCGGTGAGCCGCGGCGCGTCTTTGCGGCAAGCGGCGCACCTCATTGCGGCCAACTCTTCCATGACAACTTGCCTCCTCGCCCGAGTAGTGGTGAACTTCCGTATTCCAAGATCGGAAACAAAGGGGACTCAGTCAATGAACGATACCGAGCGAGACTGGAAACTCAGCGGCGTGCGCGTAGTTCATGCTGGACAGTTCGACGCCAACACACCGCAGACGCCTGGGATGAACCGGGCCGCCGCCATCAACCAGGCAATCGCTGGAGCCAACAAGCTCTGGGCGGGAACGGTGAGCATTCACCCGAACGCAAAGACGGGAGCCCATCATCACGGAGAGATGGAAAGCGTCATCTATGTAGTCAAAGGACGCGCCCGCATGCGTTGGGGGAACA
>JAHFUG010000087.1:3441-20852 GCA_023265195.1 Blastocatellia bacterium | reverse complement strand
TAAGGCGCCGCCGCGCCACTCCGCCACCAAACAAATTCACTCGCCTCGAACGTCACGCCTGTTTTCCTCTGTCGGGCGCGCGTGCCCGCTGAGAAAGTTCGCGGCTCGTTGCGTCATCTACTGAGCAACAGGTTTTCCATCTCTCTTGTAGACCTGTCCGGCTTTCATCACGAAGCCAACGCTCTGGAGCAACTTGACGTCGGCTACCGGATCACCCTTGACCGCGATGAGGTCGGCGAATCGGCCGGCCTGAACGCTGCCGACGTTAGAAGATTGGCCCAGCAGATCGGCTGCGCTTCGGGTCGCCGACAAGATTGCTTCCAGGGCCGGCATGCCCACTTCGGTCATGTACTCGAACTCTTTGGCGTTTTGGCCGTGCGGATAAACGCCGGCGTCGGTTCCGAACGCGATCTTGACGCCGCCCCTGTAGGCCCGGCCGAACGCATTCTGAATCAGCGGCCCTATCGCCGCTGCTTTTGCTTGAATCGCGGGAGGGAAGAAACCGGGAATCTTCGCGGCGCTCTCGACCGATTTGCCGGCGATTATGGTGGGCACCAGATAAGCGCCGTGTTCCTTGAACAGAGCGATGGCTTCGTCGTCTATGTAGGTTCCGTGTTCGATCGAGGAGACCCCGGCCCGAAGGGCGTCCTTGATGCCCGCGGCCCCGTGCGCATGCGCCGCGACTTTTCGGTCGAGCATTCGGGCCGTGTCGACCACTGCCTTCATCTCTGCAAGCGTGAGCTGTTGACCGGCGCCCGAGTCGGCCAGCGAGAGCACGCCTCCGGTCGCCGCTATCTTGATGACATCGGCGCCATACTTTACCGCGTACCGAACGGCCCTGACCGCATCATCCGGCCCGTTTATTATGCCTGAGCGAAAATCGGGTTCAGGCAAGAGGTCTTCCCGGACACCGCCTGTGTCCGCATGCCCCCCAGTCATGCCGATGAGGCGCGTGGCCACGAACATTCTGGGACCTGGAACCGTTCCGGCGCTGATGGCGTCGCGCAAACTAATGTCTATAAACCCGGGTGCGCCGACGTCGCGAACCGTCGTGAAGCCCGCCAGCAGGGTTCGCCTGGCGTATGCTGAAGCCGTCAGAGCAACCTCAGAGTCCCTTCGTATCAAACTGTTCAACAGTTGATCCCGTCCGATCTGCATGGTTATGTGCGTATGGCAATCGATCAACCCGGGCAAGACCGTGGAGTCGCTCAGATCGATGACCTCTGCTTCCTGGACTGAGGCCCGCCCGTCTTTGACCTCACGAATGCGATCTCCTTCGATTATTATCGAAACATTGGTTCGAACTGAATTAGATAGTCCGTCGATCAAGCGCCCGGCGTAGACGACCGTCGCGCCGGCGCGCCGCGGCGCCTCGGCGTTCGTTACGCGCAAGGCGGACAGCGCTAGTGACGCCATCATTAAAGCCGCTAAGACAAGTATCCGTTTGGTATGAATCAAGTTTCTATCTCCATTACCGATTGGAAAGCCGCACCTTCTAAAGGCGGCTCGGTTCCGTCCACTGTTAATCTCCGGCAAAGCATAGTATCAACCGCGGGTAGATTCAATGCGGAACGTCGTCAATCGTCGCCAAGCCGCTGAAGTGTTCGTGGACGGCTCGATCCTTGTGTACCGAGTTGATTCATTACTGGAGAAATTCGTAACTGCTCTATTAGGTAGCGCGGTATTGGTGTGTTGGCCCCGTCGAGTAGCGCGGAGGAATACATCCGCGGCAACAACACTGTGATCCCATTACCTCTGTTAGACGGCGCGCGGGATTTACTGATATAAGACATCCACGGCAATTCCGAACTAGGCAACGCGCGGCTGATGCGCCCTGTTTTACCGGACCCGTTTCTTCAGACCGCTACAAAGGAGGAGAACCAGTGGCCGGCGAGCCAGTGATCGAGTTGCGGAACATCTATAAAGACTACGCGGCCACGCGCGCGCTGAACGACGTTTGTTTAACGGTCGACCGCGGCGAGGTGTTTGGCTACATCGGCGCGAACGGCGCGGGAAAGACCACCACCATAAAGATATTAACCGGCTTGATAAAGCCGACCGCCGGCGACGCGCTGATATGCGGCAAGAGCATCCTGACCAGTCCCCTGGAAGTGAAGGGCTCCATCGGATACATTCCGGAGTCCGGCTCTCTGTTCGACAAGCTGTCGCCGCGCGAATACCTGACGAACATTGGACGGCTGTACAGGCTGTCCGACGCCGCGATCAAAACAAAGATCCCAGAGTGGCTCGAGTATTTTGAACTGGCCGATCGGATCGATCAGCGCATGGAAGTGTTCTCAAAAGGAACGAAGCAAAAGGTCGTTTGGATAGCGGCGCTTATGCACGATCCGGAGGTGCTGATATTCGACGAGCCGCTGAGCGGGCTCGACGTCGAGACGATCGCTCACGCGAAGGATCTGATGAAACGCTACGCGGCCGAAGGCAAAACCATTTTTTATTCATCGCACCTGATCGACGTCGTCGAAAAGGTTTGCACGCGCCTGGCTGTCCTTCATAAAGGGCGGCTCGTCGGGGTGGGGACCGTGGAAGAGATGCGCGCAAGAAACGGGTCCCTCTCGTTGGAAGAATCGCTCATGAAGCTCTGGCAGGATCAGGCATAGCCGCTAATGAAGTCTGACGGATCAACAGGAGTTGCGTCGCTTGCGCCGCGCGCGGGGGTGATCGACTGGCGGCAGGTTCGCGCGCTGGTCGAGTTGCACCTGAAGCAGGGTTTGCGCCCCGGAATGCACGCCGCCACCGGAGCGAGGGTTCATCCAATTCGCCAGCTCGTCTTCTCGATGGGGGTGCTCGGGCTTTTCTTCATCGGGAACGCGAAGGCGTGCGTCGATCTACAAAGCTTCCTCATCCTTCTATTCAGCGTCACGTTCGCTATGGCGGTCTTTGGCGCGATGCCCGAGACGTTGGACAGCCGGCGGAGAAACGTCGAGGTGTTGGTCTCGAAGCCTGTCGACTCGAGGACGGCGCTGGCGGCGCGCACGCTCACGCTTTTCTATTCGATAGGGATCATCGCCACGTGCTTCAGCGTCGCTCCGCTGATTTCAACCCACTGGTTTTTCTCCAGCTCCTGGAGCCAGATCGGGGGCGCGTATCTTATGCTCGCCCTGGGCGCGTTCAGCGTCGTAATGCTCTCGCTCACGGCTATCATCTATTCCGCGCGATGGTTCAATGTGGACAAGATCAGGGGACTCGCGCAGGTGCTTTTCATCATCGTCAGCCTTGGAATGACGGGGTTGTCGCTCGTTTCGGCCAGGGGCTTGGCGCTACAGAGGCGCGGTTCTTCGATATCGCTTTCTTCATCGATGGCGGTTAGATTCGCCCCGCCGGCGTGGTTCGCCGGTTTTCTTTCCGGACCACTTGATCTCTACACCAATATCGAGCGCATCGCCGCGATTCTGTTGACGGGCCTTGCGATAATCATGGCGTTGCGGCTCGATCTTGGAAAACGCTATCCGGACTTGGTCGAGCGATTGCTTGCGCCCGACGAAAAGCCGGCCAGAGTTCCCGCAAGCGTGCTATTGGTTGAGAGATTGGGACGTATCCCGGTGATCGGCGAGCTAATTGCGCCCAGGCAAGCGATGGCCGTGGCTTCGATGGTTCTGACGCTAACCGGCCGCGAGGTGGTGTCGCGTCTTTCGTCGTTGACGCCGAGACTGCTGGTGATCGCTTTCTTCGCCATCGGGCTCTTCGCCGGCGATCAAACCATCTCACCGCTGTTGATAGGATTCTATGGTTATATAAACCTGATCTCGGGCTGCGATCTCGTCAAACAGAGTCCGCGGTCCGAGGCAAGTTGGCTCTTCTCCAGCGCCCCGGTGGACGGAGGCCAATTGATCAGGGGAGCGCGGTTGGCCATCGGTTTGAAGTACTTTGCGCTTCCGGCGCTGTTGGTCGCCGTTACTATGTTTCTGAGGCACCCGCCGCTGTTGGCTTTGCTGGTGTCCATTGGATATCTGGTGATGGGGCGCTGCATCGTCGCCCTGACGCTGGTCACTAAGCCCGCGGTTCCCTTATCGCTAGAGCAGCAGCCTGCTCAGACGTTTCTCGGCTTTACCTTCATGATCGGAATCAGCCTGGTGAGCACCATAGGTTATGCGCTTGTGGTCTTCGCTGTTGATAAACTCGGAAGCTTGGGCATTGGCCTGAGCGCGGCGGGCATAGCGTTCCTCTCGCTGGCCGGTTACGGCCTCGATCGCGCCGCCGCGAATCGAATCTCGAGATTGGAATACACGCGTTGAAGTCATTCATCAACTGATTGCGCCCGGAGAAGCAAGGGAGCTTCTTTGCCGCGCGCCTTATTGAATTCGTGATCTCGATGTTCTTTCCGTCTTCAGCGCAATACGCTACGAACATCGCGGACTATGGCTACGTCAAGCAAGGCCGGGCCGCTCTCATTGAGAGCCCAATCCAACGCGGGTCTTAGCTCCTCCGCCCGTTGGACCCGGCGCGCGGCGACTCCCATCGATGAGGCAAGGGCCAGAAAATCGACGGCGGGTTCGGTCAGATCCATCCCAGTGAAGACGCTTTTTTTGGCGGACGCGCCTTTCATCGCCAGCAATCCTCCCTTCAGGATCATGTAGCTGGTGTTGTTGAACACGACGAACACGACGGCAAGCTTGTAGTGCGCCGCGGTCCACAGCGCCTGTATGGAGTACAACGCGGAACCGTCCCCAACCGCGCACAACACCTGACGCTCCGGCATGGCGAGCTTCACGCCAACCGCTTGAGGGATGCCTAGCCCAAGCGAACCGCCCTTGGCGTAAAAATATGAGTTTGGCTGCTCAAGGTCGAAAATCGTGCGGACGAAGGCCGTCGAGGTCACCGACTCATCGACGAGGACCGCGTCCTTTGCCGCGGCCGCGCGCATCTCGCGCGCAACGAATGCCGGCGGCATCGGCCCGTCTCCCGACGCTGTAGCTAACGCTGAGTGCTTGCCCCGAGCGTCGGCGACTTCCGACAGCACGACGTGGCGGCGGCGGATCACTTCGAGCGACACCGCTCCGGTCAGCAATGGAATGACGGCCGCGGTCAATTCTTCAACCGCAAGGCAAGGGTCGGCTAGAATGGCAACTTCCGCTGGATGGTTCTTGCCCAGCTCGCGCGCGTCGGCGTCAATCTGAACTAGCCGCGCTCGGGGCGGGAGCATTCGTTCTCCGGTATTCACTAGCGGGGTCAAGATGCTCACGCCGATGATCACTATAACATCAGCGTTCCTCAACTGATCCTGCACTTGTTTAGCGTTGGCGAACAGGGGGCCACAATACAAAGGATGATTGGTTGGGAAGTCCAGAAGCGCATTCAGAGGCTCGGAATAAACGCGGGCGCCGATCGTTTCCGCCAGCTTTACAACCGCCCCGACGCCGCCCGACCGGGCGCAGCCGTCACCCGCTATGATGGCCGGGTCGGAGGCGTTGGCCAGAATTCGCGCGGCTTCTTCGATGGCTTTGATGTCAGGCCGGGTCTTCGCCGCGACTCTCGTTGCGCGCGGCAGATCCATGATAGCCCGGCGTTCCATTACGTCTACCGGCAAAGAAAGAAACACCGGGCCGGTGGGTGGGGTGCTCGCGATTCTGAAGGCCCGAGCCATTGCAGCGGGAACCTCCGACGGCTGACGCACTTCCCAGGCCCACTTGGTGTACTGACGGGCTTGTTCGACCATGTCGCCGTATAGCAGAGGTTCTTCGATCATCACGCGGGTGTCTTGCTGGCCCGCGGTCACAACCAACGGCGTGCCGGCGCGGCGAGCGTTGTAGAGATTTCCAAGCGCATGCGCCAGACCTGGGGCCGTGTGCAGATTGACTACCGCGGGCTTGCCAGTCGCCTCGGCATAACCCATCGCTATCCCCAGCGCGGAGTCTTCGTGCAGAGCAAGGATGTATGTGAGATCGCCGCGGTCGGCGAACAGATCCATCAATGGAAGCTCGGTCGTGCCCGGATTGCCGAACACATAGCGCACGCCTTCGCGCACCATCATTTCGAACATGGCCTGTGCGCCGGTCATCTCAGGCATTGCGGACATCTCCCTTCGCTTCGACTGAGGGCCGCGCAATTATACCCAACAAGTTGATTGGTAACAAATAAGACGCCCTAAATAATGGAAAACCGAGAGTGACTTAAGAATGGCCAGCCCGACGCGAGATTGCGCGGCGCAGTAGTAGCAAGAATCCCGAATTCATGCTTATCAATTCCTTCGCTGAACCCTTACACGGCAAATCGGCGCGATATGTGTATCCGGCGCGGCGGCAACCAGATCTGTTCACGACCGAGGCGCCTTATTCCGCGGCGCTGTACTTGGCGTGCACATCGGGCATACTGAAATACTGATTAAAAATCTTGGCGGTCGCGGGAGTGAATAAGCGAGGCAGAGACTCACTGCTTGGCTCTCCTCCACGGTCTACAAAATGCTCTCTTGCGAACTTGTAATACCAGTCATGGAACCTGCGAATTTCCCACTCGGTGGCTTGCTTCGAGTTCTTTAGAATCTCTATACGCCGTCTCACGTCCCAGGTAAACAGATGTACGTCATTAGCCGTGAGCGCACGCTCAACTTCAATCGAGGGCTGTGGCCCCACAGTGTAGCGGCGCCATTCTCGATTGTTCCCAAATGTTCTGGTCAGGTATCGACAGGAGAAGAGAGCGATGGGCATTCGAACCAGTTCCTTCTCACCATTCTTCTTCACTAAGACCTCACCGTCGAGCATATAATCATTCGGCTCTAGCGAGTACTTATAAACCTGTACGACCTCGATGCCCAAATCCAGGAGCGAAAAGGCCACCAACACATTCTCAGTCGGAGGTAAGCGCCTGTCCTCCGAGCTTGAAATAATGGCGATGCTGGCGTTTCCTTCGCCCGGTGCAACACGCAAAACGCTGGGGTTGTTCCAGTCGATTGATAACTTATCCGCTACTTCGCGGTGAGTGGTTAGTTCCCGCGCAAAACGCCGTACTCGGTCTCCATAGCTGGGCTGAAGGGGATCGCCGCCCTCAAATATCTTGAACACGGATTTTGTTTTGGGATCCGGCGCTCTATCGATCACAAAGGATTCTTCTAGAAACTCTCTCCTTATGTAGTTCAACGGGTGATCCCATTCGTTTTCGATGGGGAAGAGAGGGTCTACCGTCCCATCATCTTCATTGAAGAAACGCTCGGAGCTGCCAAGCGAGATGTTCCACCCGTAAGGAGGGATGTCCCGAAAGAAAAGTGGCGCATAATCCTGGCCGTTAATTGTGACGATTGAGAGTACGCCTCCGGACGCCCATCGGAGCCGAAGATTGAGCGCCTCCAGGTTAAGGGACAGATTGGTCTCGCTGCTTGCGCCAATGAGGAAATCTTGGATCTCTTCATCCCTACGCCGTAGCTTGTCCTCATTACCAGCGACATATTTCTGAACCGCTTTGGTCTTGCCCGCGGTTGTGATAATGCACTCATCGGCGTTGCGGCGATCAATCGTTACGATTGTGTGGCCGCCTACCCTCTTGAAGTTGATGGTCTCGGTAAGTAGCTCGATGGCGAAAACCTCCCCTGGTATTTGCTTGGGATACCTTCCGAGGTCGTCTTTTAAGATTATGCCGCTATCAAACCTCGCTTGTTCCTCAAGTTCATCCTTTTGATTCCGTTGACACGAACTCGAGGAAAGCTGCTCCGTCTTATCCGCTGTGGCCATTTCTTCTTCTATCTGCTCAATGACTTGATTAATGTCGCTCGTCGATAAGTCGCCTCGAAATAGAGGCGGAAGCTCGATGTCGGGGTCCGCTTTGTAAAGGATGATTCGTTTACCAGCCCCCCAGAACGCACCCGTCTCGGCTAGACACCACTTGGATTTGATTGAGCTTCGCGTAGCAATAAATATGCAGATATGGCATCTGCTTATGGCGTCCCTCAATTGGTCCTTAAGAGACCCTCCCGCCCTCATAGCATTCGGATTCCAGTAATCCAGGTTATTGCTCTTCAACGCAGCCAGGAGACTGGTGTACGCCGCTTTATCCTTTTCGCTGTGGCTTATGAAGATCATCGTATCCGTCTCCCGAGATCACCGGTCACTTCACAATTTCGCCTATCATCGCGTGATCGCTTAGGTTCACCGGGCAGACGCGACAACAGGACCAAACTCGCGGGCGGTGGAATGAAAATGCCGGGTACGACGATCGAGGAAAGCGGCTCCTTCGTCGAAAGAGCAAGACGTCCTCACTTTGACGCTTCTTGAAAATTCAAGGAATAACGACTCCATCGTCAGCACCTCTGGCCCATCCTTATCCTTTACCGGGCAAAGTAAGGTCGAATCCGCAATCGCAATATAGCCGACACATCGCGGCTCCTTCCAGGATCACCGCCGGCGCTCGTCCGTGAATCCGTCACTCAGCGTTGACGTAATCACCACTGACAGTCCACGGAATCACTGGAGCAGTTCTTCCAGGAGAGCCGCCAGACGCCAGCCTGCTTTGTGAACTTCGTCTTTCACGGTTGCAGCCGCCCATATCGCGTAAAACGGTTCGCCGGGTTTCTTCTTTTCTTCGGCGCGTCCGCTAACGATATCCTTGGCTCCTGTCTTTGACTTGATGTTTTTGAATTCGAGACGCTCGTGCGCTTCGCGGGCGAGCGGCAATATGTCGTTCGCCAACTGCTCCGCCCAAGTCTCTACTGCACCCGTCAGCTTCCAGTTCGCGGGCTCGGTTCCCGCCAACTTAGTTGCGATCGTCTGGTTCGCGGCCGCACCAAAGGCGTTGTCTACCGTTTGGCCGTCCCAGTAAGAATGGAACTTTCCCGCCGAAACTTTCTTGCCGCCGGCAAGTGTAAACAAGGTGAGTTTGTTCCCTCCCTGATCGGCGAACCCTTTGTTGGTTGTTGCCGGTTCAAATGGATTCCCGCTGGCGTTGAAGTATTCAGCGCCTACATGGAGTGGCTGGTGTATGTCCCCGAGATAGTGCGCCAAGAGGATAACGGCAACCGTTTTGGTTATTGCGCGGCCGTTAGTCTCGGGAACCTGGCCCTTCAAAACGCGAATGCAGAACGGAATCATATGGACGATATCAAAATTCGACCGTCCTACTTCCCCGCCGCCGTACTTCTCGTCACCAAACACAGGAACATCCGTAAAGTGAAAGTCATGGTGAGAGGGGTTGCCGTCGCATCGGTTAGCATTCAGAAAGGCGCGCATCTCATTGTTGATTCGCTTCGAACCATTTAGTGGTTTTGTGCCTGGCTTCTTGCCGCAATCATCCAAACTCTTGAGTTCGTCCGGAAGCGTTGCAGCGGCTTCTAGAGTTAAGCCATCCAGGAGTTCTTTGACCTTGTTTGCGACCGGCTTTTTCTTTGCCAATCGCTTGTCCGCGATTGCGCCGACGAGATGATGTCCGCGTGGTCCATAGGCGTAAGCACTGGCGGCGAGTAGAGAAACGATCTGTAAACCAACGATAAGCTTTTTCATTTGTTTTTTCTCTCGAGGATTTAGGCGCTCTTCCCAGGAGTCTCCTTTCTGAGTGACTTCGGAGCCGGGGATCGCGAGTCGCTTGTAGGTTACCGGCATACGGGGAGCCAGCATCGTTGTAACCCGCGGCTCCTGAAATGCGCGGTGAGTCTAGTGCAATACAAGAAGGCGAGTCAAACGGCCATCGTGCGTTCGGATCGCCATGCCTGCTTTGGGCTCGGTCCTTCGGCAGGCTGCAGTGAGGTTGTAGGCCACTTACCGAACAACATCGCAAGAACATTTGCGATGTTTCAAGCGGCCAACGCAAAAGCCAAAACGCTGACTGCTAGCTGACGGCTGAACGCTGATCGCGCTTTTTCGCGGATGACGTGGGGGATCGGTTGCCCGAAGGGCCATTTTTTCGCCGCGCGGTCCGCGAAAAAGCCTAAGTCAGTTGCGTCTCAACTCCGCTTCACCGCGCGCTCGCAATGCCGATAGATCCGTTTTTGACAAGTATCTTCCCGCCGCGACCACGCCCACTATCTTCCGCGAATTTGTTATGTCCTCGAGAGGATCCGCTTGAAGCAATAACAGATCGGCTTTCTTTCCCGCCTCGATCGTACCCAGAACCGCGCCGAGGCCGAGAAACCTTGCCGGTTGTATGGTTGCGGCTTGAATCGCTTCCATCGGGGACAGGCCTGCTTGCACCAGCAGACTAAGCTCATCGTGAATTCCAAACCCGGTGAAACTGTATGGTATGTCGGTTCCGGCCATGATCAAAACGCCGGCTCTGTGCATGGCTCCCACGATCTCCAGGTTCTTTTGGAAGACTTTCTTTATTGCCGCGGTCTCGCCGGCCGGCGGGTCTTTCCGCGAGCCCGGACTTTTGAACTTGAGCCACGGATCAACCGTGAAAAAGCAATCATCGAGAATGTTGACCGCGCGAAGCACGGTCAAGGTCGGAACCTGCCAAGTCTGGTTCTTGACGAATCGAGAGAAGAGCGCGGCGGCTTTCTTCTCGCTGTAAGTGTCAACCGTTTGCCGGGCGTGGGCGCGAAGGAACGAAGGGAATGATTTGTTTCCGTACTTGCCGCTCAATGAAGCAGCCCTCTGTCCCCTTAGTTCGGTCTCATTACTCGAGCACGCAATCAAGATTCCCGTCAGGTGCTCGATGCTTGCGATACCTGCATCCGACGCTTCGGCTGCGCTTACCGAATCGGGTACGTGGCCGGCGAAAGGGATGCGGCTCTTCTTCGCTTCGTCCGCGACAGCCAGGAACGACTCTCGCGAAAGAGAATTGTAGACCTTTATGAAGTCCGCGCCTCGTTCTTTCAGATCGGCCACGGCCCGGCGCGCCTCCGCTTCGTTGGTGACGATGACCGATATGGCGGGGTTGGCCGGATTGGGTCCGGTGACGAACGGACCACAGGCGATTATCCGGGGGCAGGGTCGTCCGTCTGTGTCGGATGCGCTTCGCCACTGATTGATGGCGTCCATCGAGTCGCCCATGTCGCGAACGCCGGTGACGCCATTTGCAAGGAAGAGGCCGGTCAATGCCGGGACGTTGTTGGACCCAATATGGGCGTGCATGTCCCAGAGGCCGGGGATCAAGTATTGTCCGGCGACGTCCACGATCTTAGCGCCCGCGGGCGCCAGAACCGATTCATCGGGTCCGATCTCCCTAATACGGCCATCCGCGATTACGACGGTCATTCGCGGAACCGGCGGCGCGCCCGAGCCATCGATTATTGTGACGCCGGTCAATGCAAGCGAGGGCTGCGCAAGCGAGGAGTGGCCCCGTGGAAGCGGGGTCGAAAGTCCGGCGGCCGTAATCAACGTCAGGGCGACCAGCACCGTCTTCATTGCACGTTACACCGCTCGAGACGCCCGGCCCTCACTGAAGCGCGATCTATCAGATCACGAATCTCGGAATCAGGCGGTTGAATAAAGTCTTGATACCACGCCGCGCCGGCGCCGAACTGATCGGACGTTTGGAGCGAGATACAGTGATCGACGTCCTTGCAGACCGTGTCCCAGAGCGACTGTGACGCTATTGGCACGGCAAGAACGATACGCGCCGGCCCCAGTTGCTTCAACGCCTGAACCGCGTATCTAACGGTCGAGACAGTGGTCAATCCGTCGTCCACCAGTATAATTGTTCGGCCTTCGACCTTAAGCGACGCCCGCCCGCCGCAGTAGCCGATGCGGCGCTTTTCCATCTCCATTCGCTCTCGTTCGGCGACCAGATCAACGGTAGAAGTAGGGATCTTGAGGTAGTTAATCACGTCCGAGTTGAGCACGGTGGCTCCGCCTGTTGTGACCGCGCCCATTGCAACCTCATCATAGCCCGGCACGCCGAGCATCCGAACGAGGAAGAGATCGAGAGGCGCTTCGAGCGCGGTAGCTATTTCGTAGGCCACCGGCACACCGCCTCTGGGCATCGCCAGCACCATCAGATTTTCCGTGTCGCCGTACTCGTGTACTTTTGAAGCCAGAAGGCGGCCTGCCTCTCTGCGGTCCCGTAACCTGATAGATGATTGGCTCATTGTCGAACTCGGCCATTTAGGGTCGCGCCCTCGATGAGCAATAATCGTGCCTCTTTCTATCTTTTGCTGACGCCTAGGGTTGATATTGAATCGGCGGCCCGGTGGGGTATTAGCCGCAGACGGGTGTAAAAATACTCGGCGCGAAGAAACGTCCTGGTTTGATAGGAGGCAATCCGGGATCAAACACCATCCGCTTGTTGTTCGCGCACCCTTCTCTTACAATACGTCGCGCAAGCTCGGACGGCGGCTTCGACATATGACGGAAACTTTCTCGCCCGAAGAAATAGCCATACTCTCGCCTTACGTCAGCAATACCGATCTTCCAGTCTTTACGGTCCAGAACCTCCCCGAGGAGGTCGTGGCCGTCCTGTTCGCCTACTACAGCCGAAGCAAAGAGTCGCTCAGGCGCAATCTGCTGAAGCTGATCAAGGAGCAGGACGTTGACCTCGGGGATCACCCCGGATTCCAGGCCGGCCGCGAGAGTTCGAGCGCCGCCCTAGCCAAGGCCAAAGAGAAAGCCAGGGAGTTTCACGAGAAATGGGTTGTAGGATACGGGCACGCCTCGGTTGCCGAACACGCCGTTGCGCATATCGCCATCGAAGACGTTTCGATAGTCGCGAGCAAGGTCATCGAAGACAACCGCCTGGCTAGCTACACCGAGAAGTCGACCCGCTACGTTGTGTTCGATCCCGAGAAATACTACAAGGCGCCGGAGTTGGATGGAACAGGCTTCGAGGGTCTCTATCATGGGACGGTTTCGGCTCTGATGAGCGCCTACGCCGAGCTGACTCCAAAAGCCATCGAAAAGGTAAAACAGCTTCTTCCGCGAGGCGAGAAGCAGAGCGAAATCGCCTACAACGCCGCTTGCCGCGCAAAGGCGTGCGACGTGCTGCGCTACATTCTGCCGGCCGCTACGTTCACCAACATCGGTCTGACGATCAACGGCCGCTCGCTCGAGCACATGATCACGAAGCTGCTCTCTCATCCGTTGGCCGAAGCCGCGCGGCTGGGAACGATCATAAAAGCGGAGGCGGAGAAGATCATCCCTACCCTTCTCAAGTACGCCGGTTACAACCCGTACATCGCTGAGACTAATCTGGAGATGACTCGTCTCGCCTCGGAGATCCTCGGTGACGCGGGCGTTGAACGCGGCGACTCGGCGGAGAACAGGGCGGCCATTGTGCGATTCGATCCTGGCGCCGAAGACCATCTCGTAGCGGCGGTGCTCTACGGATATGCTCAGGCCGGCGCCGCCGAAGTGATGGCCTTAGTTCGCGGGATGAGCCTCGAGCAAAAAGAGATGGTGATCGACGAGTACCTTAGCCGGCGAGGCAATTGGGACGAACCTCTTCGAGCGCTCGAGCACGTCTACTACACGTTCGAGGCGATCGTCGACTACGGCGCGTTCCGCGATATACAGCGGCATAGAATGGCGACGCAGACGACTCAAGCATTCACCGCCGCCCTCGGCTGGGAAACGCCGCCGGAGATGATTGAGTACGGCTATGAGACGATCTTCAACGAATTGATGGAGCGCGCGGGCTCCGCATATCAAGCAATCAGCGTCCAGCGTCCGCGCGAAGCCCAGTACGTTTTGCCGCTGGCGTATCGCCAACGGGTGTTGTTCACCTGGAACCTGCGCGAGCTTCATCACTTCGTGAGCTTGAGATCGGCCAAGCAGGGTCATGCTTCCTATAGGTCTATTGCGCAACAGGCGTACAGGGAACTGGAGCGGGTGCACCCGCTGCTGGCGAGATACATTCGCGTGGACCTCGCCGATTACACGCTCGCGCGCATTTGAAAACGGCGGAGGCGGAAGATCTCTCGGGATCGAGCCCGGCTTCCAAACGAAACCTCAATTCAGATGATCACGCTGCAAGTAAAACTGCTCGATGAGGAATTGCCAGCGCCGTGTTACCGGCATGAAGGCGACGCCGCGCTCGATCTCGCCAGCCGAATCGAAGTCGTGCTCGAGCCGGGCGAGCGCGAAACGATCCCTACCGGCGTAGCCGTCGCAATACCGCGCGGATATGCAGGATTTGTCTTGCCGCGGAGCGGTCTCGCGTCCCGGCACGGCGTCGCGCTGGTGAACTCGCCGGGATTGATCGACTCCGGTTATCGCGGAGAGATCGCCGTTGTGGTGATTAACACCGACCAGCGCGAGCCCTTTCATATCAGGCGCGGAGATCGCATCGCTCAGTTGCTCATACAAAAGGTGGAAGAAGTGACGCTTGAGGTGACCGCCGAGTTGGATGAAACCGCCCGAGGTTCGGGGGGCTTTGGCAGCACGGGGCGGGCTTGATAGGGTTAGCGATGGAGCCGCGACAAGAAGCCCGCCGGCGAAGCAAACCCGAAGAATCTCATTTTTTCTCGGCAGGCTTCTTTGCGGCCTTTACGCCGATCCTTGCGTCTTTGCGAGAAACTCTTTCTTCCCGATTTGGGCGCGGACGACGCTTGTCCGAAAAACAACACTCTATGACCCCACGACCGGAATTCGCTGGAGCGCAGGATTATCTTGACACGGATTTTCCTAATGCGGTACGTTCCACTTTTGATCAGTTCAAAGTGACGCGAGGACCTTTGATCTTTTGTAAGGACCAGTAAAAGACTTTACTCCAAATGACCAATAGGATAACGAACGCATCCACCGTCCACGACGTAGCCGCCTATATTCTGAAGAGGCTTGGGGCAATGACGGCGATGAAACTCCAAAAACTAGTCTACTACTGCCAGGCTTGGTCGCTCGTCTGGGACGAAAAGCCTATGTTTAGTGAGCCTATTGAGGCGTGGTCAAACGGCCCTGTCGTGCGTGCGTTATTTGAAAAGCATCGAGCCAAGTTTGAGGTCGCCAAATGGAGTGGCGACACTAATAGGCTGAGTAAGGTCCAGCGCGAGACTATAAATGCGGTGCTAGCGTTTTATGGAGGTAAATCCTCCCAGTGGCTTAGCGATCTGACCCACCAAGAGCGGCCGTGGGCCGAAGCTCGATGGGGGATTTCACCTGGTGAACGCGGAAACAGGCAAATAACTCACGCCGCGATGATGGAGTACTATTCCAGTCTATAAAAGAAGCATGGCGGGCAAGAAGCAACCAAAAGCCAAGGCCACGCCATTTCCAGCCAAACTACCGAGACTCGCACCTCATTCAGACCCTACATATCAAACTCCTGTGTGGAGAATCGCTTTGATGGAGCAGGTTGGGCCTTTTGGCTGGGGCGTCCTACAAAGAGACAAGATATTGGAGATTGCGGGCAAGCTGGCCGAATTTGAAAAGCTGACGTGGCATGAGATTCTTGTCATCAGCAAGAAGCGCAACCATTCCGTTCTCGTTTCGAAGCTATGCTCCGAGGCTCGCAAGCGGCTCGCGGCGATTCTGCAAGATGACATTGATGAAATTGTCTCCCTGCGATTAAGCGGGAAAGAGAGGGTATGGGGAATCCGCCAAGCCGGGGTCTTCAAGGTGCTGTGGTGGGACCCGAAGCATCAAGTTTGCCCATCGCTCCCCGATTAGCCCGATGCACGCGGAATTAACGTCTCAGCGGAGGCGCAACTGTTTGGTCACCAGACAATCAACGCCTTGCAACACCCCGGGTCCACCTGCCGCATTCTCTTAATTATTAGCCGCGCAACCCGCTGCTCCGCGGCAGATTCCCTGCGGGCTTGTCCGGCCGCGGTCACGTGATACAATTCGCGGCGTGAAGACGATAACGGTTGGGATCAGCGGCGCGAGCGGAGTCATATACGCCCAGCGCCTCTTGATGCATCTGGACGAGAGCGCCGAGGTGTCCCAGATAAATCTCGTCATTAGCGGGCCCGGCCGCCGAGTCATCGCCGATGAGCTCGAGATCAGTTCTTCGGCGGATAGCGAGCAACTAGTCACGGATATGGTCGGGCGTCCTTCGCTGAAGACGGTGATGTTTCATCCGGGTGACATTGGCGCGTCAATCGCCTCAGGATCCTGCCCGGTTGACGCGATGATTATCATTCCCTGCTCGGCGTCAACGCTCGGCACTTTGGCGTCCGGCGCTAGCAGGAACCTGCTGCATCGAGCAGCGGATGTTTGCTTGAAGGAGAACAGGCGGCTGGTGCTTGTTCCGCGCGAGACTCCGCTGTCAACGATCCATCTCGAGAACATGCTCCGTTTGAAGCAGGCAGGCGCCTTGATAGTTCCGGCAATGCCGGCCTTCTATCACAAGCCCGCGCACATAATCGCGCTCGTCGATCATTTCATTTATCGGGTCATGGATCATTTGGGCCTGGCGCATTCGCAAGAGACGGCGTGGCGCGGAGAATCCGCAAAGGGGAGTTGAAGCGGCGAGGAGACCGGGCTCGTCGAGTCATTCCTTGTTTCTTTCTCCGCGGTCCCTCACAAGTATTATGAGCGCCATCAGAAAACTTCGAACAACGCTCGAAATGATAAAGGTCGAGCACACGTTGTTCGCGTTGCCGTTCGCGCTCCTTGGCGCAACGCTCGCGGCCCGTGGCTTGGAGACGCAACCATTTGGATTCTGGCTATCCAGGCTTGCCTGGATCACAGTCGCGATGGTGGGCGCCAGGTCGGCGGCGATGGCCTTCAACCGAATAGCCGACCGCGAATTTGACCGGGCCAACCCGCGAACTTCAAACCGCGCGCTGCCCGCGGGCCAGCTCGACCTTGGATTCGCATGGGCTTTCACCATCGCGTCCGCGGTGATCTTTCTGATTGCGGCGGCAATGCTGAACCGATTGACGCTAATCCTCTCGCCCGTAGCGCTCGCATCGGTCTTTCTCTATTCCTACACCAAGCGATTCACCGCGGCGTCCCATTTGATCCTTGGCTGGTGCCTGGGCATCGCTCCTTCGGGAGCGTGGATCGCGATTCAAGGAAAGCTCGCGCTTGCTCCCGTCTTGCTCTCGTTTTCGGTGATGATGTGGACGGCGGGTTTCGACATTCTATATGCGTGTCAGGATCAGGAGTTCGACCGTCGGACGGGACTTCGCTCGATACCGGCGCGGCTTGGCGTCGGCAAGGCGCTGATCGCGGCCCGCTTGATTCACGGCCTGATGTTCGTGACGTTAATCGCGTTCTTCCGAGCGGCGCATTTGGGCTGGCTGGGACTCGCCGGAGTTATTGTGGCGGGAGGGCTGCTGGTATATCAGCATCGGCTGGTGAAGGCGAACGATCTGTCCCGCTTGAACGCAGCCTTTTTTACCACCAACGCGTTTGTAAGCGTTATCTTGTTCGTGACAATGGCTGGAGACGCGCTGCTGTTCCGATAAACGAGTCCCGCAAGAGAGTATGACCAGTCTTTGCCATTCGCTTTTCGTGTCAGCGGATCAGTCCGCGCGTCTAAGGTCAATGTTATCAACTCTCAGGTCTGGAAGGGTGGTTTACCCCCGCTCTCTGCTTCGACTCAATCAACTGGCGGCAAGGAGCGGGGGTAAACCACCCTTCCAGACCTGA
>JAHFUG010000087.1:0-3341 GCA_023265195.1 Blastocatellia bacterium | reverse complement strand
CGGCCTGACAGGCCCGACAACTGCTGCTTGAAAAGGCAACCCCTGTCCGTTACGATGTAGCTCACTTTCTTGCACTTCAACTTCGACGACTTCAGCCTGATCTGGTCCGAGCCCGCAACTCTATTTCGGCGAGGCCCAAAGAGAAACAGACTAAAGTCCGCGTTACGGTTCCCTCTTATGAAAGACCCGGAAATAACTCCCGAGTTGGTGAGCAGTCATAGCCTCACCGAAGGAGAATACTCGAGAATCAAGCAACTGCTGGGACGCGAGCCGACATTCACCGAGCTGGGCGTCTTCTCGGTGATGTGGTCGGAGCACTGTTCGTATAAGTCTTCGAAGATCCATCTGCGCAGGCTTCCGACGAAGGGCGACTGCGTGTTGCAAGGACCCGGCGAAAACGCCGGCATTGTCGATATTGGCGGGGGACTGGCCGCGGCCTTCAAAATCGAATCGCACAATCATCCTTCGTTCATCGAGCCCTATCAAGGAGCCGCCACCGGAGTCGGCGGGATTCTCCGCGATGTTTTTACTATGGGCGCTCGCCCCGTCGCCGCGATGAACTCGCTTCATTTCGGCCGGCTTACTCCATCGGAAGAGGCGTCCGCCGAAGAGAAAGCGGCCATCGCCCGCAATCGCTTGATCATGGCGGGCGTCGTCAAGGGCATTGGCGATTATGGAAACTCGTTTGGAGTTCCAACCATCGGCGGGGAGGTTCGATTCGGGGACTGCTATACGAAGAACCCGCTCGTTAACGCATTCACGTTGGGGCTCATGCGAAAAGATCAGATATTCTACGGGCGCGCGGCCGGCGTCGGGAATCCCGTGATTTATGTAGGAGCGAAAACCGGCCGCGACGGCATTCACGGCGCGACGATGGCCTCCGAGGAATTCGATGATGAATCGCAGTCCAAACGCCCGACCGTGCAGGTCGGCGATCCCTTCCTCGAAAAGCTGCTGCTCGAAGCCTGTCTCGAAGCTATGCGCGACGGAGCCATAGTGGGTATTCAAGACATGGGCGCCGCGGGGCTGACAAGCTCTTCCTGCGAGATGGGCGGCCGGGCGGGAACCGGCGTCGAAATCGACATCGACCTCGTGCCGCAGCGAGAAACAGGTATGACTCCGTATGAGATCATGCTGTCCGAATCGCAGGAGCGGATGCTCATCGTCGCCGACGCGGGCCGCGAACGCGAGGTGCTGGATATCTTCAAGAAGTGGGAACTGGACGCAGTCGTGATTGGCCACGTAACCGCCGACGGCTTCTTGAGAGTCAAGCAGAATGGAAGATTGGTCGCCGAGATTCCCAATAGCGCGCTTACCGATTCGGCTCCGATCTACAATAGGCCGCTTGCGAGGCCCAACGCTTCGGCTGCACGGGAAACCGCGCCAAAGATCTCAGTCTCCAGGGACGAGCTTCAAGATTCGTTTTTACGCTTAATGGCCAGTCCCACCATAGCATCGAAAGAATGGGTCTACGAGCAATACGATTACATGGTGCGCACGAACACGGTGGTCATGCCCGGGTCGGACGCCGCCGTGATACGCATCAAAGAAACAAGGCGCGGCCTTGCGATGACTCTCGATTCGAACGCGCGATATTGCAACGCCGATCCGCGGTCGGGCGCGCGGC
The DNA here is from genome assembly GCA_023265195.1 of Blastocatellia bacterium. Classification (GTDB taxonomy): domain Bacteria; phylum Acidobacteriota; class Blastocatellia; order UBA7656; family UBA7656; genus QHVH01. Next base: position 1,714 of record JAHFUG010000087.1, on the reverse strand, counting down.
TGGTGGTCGCCGAAGCCGCGCGTAATCTCGTGTGCAGCGGAGCCAGGCCTCTTGCGGTGACCAACTGTTTGAACTTCGCCTCGCCCGAGAGACCCGAGGTGATGTGGCAGTTCAGCGAGACCGTCGACGGTATGGCTGAAGCTTGCGCCGCTTTTGGAACGCCGGTAACGGGAGGCAACGTCAGCTTCTACAATGAGACCGAAGGGCGCGGCGTCTTCCCAACTCCAGTCATCGGCATGGTCGGCATCGTCGAAGACATGCATCGCGTCACCACACAATGGTTCAAGAACGAAGACCGGCTTATCGTTCTGCTTGGCGAAACCAACGGCGATCTCGGCGCAAGCCTTTATCTCGAGGAGACTTTGAAGAAGTCCAGCGCGGATGCTCCCGCCCTCGATCTCGGCCGCGAGCGGGCGGTTCAGGAGGCTTGCCTGAGGATGATCCAGGAAGGGTTGGTCGAATCCGCCCACGATTGTTCGGACGGAGGCCTCGCCGTAGCGCTGGCCGAGTGCTGCTTTTCCAGCTACCGCCGCGGCCGCGTAGGCTGCCAGGTGAATCTCATTGGCGATCTTCCAAACGTTACTCTTTTGTTCTCCGAGTCGCCGTCGCGAATCATAGTCTCGATGGACCCGGAGAATTCGGCTCGCGCGCTCGAGATTGCGCGCGAGCAGGGCGTGACGGCCGCCGCGATTGGAAGAACGGGCGGCGACAGCATCGAGATCAACATAGCGGGCGCGCCCGCCATCAAATGCCGGGTTGAAGAAGTAGAGCAGTTATGGCGCGCCTCCATTCCACGACTACTGGAGACTTCCGCTCTCATAGCCGCCGAGAACCGCTGACGCCTTGGAGAACCTTATGACAAACGCGACTGGAGCAACTGCAGATGGAACCCGCGGGTACGCGGAGCGCCTCGGCGCGGTGACGGCGCCCGGCCACTTTCGCAAGCAACAGGGTTTGTGGATGTCTTCCATCGGTCTTGGCACGTACCTTGGCCATTGGGACGAGCACACCGACCGAATGTACGCCGAATCCGTAAAGCGCGCCGTCGAGTTAGGCTGCAACGTCATCGACTCGGCGATTAACTACAGATTTCAACGAAGCGAACGCTCGATAGGCGCGGCGTTGAAGGAACTCATCAAATCGGGCAAGGCCTCGCGTGATGAAGTCGTCATAGCGACCAAGGGCGGGTTCTTCCCTTTTGATAGCGAGCCGCCGGCAAGCGCTCGGGAATGGGTCAAAGAGAATTTAATCGACGCCGGAATCGTCCGCCCGGAAGAGATCGTCGGCGGCTGCCACTGCATGTCTCCGGCTTATCTGGACAACCAGTTATCGCGCAGCCTGGAGAACCTCGGCCTCGATCAAATAGACATCTACTACATTCACAATCCGGAATCACAGTTGGAGTCGATCGGCCGCGATGAATTCAATAAAAGAATCCGCGCGGCGTTCGAGATGTTGGAGCGCGCCGTGAGCGAAGGCCGAATAGGAAGGTACGGCGCTGCGACGTGGAACGGGTTTCGAACTTCGCCCGGGGCCCGCGACGGTTTGCAGCTTTCGGAATTGGTTCAAGTGGCGCGCGACGTCGCCGGGGCCGATCATCATTTTCGAGTCATTCAGTTGCCGCACAATCTGGGAATGCCCGAGGCTTTGACCGCCGCGAATCAAAAGGCCGGAGAAGAGATGTTGTCGCCGCTGATGGCCGCGGAACGGCTCG
>JAHFUG010000415.1 GCA_023265195.1 Blastocatellia bacterium | reverse complement strand
CAACAGGAGTTGCCGCAGGATTGGGCGGCAACGCAGAACAATCTTGGAGTAGCGCTGACTAGACAGGGAGAGAGAAGCAGCGGGGAAGCGAGCGTGAGACTGCTGGGAGAAGCGGTCAGCGCATACCGAGAAGCGCTGAAGATAAGAACCCAACATGAGTTGCCGCAGGCTTGGGCCGCAACGCAGAACAATCTTGGAGTAGCGCTGAGTTCACAGGGAGAGAGAAGCAGCGGGGAAGCGAGCGTGAGGCTGCTGGGAGAGGCGGTCACCGCATACCGAGAAGCGCTGAAGGTTTATACCCAACAGGAGTTGCCGCGGGATTGGGCGATGACCCAGAACAATCTCGCAAAGGCGTATTACCTCCTGAAGGACTGGCGCGGAGCCGCCGATGCTTACGCGAATGTGATGACTTTGTTCCCGCGTTACGAGGAAGCATATCGGCGGCTGGGCGCGATCTATCACGAGATACTATTTGAACCCGAAAAGGCGTTTGCACTTCACCGCGGGTGGATGACTTCGTTTCCCTCCGATGCATCGGCACAGGCCGATTTTGCCGAGACTCATTTCACGACCGGGCGCTTCGCGGAGTTCTCACAACGCGTCAAGCCACTCTTGTCGGGAGCCGAGATGGACGATAGTTCAAAGGCCGCCCTGCGAATGATCGACATTGCCAACCTTCTGGCTAGCGGAGCTCCCAGCCACGTCCCGGACGCGCTCGATTACCTGATCGAAACCGTTGCGAAACAAAAAGAGGACTTCAAGATTAGCTGGTCCTTCAACGGAACGCTTCACTTCATAAACGAGTCCGAGAAGCTCACGCCCTATAGCGCGTGGCTGAATCAACTCTTCTCGGCGGCGCAAGGCGAGAACCGCGACGCCATCCTAAAGAAACTGCGAGAAGTGAAGTCGCGGTTTCCGCCTCCCGGCGCCGGCCAGCGCCAATAAGAACGGGCGGGATTCGATATGAATGACGGCGGCGCTCCCTGAGATTGCCGCCGGGGCAATCCCGTAGGGTCGTACGGGCAATCCCGTAGGGATGTCCTGTCTGTAGTTATCAGGCGCATAGTCAACCGTAACCCCGTAGGGGTGACCTTATTGAAAAAGGGCGCGCTCGAGACGAAGGGAGGTCGCTCCTACGGAGTTCAGAAATGTGCATCGCCGTTTTCTACAGACAGGTCACTCCTACGGAGTTCAGAAACTTGCATCGCCGTTTTCTACAGACAGGTCACTCCTACGGAGTTCAGAAACTTGCATCGCCGTTTTCTACAGACTCCTCTCCCTCGCGAAGAATATCGAGGAGAAGGTCTCTGACCTCGCTGTCTCCGGCATCAACACCGCGCAACGCATCGATCGCCGGCTTGGGGGTAAGGCGCCGGGATTCCGGCTTGAAAGGTCCGCTCCGTTTCCTGGAAATTAATGGAAGGAGTTTAGTGGAGTGCTAACCGAGACTGCCGGAGCGGGGATAAATCCCTCTTCCCGACCTAGTGAGTTTTTTGAGGTGAATGGTGCTTCGCGATTTGATCATTATAATAATTGACGAGAGCAGGCGGACGACGTTCCTCCGCAACCCCAGCGTTGGGGCGTCATCAGTGTAAGAAGACCGGACGGATAAAGGGGAGGGAACAGGGTAAGCCGAACACACGGAGATAAACGGGCGGCAGGGTTCAGCAGGGTAGAATCCTATCCTGCCGCCGTCACCTCACGATACGGTGTTTCCAAACAATGCCAATATTCCGGCGCCGTCAACCCGGCTACGCGTCAATCACTTTATGCGTCGTACAGGGCCGCGATCAGGCAGCCGCGAGCCGTCGCCGTCAATGGAGCGTCCGCCATTCTGACGTCGGACAGCGGCAACGGGAATCCGTCGCGGTCGATCGTCTGGCGGAACCTGTCGATGAAGCCCTTTGGCTTCGCGGTGCCGCCGCTGACGACGATCGGAATCGGCCGTTCGATCTTAGGCAGATTCCTGGTCGCCGCGATCTCGCTCCGGAGCCCTTCAACAAGCGAGAGAATCACGTCTTCGTAATAGACCTGCAACGCGCTCTCGTATTTGTTGCGCGGCTCGCGAATCAGATCGATGCCCTCTTCCTTGATGGCCCGAATGCGCGTAGGCGTCTCGCCGGTCACCGATGCAACGCTGCGGTCGATGTAATCGCCCGCCTTGCCTATGCTGAACGTCAGCACCGGCAAAGACATGAAAGCCAGCGCGACGTTGCACATTCCGCCGCCGCAGCTTATGCCGATGCCGCTGAAGTTTTCGCTTTCCAGCTCGGAATAGACAACCGCCATGCCTTCGTTGATCGGCTTGGCGTTGTACCCGAGCGATTCCAGCATGCTCTGGAGCATCGCCTCGTGATAAACGAGATCGGTCGAGCCGCCTTCGCGAAGCGCGCCGGGGACGCTGAACCGGAGATTCTCGCCCCGCTTGGTCTTCTTGATGAGCTGCTCGATGATGGCCTCCATCACGGGGAGCGAGTACTCCTCGGTCGGATTCAGCGTGCCGTTCATCATCGGCCGTCTGACTTCGGCGTTGAAAAAGTTCGCGAACCGCGCCGCCTCGTTGCCGAAGATCTGAAGCGCGCTGCCGCCGTTCAACTGATAGGTGACATTGTTCTGCTTCAGAATGTTCTCGGTGAACTTCGAGTACGGTACGGAAACGAACGCGTTCAACTCCGCGCTGGTTCGAAAGTTCTCGGATGACCCGTTGGCGAGGACCAGCCGGCTGGTCCCCACATCAAGCCCCAGCGCCGAGCCCGCCGCGTTATTCACTTCGTTCGAGTTATCGTTCTTCTTATCCATGTTGCCTCCAAATTCAAATTCTATCTCGCTGTCAGGTTGGGGCTCAGTGTTCAACGTCACGACCCCTTTTCGGGTCGCCTTTAGTCTTACGGCCTTTCCGGACGGGATAGGACGGGGACCGATTCCGTTCGGTGGAAGTAGACCGCTCCGTTTTGGTTTCAATTCCAGCCTTCCAAGGCCGGTGATCAGAATAGAATCCTCGGCGCCGAGACTCATCTTGATAGCCTCCAGCGTCGCCTCTACTCCGCGCGACGCATCCAGCCTGTTCAGGCCGGTGCGTCTTTCAGCTTCGGCGATCAAATCAGCCTTATTCATACAAACGGGCCGCGCAATTCCGGCAGTAAGGCATTGAATCACTCGGCCGGCTCCGATTCCATACGCGTACGCTCTTTATCGAGCGAATGCTGCATGCCATACGCGCGCTGAAAATTACTCCACAAAACAACGCGCTCCTGCTCGACGTTCAGTCCCTTTTTCGCCGCGGACTCCTTCAGTCTCGACTCCGCTTGCTGGAGCCCGGGCCAGCGGGTTCCTCCCGCCGCCGCCAGGTAGGCTTGATCGTAGGTAAACCCGAACTTCGATACTGCGGCCAACTCTGAAGCGCTCTTGTTGGTCAAGCCCATCGCTTCGAATGGAAACCCGGCGACCCAATCGGTGTGATAACCCATTAACTTGTTCGAAGGGTTAATCGAGACGAGTCCGTGCGTGACGCAAGCCGCGTCTTCAATCCCGTACTTCGACCTCAGCACCGCGGTCAGCATGCGCGCCGCTATTATCTGAGGTTCGTTGATCGCGTCCGGCCCGACCGCCTGACCCGGTTCATACTTGCCCTCGAAGCACACTCCGATGAAGCTTGCGCTCAGGCTGATGTAGACGTTCTTTCCAACTCCCCAGAGCGAGTTCCCCGCATGGCTGGCCGCGAACTCGTCGCGCACCACGCGATAAGTTCGGCCGAACCTGTCTATTACATAGTTGTAGAGGCGGTGGTCGCGCGAATACTCGAGCAAACCGCGCGAGGCGTGTTTCAACGAGGAGTTATTCCTGTCGGTGAACGGAACAATATCGCTCTCGGATATGTGAAAGACGATTCCAACGGGCTTGCTCATGATAGCCGAAGCCGAGGGCAGTTCATGCGCGGGGTCCGCGTCGAATTGATAGAAGCGCCGGGCGTCGCCGGCCGTCTCCATCTCCGTCAGAATTCTCGCGCCGTTGCTGTAGAACTCGTAGCCGCCGCCGCTCTCGGCCAGCCAGACTTTCTCCGGCGGCAGCCCGGCTTTCGAACCTACCGCCGATATCGCGTCGACGGCGTCCATATTCGCGAGCTTGCCGGACTCGGGCCGCGCGCTGCCCATCTCTTTGGCTTCGGTTGAAACCGAGAACACCGAGGAAATCCGGCCGATAACGTAAACCGCGCCGGCGCCGAATGAAAACGCGAAGAGAAACGCGGCTGCATAAAGCGCGACCCTCATCCTATAAAGCAGCGCGGTCAGCCTGAGCGCCGGTGGAATTCCGTTTTCGACCGGCAGGTATCTCGAGACTTCAACCACCAGGGCGGCTCGCTCTCGCAAGGAGCCAAGAAAAGGGATCCGCGTCAACCACAGCCGCCAGCCCCGAACCGGTTCCTTTGGCGCATTCAACATCGCTCGGAGGAATTTCAATCGCTTACCGGGCGACGAGATGTACCGCGAGTATCGATCCACGGTCCGGGTGTATGTCGGGTCCTTGCGATTGAATTCCGGCATTCGCGACCTTTTCCCTTACGGTTTTTCGTAGTCGAGCACAATCAACTGAATGCTCACGCCCGCGGCTGACGCTCGTTTTTGCCAGTCCGCGATACTGGCTCTGGCTTCTTCGGGTTTTTCGAATTTCCCGGCGCGAACTCTGTACCACCGTCCTTTGTTTGGTATGTCCACTCCGATGACATATGACGGCACGCCTGCTTTGATCAGCTTCTCACTGAACGCGTTCGCGGCGGCTTGGTTTGGGAAGGACGCCGCTTGAAGTGTCACCAGCTTGCCGGTCGATGCAGGCCCCTCTTTTGCCTGCGACTCGGCCACAGGTGGCTTGACGCCTTGCTGCTGTTCGCCGGCGTGCGCCTTGGGTGAAACCGGGGCCGACTCCGAACCCGGCTTGGCGGCGGCGTCAGTCTTCGGAGTGTTCGCTTTCAACTGTTCCGCGGTCCTGGCGGCTTGATCCGCGGCGTTGGCTTTATTCTTCATTCGGACGAAGTAGAGATAGCCGGCGGCGCCGCAGGCAAGCATCAAGCCCACTACAACCGCGATCTTGACGAACGGCCATAAGCCGCGTTTCTCCTCGCCTACTACCAGAGTCCACTCATCCTGCCCGGCGTTATCGGCCGCTGCGTCAGGCGCGGTTGCGTATGGCCCGGCTCCATTTGCCGGTTGTCGAACCTCGGATGTCACCGGAGCGCCGCTCAAAGGATTGGTATCGGGCGGCGCCGCGCCGGGAGAATGAGCCGCCGCTGGAAGCTCGACGTGAAGGCCGCCTGCGGCGCTTGGCGCCGGAGCCGGTTTGTAGACGTTGGATGGAGACGTAGAGCGGGGCGGCGCATTGACACCGGGCTGACCCAGTGCGCCGCTGCTCCGCTGAACCGGCCGAATCGTGTCAATTATCGACCTGCATTCCGGACAGAGTTGCGTCGTCAAGGATGAGGTCGAGTTCTCCAGCACGTATTCGTTCTTGCACAGCGAACAGACCAGTTTTGATATCTCGAGCTGCAAAACCACTTCTTCTTTCGGCGGCAGGGCGCTACCTGGGCGGCTCCGCGATACGCGCGATCGCCTCCGCCTCGGACTCAATGCGGCCAAACCGCACTTATGGAATCACTCAGTTTCTTTTTGGGGGAAATGAAATTGAGGGCAGAACTAAAAAGCTGAACCCTTATAGCATAGGAAACAGCGTTATTCAAGGGTATCTACTACAGAGTATGGGGAGCGTTTGCGACTTAAATCACAGCCTAGCATAACTCATCGATCCGGCATTGTGAATCCTTTTGTTTTTAACCTTGGATTCCAGCGCAGATATCAGCTCAGAGAGTCGATATAGGATTTTATTTCATCCAGATCCTCATTATCGAGATTGATGAATTCGACGCCGAGCCCCTGACCTCTCTTGGCGTAGATAACTCTCGACACGGCGATGACGCGATGCCGATTAGGAAGCTCGAATCGAACGACCATTCGCGCGCCCGACCGTATTTGTTCTTCGGTGTTGATGAACAGACCGCCGGTGCTTATGTTCGCCAGGTTTCTTCTGACCCGGCCAGGACCGCTGCTAGCATTGGTGAGTTCGTACTCGACTGTCGCCGTAATAGGCGCACGCTCAAACCGCCGTCTCTCAAGTTGGGCCGAGGTTCGCATTGCCATTTTCCGTTCCCCTTGTGCGGTATTCACCCTTCGTCACCAGTTCATTTTGGGGTCTTTCGAAGAATCCCACGACCCCGCCGGAGCGATGGAGGCCGCTCGGCCATGGAGCAAGATGTAAGCCGGGTGAATCCCGCAGTAACTTTACATGGGCCGCCTTCCGTTGACAAGCCTGTGCGTTGAAAAAAACTCGCGGATGGGCGCCGGTCATTTGGGGTTGCGCTTTTGTCAGGAAAATAATTGGGTAGTTTCGCCAAAAATGAAAAAATCACAGGTCGGGAAGAGGGATTTATCCCCGCTCTTCTTCTTGCTGCAAGTTTGAATGAACCCTGAACGAGGAGCGGGGATAAATCCCTCTTCCCAACCTGAGATTTGCCTGAGATTGAACCTGAAATTTGAACTTGCTCATTCCGAAAATGGCCAAACTCCAGTGGCCCTCCTAACGGAGGGCGGACGCTGCGCCCGCTCCCAACTATAAACATGGCCCTC
>JAHFUG010000414.1 GCA_023265195.1 Blastocatellia bacterium | reverse complement strand
ACATGCGCGAACGTGCTCGTGAACCGATCGCCGGCCGCGGTGCGCAAGTTTCGGATGATGTCACTCTCATGCAGGTCTTCGGCCTTGGTCGAACCCGAATCGCCCTCACCTGGAAGCGATTCTCCCGGCCCCAGGGTCATACGCCATTCGACGGCGCTGTCTCGAAGAAGACTTCGCGCCGCGCGGTAGATGTGGGGAGCCGTGAAGTCGTACATCCCAAGAGAGATCGAATGTTGGCTTGCGCTCAGGAAGGGCTGCAACACCCTCCAACCGGCGTCGGGAGATACGTGACAGACGATGGTCATCGCATCCGTGACTTCGCGCAGCGCGGCGCCAGGCGGCGGCTCGTATGTTATGCTGCGCGCCACCTCGGCGGACCCGTCTCCCTCCGTCGCCTGAAGCTGTTCGATTAGCAGCCGCGGCGGGCGCGTTAGTGGAACCGATTCGTCTCCCTTCCGGCGCCGGTAAGCCAGCATTTCATGGGGATCGGCGGGGGCCACATCAACCGCGACGCCGTCGACGCTTTCGGGCAAGCGTTGTGACTTCGCCAGCTTCACTCCCGGCGTCTTCTTAACAACCGTCACTACTATGCACGGGATCGAAGTGAGGCGTCCTGATGTAAACTTGTAGCCCGCTCGGACGCCCACCACGCCGTCATACTTCTCCAACTCAGGCCGGTTCTTGCGGGCCGCCTCGATTGCTCGCGTAAGGTCACTGGGGACAACCCAATCGCGAGCAACGCGTGAGGGAGCGAGCCGTGAGCGAGCCAGTTCAGTTCCGAATAGGCGGGTGATGCTGTCATCGTCAATCCTGATCCTCGGCTTGCCTGTCTCGGCCACATAAAAGCGCCCGTCTTCGGCGCACAAGACTCCCATTCGTTCAACGGTCGGTGTAGAAGACTGCGCGGATGCACCGTTTGGCTCGCCTTGCGGGAGTATTCCCTGACTGCCTTCAATCCTGATCGTGGACATTATTCGTCCCTCCATCGTGAGAGATTCTCGATCACCTGTGAACCGATGCGAGTTCCGGAGTTGCTGCTGACGCCTCCGGTGGTGTGAATGCCTATGCCGGCGAATCCGGTGTCGGTGTGTTGCCACACGGGGCTGCCGCTCTGCCCACCAAAGGTGTCGACGTCATATATCAGCCTGGTTGGAGTGACGCTGGCCAACGGACGCGCGTGGAAATATTGGAAGTTCGCGTTGTCCTTATCCGCGGGATAGCCGGATATGTTGGCCTGAGTATGCATCAAGTCTCGGTCCGATTCATCCGCTACGGTGAACCAACCGACCTGGTCGCCGGGCTTTCCGTCGTCAAGCAGGATCACTCCGTAATCGAAGTCCCGGCTTTGGCGGTCGATCCAACCGTCCACGGCGCGGAATCGCGTGGCGCGGAACCGTCCGATGGGTGCATCTGAGCCGAATTTGGCCGGAATGACCTCAATGAATTCGGCCCAGCCGCCCTCTTGTTGCATGTAGACGCAATGGCCGGCGGTGGCCAGCGCGCGCGCGCCGATGAGCCATCCAGTGCCGACGAACATAGCGCCGGTCCTGGCCTTGATTCGCAGAGCGCAGATCTGCCGGAACGGGTTCTTGCGAAGGTCGGCCTGGGATACGCGAACCCTGTCATCATTGCCGATGACCGCTTCCAGCATAGCAGCGTCCCCGAAGCTTGCGGACGCCGCGTCCGGATGATTGGTCTCGCCGCCGGGTGGAGCGGTCTCCACCCCGATGATGGCCGCTAGAGCCGGTTGCAATCGTTTTGGTTGCACGGGTGCGTAATTGCCAAGAGTGATTCTTGAAGCGCGAACCGGCCCGGGATTAGCCGTGCTGACTTCGCTTGCTTGCTCTTCGCTGCGTCGGGTCCGATGTCCTTCCGCTGGCATGCTGTCACCTCATTAGAAAATACCGGCTAACCGGTTCGAACGCGTTGTCCAACGTTGCTTCCGCCAGAAGACTACTTTTCAGGCGGTTTGCCCGCGGCCTTGCCTTGATCGTCATCTCCGGAGCCGCTTTTCTCTGTTTTTGGTGGGGCTGGTTTCCCTACCGTCGCCAAGACCGACACCTTCATTCCGTCCGGGGTCTCGAGTGTCAGCGGGATTTGAATCGCCACGTCCTTTTTGATCGACAGGCCTTTCACTCTGACGACGAGGATTCCGTGCTCGGGATCGCCTACGATTTCCGCCTCTTTGCCGCCGACCGTTACCTTGGCGACTCGCTGAAGATTAATCCCCTCGAGAGTCAGGAGCGGGTCTTCGCCTCCGTTACCCGGGGTTAGAGTCGCGGTTATTTTGGTAACCTGCGGACGGACCGGCAGGTCGATATCATAAGTCGTTTGCGCCTGAGTGGGGGCGGTTTGAGAGCCGGAGTCAACGGAAGTTCGTCGAGAGCGTGCTCGCCGAACGGTCCCCGGAGCGCTGACGGCGGGGCCGACTGACGGCGGCTTATCTTCGGCGGGCGGCTTATCTTCGAAAGTCACCGTAATCGAGACTCTCGTCTTTTCGACCTTCTTGTCCCCGAGATCGTCATAGTTGACGAGGAAGGTCAGACCTCCTGATGTCGGGGAATTTGAGATGAGACCTTCCTGATCAAAGTGCCGACGACTGGGCGACGGTATCAGGAATTGTGTTGCTTCCTTACTGTCTAAACGCTTCAGATAATAGGGTTGTGGATGTAACCTTGAGAGTCGTTCCTGATACCACTCAGGCAGGCCGAAACTGGGCTCAGGTCATTTTCCTCGGAGCCCTTCTAAGTCTCTGGAATCTCTGGATGAGATCAGGAGTTCTGAAGGTTGCGCGGAATCCGTCATTGCCCTCAGTTGTAATACCACCGACAATATGGCCAGCCTCAACGGGCGACACCTTCGCCGAGCGGACGATTAATCCTGTTTTTTTGAACCGGACGTCCACGGCGGCCTCCGCGGTCGTGGCGTTCGGAGCGTAGTTCATCAGGAATGCCTCTTTGGCGGGAGCCCTGACGGGTTCGGTATAGTCAAACTCGTCGGCTTCGATGTCGAAAATGGCGTTCTGCCGATACCTGATCGAATACTTCTCGGGGGTTGTGCCCGAATTCCGAAACCGGATTTCATAGTCGCCAGTCGTTTGCCTAAGAACGCGCTGATCATACGATGTGCAGTCCTCCGCCATTGTCGTTTTGCATAGAGGCACATTGTTGATCCATATTTCAGCATGGCGCCGGAGTCCAGTTCCTCGCAGTCTGGCTATGCGATAAGACTTATCAGCATCCTTTCGAAAATCAAAAAGTTCTTTTTGCAGTGTGAACGCCGGCATGAACATGGGCTCCGTCTGTATGAGGTCGCGGAGCATTGTGTTGGGTCGATGGTTATTAATAAGAAGCTCGATGAAATTCAAGGCGCTGGACTTCTCCGGCGTCACGAGCGTGATGTTCGGCGTACCAACGTAGTCGCTTGCCATCGAGAATCGCATGACAATCTCGTGAGAGCTAACAAGCTCATACTGGCCATGAATACCCGTACCCTCGGCGTCTTTTTCCGCTTCTGAAGTCGCCGTATTTCCCAGGAGATTGTCTTTTTGAGAGGGACGCCGTCGACCAATATGCCGGCTTGTTGCGAGAAGCTCTCGCCCCGCATTACGAGCGTAACCGGGTCTCCTTTCTTCGCCGGAGTATAGTTAATGCTTCGGATTTGAAACCAAGCTGTCCTCTCGTTTGGCACGATAACCGTGAATTCATCGCCAAAAACATGATGCCGAGAGTGCGGATCAAACTTGACTAGGTCGTGTTCGTCTTTGAGCAAGGCAGGCGTTTCCTTACGGTGGAAGGCTACGCCCTGAGCCTTCAGTTTCAGAAGTGAAGCCGTGCGAGGAATTACGAGCACCGCATAGGTGGTCCGGACACCCGGAGCGATTCGTTTGGTTCCGGGCAGCGGTCCAAACGTCCACCCGAATGCATTCCTTCCTTTCCCGAAACCAGAAGCAAAGACCTCCTGCTGCAGGTACTGCTCGTACAACTCGCGTTGCTTCTGATAGTCGACTCTCACGCCTATACCGCTCAAAAGCTTCATTACGCCCAGAAAATTCTTCTGCGACGTTGTGGATTGAACGTCGTTAACATTGAGGGAACTCTGTCTGGGAATAATATCGATGGCCCTAACATTGCTTGTATTAGCGTCGCTCCACCCATTGGCAAAATAAGTCCGATTGCTCCTCTCGTTTTTGATCGCATCATCTCGTATCTTCAAGTAGTTTCCCCGGCGCCATTGGTTTTGTTCCGTCTCGCTCATCACGCTCGAATGATCTCGAACAAACGGCCGAACATTGAACTTTGAGTCGTCATAATACTCGGTGACCTCCCATTGCACTTGCGCAATGTACTCATCTCCCTTGCAGGCGGCGGTGTAGATGGACGAAGGAAGCTCAAGGAAGATGATTCGTTCATCAGGACCGACTTCGTCGCGCAGCAAAGTCAGTTGCTTTGCGATGATTTCATACTGCATGCCAATGAAGTTATCCAGCGCGATCGACGCCGCGAATCGAGGCTCCTTCATTCCGTCAACGATCTTCTTTATCCGATCGGTGAAGAATGGTGACGGAGAGGGCAATCCCTTTGCGCTTCCGAGCTGAACCTCGGCAAAGTTTGGTTCGGGAACATCTCCGTTCGCCTGAGTGGTCAGTGTCTTGACCTCATCCGCCTCGTCATCGCGATCGGCCTGCTTCGCGTCGATTCGTTGTGCGAGAACCGCGATGTCCTGCCCAAGAGTGTTCTCATGATCGCCCGGCGGGGGTATAGGTAGCGTCACTTCCGCGTGCTCTGGATCTTTCCTTGGCCGCTCTCTATCTTTCTTTACCTGGTCTAACTCGACCTCGAGGCGCGCCTTTTTCTCTTTGAGTTTACGCAGTTCCTCGTCCAAGTCGTTTAGCTCCGCTTGCTTTTGTTTGAGTTCGGCCTTGGCCTGGTCCCTCCGTCTAATCTTGTCCTTGAAGGCGTCCTGCTTGGCTTGGTTTTCAGCCCCAATCTTCTGGCTGAACTGCGCCTCTACATCCAGCAACGTCTTGATTATTTGTATCCGAGTTGCATTGATTCCGTTCGCGTCGAGCTCATTGCCATCCGGCATTCGGGTCGTTAGGGCCCGATCTTCTTGTTGCATCTTCGCGAGAAGATAGTGCGCCTGGCCGAGCGACCATACGGATGGGGCGCCGACGTGAATCACGACCCGGTCCCTATTGCTGTCCTGAGCTTCGCCGTAACCCGCTAAGAGCGGCAGCGCAACCAGCGCACAGAGCAAGGCGGCTCCAACACGATAGGCAAGCAATTTCACGTTCATCTCTTCCTCCTGAATAAAATAACGTCACCCGAGTCAACGTCCGATGGCGGGTTCCTCCGGATGATCACCGTTCGTACTCACGGACTACTTCACCAGACCCCACCTCAGCGCGAGTCCGCCTTGCAGCCGATAGTTGTGACTCCAGGCGCCCTCGCTGGATGAATTTCCGGCGACCTTGGCGGGGATGTAGTCGAACTGAAGGAGCCTAATTGATATGTGCTTCGACGCTTCGATATCGACTCCGCCACCAAGGGCGAAAGCAAAGCTGTTGCTGGACAGGTGGAATGCGTCTGAGGCGCCGGCTCCGCCTGTTCCAAGGCTCCCTCTCAAATTCGCGTCTCGCCTGGCGAAACCGGCAAGTCCCTCCGCAAAAAACTTGATTCCGCCGTCTCGGGTTGAAAAGCGCGGCCCGAACAAAAAGCTGTAGCTCCTCAAAGTCGTCCGCGCGTCGCCGATATGTATGCCGCCTACGTCGAGGCCACCCAGATTCGACGCTCTTCGGTTAAAGCTGAAATCAGCGGCGATTCCGAGTCTCCGCGAGAAGTTCCCAGCCAGATTGACTCCGAATCCCTGGAGTCCGTAGCGGCCGTTGAATTGAGTCGAGGTGATGAGGTCTCCGGTGGCGCTCGAATTGAGATATGAGTACCCACCGAACAGTTCCCATCGCGGGCAACACTCCTGTGCGCATATCGAGGACGACCCGATTGTCAGCAATCCGATTAGGACGATCAGTCTTCGCATATTTCCTCTTCCCACTCCCCCAGTCAGAGAGAGTGGCCCCTAACAGTGGCGAACGCTCTTCCTTGGCGTTACCTCCGGTTATGAGGTTCAGCCGAGTTTTTGAAACATGATCACGAGACTTTGGTCGGGCTGAGTGAGACGAAACATCCAGCACCGATCGAGTTCGCGGCGTAAGCGCGTGTGGCTTACATACGCTTATGGTCAGGAGGGTTGAAACATAACAGGGTTGTTCTTAAGTTGTTTCGACGTCATTCTTGGGGCTCCGTCTTGAGGAGAGGCTCCGCCTATGAATGGCTTTGATCCAGTTTGGAGTCACCAAAGGCTGTGCATCACTTGCCCAAGCTGCCAAGCTTGGGTTCCCTTTTTACTTTGAGTTGGCGTGGAACCGATAACAGGCCAAGGGTCGGCCGTCTTAGTACCTCACAACCGTGAAATAATACGAAGCAACCTCTTCGCTTTGGCCCTGACCAGACGTTCCGAAGAGCTTGATTACGTAATCTCCGGCGGGGATATCGGACGCGGGAAGTTTCAAGATCACCCTGGTCTCTCCCGTTAGGCGCTTCGCGCCGAGTCCCGATCGCGTGATAGACTCGCCGCCCTTCTTCTCCAAGCGAGCGCTGAAGCCGTTGTAATCGGTGT
>JAHFUG010000086.1:15010-20959 GCA_023265195.1 Blastocatellia bacterium | reverse complement strand
TGACAAATCTACAAGCCCAGCCTCTTCCTCATAGCCTCTATATCAAGGCGGAGAAGAGGCTGTAGAACAGTCTCATTCTTTCGCTCGAACTCAACGAGCAGCGCCTCCAATCGCTCCCGGCCGGCTGTGGTTCGGGCCGCCGCGAGAGGAGTCTTGTTCCCTAGCGCAGGGAGGCGCTTGGTGTACCAGCCTTCCCAGTGAGCCTCCAGTTCCGCCTTGATCATAGCCTGGATTTCAGGACGCGAGTCGAGTCCGTCCTTCTCCTTGCGGGCGGCCTCGGATAACGGGCCGTCCGGCTGATTCGCCAGCTCTTCGACCTTGTCCTCGATGGATTCATAATCTGCTTTCTGGAAGACTGCGTTCGCGCCAAGTCTCTTCTTGATCTCGGACTGAATCTTTTTTGCCCGCTTTTCCGAATTGACCTCCGCCGTCAGGATGTTGCCTTTTATCGTGAGACGCCCAAGCAAGGTGTTGTCCCAGTGCTTATGAGCCTTATTGCCTTTCTTCACCCATTCCAGGCACAGTTCAGGCAAGCCCCCCTCGCCTGCGTTCACCGCCTGTTCGAGGAGCGCATCCTGAACCGCTGGGTGCGCGAGGGATATGAGACCCTCGAGCGCTTCCAGAGCCGAACACTCAAGCTTGAAGTAGACTTTAGCAAGAGTCAGGGGATCGCCGTCGGTGTTCACCATTTGGGGGCGCGGTGGGTTGGTGATCTGTTCCACCTTTATCAGATAGGCCTCTCTCAGGTAAACGTCCAGATAGAAGAGAGCAAATTGGTTCAACTCGAGACCGTTATCTCGGAAATGTTTTTTGAAACTGTCCCGCAGATCCAGCAGGCTCAAGTGCTCGCCCGGCGGAAGCGGAACCGGCGCCATGCCAACCATGACGGCCTGTTCCCCCATCGGGACAACGCGCGTAAAAAGGATATCTCCCGGTCTGGCCCGTCTTGAAGCGCTCGCTTCCTTGACCGTGAAGGTGCGATCAAGGAAGAGGTCACGCAGCCCAAGGCTCTTGCCCGGGGCGACATCCGTAATTACAAAGAAAGAGAAGGGCTGATGGCAGGCCTCGAAGATGAACGCCCGCTCGTATTCATCCAGCAGGCCGGCGTTCTCCTTGAGGTACTCCAGACCAAGCTGTTGTTTGGGGCGGCCACGCGAACTGCGTCCCTTTTTCAGCTTCGGGGGAATCCAATTGAACACCGACCAGGGAATGACAATCGTCTCGCTGAACATGTTCTCAATCGGATATCCGCCATGAAAATCGAACTCCCCCATTGCCTCCTGGAGAAGCTCGCTCCCGTACCTGGTGAGAACGTAGTCAACTATTTTGTGCACCATCTTCCCTTCGGTGCGGCGAATCTTGCGCCAGTCGTCGTCGTCACCGTAAGCGGCCTCCAGTCTCTTCCGCACGGCTTCATCAGACCACTCGTCGTCTTCGCGGCGAAGTGGCGCGCCAGCCTTCCGACTCCCTCGGGACCAATTGGCCTCGTTTCGTGAGGCCGCGGCCTCGCTCGCCCGCTGCGCGTCTTCCGCGTAGCAACAGCGCTTGTACTTCTTCCCGCTGCCGCACGCACACAGGTCGTTACGTCCGATCTTCGCCATCCAGCCCTCCAGTTCACACGCTCAAGCGCACAAACCTTACAACGCCGAGGTCGAGTGGACAACTCTCGACCCGGCAGTCCCGCGTTGTGCGGCCCCTCGACGGCTGCATAATGCCCAAAAGCGCTTGTGACCGGCTTCGTTGATCGCTGACTATGCAGCTTCGAGAGAATGCAAAGTGGGGCGCCGCCAAACTCAAACGGTCGGAACGAAAATGGCTGAACGGGAAGCGCGAGCACCCTCGACAATCCCTCAGTCCCGCCTTCCGTGAAGTACATCATTACGGGCTTCAGAATACTCGAGACGGGCTGCATGAATACTCAAGACGAGTGAATCGTCTTACTACGCGCCGCACGCCTGTCGGTTAAGGACCGTCGAGAAATGGGTTCCCTTTTACGAGGGGAATTCACCGCAGAGCCGCGGATACCACGGAGAGGACGCGGACGCGCTCACACTTCGCGGCTCTGTCTGCAGTCTTCGCGCCTTATAGGTATAACGGATCGAGATTAGTATAAGAGATGGATAGCCGCGGTGCTCATATCCTGTTGACAGGCTCCTCTCATTCTCACCCGGCTTTAGCAGGGTCTGGAGTTTGGCCATTTCTTCCGCCTCTCCGTAGGAGGGTCATGTTTATGGTACGTGTAGTGGGACGCTCCGCCCTCCGTAGGAGGGCCATATGTTCTCTGAAATGGAAGCAGCCTTATTGTTCGCTTGAAATAAGGATGGGCATGGCCCTCCTAACGGAGAGCGGACGCCGCGGCCGATCCTGCTATAAACATTGCCCTCCTAACGGAGGGCGCGGGAATGGAATGGCCTAAACTCCAGACCTCGATGAAATCGAGGTGTCAATGATAACGGGGCGCTCAATCCCGATACGATTCCTGCGGATAACCACAATCTCCCCAGTTCGGTTAAGCACCCGCGGCCGGGATTTGAGGTTGACAAAAGGCGCGATCCGGATAGAATCACTTGTCCGGCCCCGAGCCGGATAAACAAACGCAAGAACAATTCATAACCGCGAAAGAGAAGTACGAGCAAGGGCGGGTTCCGGTGGTAGAGGCGGCATCCCGCTGACCACGACAGTAGTTCCCAGTCAGCAGCGGTTGCTGCAAGAAGGTTGACCTCACGGTAGTATTCTCGAAGTCGAGCGGCAACTCTCCGGGGTTGTCTCACGTTTGGACACTTCACTGGTTTTTCCGAGGACGTCCTGGTCAAGGCGCGATACGGACAGTCAGGCGCGGGATCGTCATCGCGGGTGTTTCACTGACTAGTGGTGCTCAGCGGAAATAAGTCATAAGCCACAAAGATGCGCAAAGATCACAAGGGAGAGAACCGCGAGAGGGCGCCGCAAGCAATAAGCGAGCGGGCCAACCGGGCCTGCAGTCTGTCTTCTCATCGTTGCGCCGTCTGCGCCTTTTTGTGGCTATGAGACTTCCGCCAAGCACAACTAGACGGGATCGGCGGTCGGCTACGTAGCGCGACGTTGAAGTCTTCGGCGCGCTGGCCTGGTTGCCCCGCACACGTTACCGTCAGTGGAAACTCTCGCCCGGTTTACCGCGCCCTCGGGACGTGACGTTGTTGAATTGTCCAGATTCGAGGCAGCCGCTTGGAGTTGTCAGAAACGTCAGATTTCTGATTTCGAGCTAAACAAGTCGAAGCAGCGCATTTCGCGTGCTTCGTATCGTGGTGAAGCGATACGAAGCATGAGGGAACGTGAACCAATGCACCTGATCGGGCGGCTCTCGCCGGGTAGCCGCCTGAAAGTTTGGCTTTGCCTCCACTGTAATTCTTGTGGAGGATTGCCGGCATTTCATCGCTCGCAGCCGTCTGCCAGCAAAAGCAGACAGTCAAAAAACCAATCACTAAGTTCAAACTGAACGGAAAAAAGGAGGAGAGAATGAATTACAGAACTTCAAGGAATCTGAAGTACCTGGTCGTGCTTGTCGCGGCGGGCCTGATCTTCCAATCGGTACTAGGAATGGGCTCCACTGCCGCGGCTCCCGCCGGCGCCACCGCCGCGCAGGCTCCAAGGGGCAAGCGGCCCCTGGTTACTCTTCGGAAGTTGAAGACCACGGTCGCCGGGGCGAACGCGGCGCTCCAAGTTCAATTTCAGAATGGCGAGAAGGCTGAGAAGCCTTTCAGGCTGACAACCGGACCCGGCGCGAGCCTGATCTTCAGCGACGATGGAAAGGGCGCGGATGAATTGGCCGGCGACGGCATATTCTCGAGCCCGCTCCAGGTCGACTTCAACGAGCTCTCGGCTAACAACGACCGAATTGCGACAGCTTCGAGGACGGCCAACGCCAACCTGACCGTCCCAAAATTCGCCGGCCGGCTGAGAGTTGGCGACTCGGCTATCCTGCCGGCGATTGGCGACACTCTGGTTATCGATGACGGCTCGGGTTCGGGCGACCCGGTCGCAACGCCTTTGTCGATTATCCCGGGGAGGTCGTTGCTGATAACTGATCCCTCGGTAATCGAGGATCCGGCCCGCACCTTCAATCCCTGCACCAACGTAGGGAACCCCAACGGCAAATGGACCTTCGGTTACTTGATGACACAGATGGCCAATCAAGCGCAGACCGGAATCGATCCGAGGACCTTTGTCAGAAACTGGCTTGCGAAGTTCGAGGCCACGCAAACCATCAACACGTTCGGAATTCCCGCGAGACCGAAGGTCAAGGACATCATAACCATTCCCTGGGAGCTGGCGAGCGGTGGAGTAGGCCAGCCTCTGGACCTCACCAAGGCGCCGTTCAGGCTGCTGGCTATCGTCAACAGGATCGATCTCCGCGGCAATAGCGGCTACAACGTCAGCAACGCCGGCGAAGCCCGCTTCGTATTCGGGGCCATCGACCGAAGACCGATTTCCGCCACTTGCTGCCAGGTAACCGAAATGACCGTGATCTTCGAGTACGGCATCGATCGAAGCGGCTGCGCGAACGTCAAAGCGTGGGCCCAGCAATGGGTCAATCTTTCAGGTCTCCCGTTCCCCTCCGCGACATACAATCAGGCGCTGGAAAACATAACCGAGCAGTTCGCGCACGCGGGCGTTGCTCCGAACAAGGTCAACGGCAGCGCGCTGAATCAGCTCCGCACCAATGAGTTCCTTCAGCCGCAACCGCAGTGGGAGTTGAGGGAGTTCAAGTTGACCCCCGGTTCCGAAGACCCGTTCGCCGCGAACGGCCAATTGAATATGACGACCGTCAAGCTCACCCCGGATGCGTCGTTCAATAACAGCGGTACTCTAGGCGCCTATCTCAACGCCAACTTGCCTCAGGTCTGCGCCGGAACGCACGTGGTCCCGCTTAGCTTCGGGGGAACGCCGTTCCTCGGAGGCAGCTCCTTCGCGGCGGGGCCGTCGGGAGTAGCATTCTGGGATAGCCCAACTTTCCTATGCCCGCCAAACCCCACCTGCGATCCTGAGTTCAACTTCTCGTTCAACACGTGCAGTGGGTGTCATCTAAGCGAGACCGGTACGGTTTTCTACATGATAAGGCCGACGCCGTTTGGCTCGCCGCCCATCCTGTCACCGTTCCTGTCCGGTTCTCCCATAACGATTACCGATCCGAGGTGCGGCTTCCCGTTCACCCACACCTTCGACGAGATCAATCGCCGCCGGGTGATACTGGATCAAATCGCCAATCAGATATGTCCGCTGCCTTGCACGACCTGCGACTGCTTAACGGTCGTTCCGGTAGCGGGGCTCGACGCGGCGGTCGCCATTCAGCCATGCGGAATCGACGTGTTCTCGCTGACCACCGCGGACATACTATTCACTCCGACCGGAGACGCTGTTTTGAGATCGGGTCCAGGATTCGTGCACTGACCCGGGCCAAATCGAGCGTTCTTGTTGACTTGTTGCTTGATCAAGGACCGGAGCGCTTTCAAAAGCGTTCCGGTCCTTTTTCTTTCGTCGCAGTGTCCGTCACTACAACGGGCAGGCATATCGTTGTGTATTCGTCTATCTCTCACGCCCGTGTTCAGCGCCTGCTCGCGAACCATTCCAGCTTCTCGGAAAAAAAGCGCTTGATGCCGGCGATTCGTGGTCGGCAAGAGCAGCCGCTACCTTGGAGTGGGGCGGCTTGCCCCGCTCTGGTAGTCGCTAAGAGCACGCGGGTAAGCATAAAAGCAGCGACGAGTCTCCGCACTCCGAGGTGGCGATTGCTCTTATCATTTTGTTGAAATTGTAATCTCTTACACCTATCATATTCGAGCATTCAGAAGGCCTCGTCGCCATCTGCCAGCCAATCGCAGAGGCGCGTCTTTATCGTTGTATATCGTCATAGGTCGGAAAACCAAAAATGAATAGACTGACACAGTGTCTTGCTTTGATTCTGCTCGGTTGTGT
>JAHFUG010000086.1:0-14910 GCA_023265195.1 Blastocatellia bacterium | reverse complement strand
CGAAGTGGAAGCGGCCGTCACCTACACTTCAGACAATCCGGGCCGGGTCATCAGCCGAGTAGCGCCTGACCCAAAGGCGCTCACGATTCGCCTTCACCACTCATTCGTTCAGCTTCCGCAAGGCTATCGCCCTCGCGCCGCCGATCCGCGAATCGGGGTCGGAGCCATTTCCTTCAAGGACTATTCGGCGCCTTACAATCAGGGAACCGGCGTGCAATGGATCAGACGCTGGCGGCTTGAAAAGAAAGACCCAGCCGCGGCGATGAGCGAGCCAAAGACGCCCATAATCTTCTATCTTGACCCGGGCGTCCCGGAGCCGATTCGATCCGCGATGCGATCGGGCGTGCTCTGGTGGAATCACGCTTATGAGGCCGCGGGGTTCAAGAATGCGGTTCAGGTTTTGGATCCGCCCGCCGGCATGGATCCAATGGACTCGCGTTTCAGCTATATACTCTGGGTTAACCGGGACGACCGCGGCTTCTCGATTGGCGGCAGCATATCCGATCCTCGCACGGGCGAGATACTGGTGGCCAAGCCGCGAATGGACTCGCACAGAATTAGAACGATCAGCGGCTACTGGCGAAATTATCGCGCCGGCGCCGGGCAGGGATTCGACCCAGACGGCTGCGCCGATTTCATGCTTCCCTACGACGCGTTGCTGAGCGAAGCCGCCGCGCAGTCCGGTTCAGGCGGCGCGGAGGAAGCGCTGGTGCTTCTTCGGCAAGCGCTGGTGACGGCTCACGAGGTTGGGCACTGCCTCGGCTTCGCACACAACTGGAACTCGAGCATCAACGGCCGCGCATCGGTTATGGAATACCCCTCGCCGCGCGTGAAACTCACCGGCGGGCGAATCGATCTCAGTGACGCCTATCAGCGGGATATTGGCGAGTACGACAAGCTCGCGGTTCGTTACGCCTATGCCGAGTTTGCGCCCGAGCGGGAGCGCGAAGGGCTTGAGTCCATCATTCGCGAGATGAGGAGCAAGGGCATTCTGTTCACTCCGTCAGCCGATCCGCGCTGGAACCGCTACGACGACCTCGCGAGCCCCGCGCTTTATCTTCGCGAAACGTTGAGCCAGCGGCGCGTGCTACTGGATCGCTACGGCTCGCGGATTCTCAAGCCGGGTCAGCCCTACGGGGAGTTGCGTGGAATGGGATTGTGGATGACTTACCTGCATCACCGTTGGGCCATCGACAGCGGAGTCCGCTACATCGGGGGAATGTATGACAACATAGCCGTGAAAGGCGAGGCGGTCGCCCCGACCGAAATCGTTCCGGCGGCTCTGCAACGCGAGGTGTTATCGCTGTTGATGGAAGCGCTCCAACCGGCGAATCTGGCGATTCCGGAGCGCTTGCTGGCGGAACTCGCGCCGAATCCCGACACCCGCGACATCGAAGAGTTCAACTTGAGCACGGGCGACGCCTTCGATCATCTTTCGGCGGCGCGCACGTTATCGGCAATGGTGCTGGAACAACTGCTCGAGCCCGCTCGAGCCGCGAGGCTTGTTACCTTCGCCGACCGTCAGCCGAACGGACCGACGCTTCCCGAAGTGCTCAACGCGGTTACCGCCGGCACGTGGGAGAGCACGCCGGGCGCAACCGAGCCGGCGATGTCGAAGTCGCTGCGGCGCGTGGCTCAACGTGAGGCCCTCGACGCGATGATGATACTGGGAGCCCATCCGCAGGCGACTCCCGAAGTGCGCGCGATAACGCTCGGACACCTGACGAAGTTCAGGGCCTGGCTTGCAAGGATGCACGATTCCGATTTGGATTCGACGGGTGAGGCGCACCTTCGCCAAGCCGAACGCGATCTGACCAAGTATCTCGAGAATCCAACGGCCTATGCTCCAAAGTCTTCGGCTCTGTCGCAACCAGCGGGGGCCCCACTCGGAGCAAGACCGAACTAGCCGAGGGGTGCGGAGTTCGGGGTGCGGAGGCTCGGGGTGTGGAGTTCGGAGTGCGGAGTTCGGAGTGCGGAGTTCGGGGTGCGGAGGCTCGGGGTGCGGGGTTCGGAATGCGGAGGCTCGGGGTGCGGAGTTCGGAGTGCGGAGTTGGGAGTGCGGAGTTGGGAGTGCGGAGTTGGGAATGCGGAGTTGGGAATGCGGAGTCGGGAATGCGGAGTTGGGAATGCGGAGTTCGGGGTGCGGACCTTCATCGGTTCGCTAGTTCATCGATTCACCGAGGTTAGACCGAATGATTGTGGTACTATTTTTCCGCTCTAAATTGGATTCGACTATGGAGGGAATATGCGAGTGAAGATTCTTTGTTTGGTTTGCAGTGTAATTGTTTTGGCGATCGCGGTTTCCGCTGTGGCGCAGAGTGGTGATCCGCTGACTGGCTCGTGGGCTGGGGATTGGGGTCCGAGCGAAACCCACCGCAATCAGGTTACGGTGGAATTGAAGTGGGACGGCAAGACTCTAGCCGGGACCGTGAACTCGGGCGCGATCACACTGCAAAAATGCACGTTCGACGCCAAGACCGGCGCCGTTCACATGGAAGCCGATACGAAGGACCGCAGAGGCAACGATATTCACTATGTGATCGACGGCAAGGTCGACAACGGTAAGATGAGCGGGAGCTGGGATCACGGCAACCGCAAGGGAGACTTCAAGATCGCGAAGAAGTAAGACCTCGGAGTGACTGCTGGCAGCGAGTGGTATTCAAAGCGGCCCTCGTCCAGTTCTCTCCAGTTCTGTCGAGTGTGACGAGAGCCAGACGAAGGTCTGAAGGCTGGCCTCCTAGGCCGAGGGCGCTACGAACGGTCGTGCTAACGGAGATGTGTCTATCTGATGTCCAACCTGATGAGTGTAGTTTGCGGTTCGAGTCTGAAGATCAGCACATCTCGCCGTTATCGGACTTTGCTTCATCTCGATTGAGTCTATGGGACAATCCTGGCAGCTTCAGCGAGTCCCCTTGAGGTACTGAGAAGAGTTTCTCAAAAGAAGTTGAAGTGAGTAGTAACGTCGCGACTAACTCACTATATTTTTCGATATGAATCGCCATCCGTTAACATGGGAAATTCCCCAAGACGAGTTAGCAGGCGCGTCGGGAGCGCGCATGTTCTATGTCCTTACAATTGGGAAACGCAACACCTCTGAATATCCGTATAGCGTTGCGAACGAGAAGGTCGCAAGCGAACTGGGGCGCGTGATTGGGTTACGCATTCCAGAGATCCTCCTTTATCGCGTAGCAGACGAGTGGCTTGCCTTTTCTCATTTCATCCGGCAAACAGAGTCAGGCGAATCTGTTCCTGCGGGTACTGCGGCTGAGATAGCAAACTTTTTCCAAGAGAATCAGGAGGAATTACATGGCATGATTTGCTTTGATCTGTTTGTTTGCAATAATGATCGAAGAACCGATAACCTCATATTAGGAGATGACAATAAAGTGTGGCTTATCGATCATGGTAATTCACTTTTCTATCGCCCTGCCGGAGCGATTCCATCGGGAATCCCGCGACTTCAGTCCATAAGAGGAAATCTCGCAGCCCTGCTTGATAAACCGCATCGCTTTATTGAAGCCCTGACTAAGTGGGAGCATATTGATACCTGGTGCGACCGAATCTCTCAGATTCCGGCACATTTTACTCAATTGGTCATTGAGAGCCTTCCGGACGGAATCCTTAGTAAGGAAGAGCGCAAATTCCTTTTCGAGTTTTTGGAGGAGCGAAAGGACGGAATGCGCTCCCTCATTCACGAAAATCATTCGCTATTCCCAAGGCTGACAAAACGTGGGGGATAAGGCGATGAACGAACACTCATATCTCTATCAAATTATTCGCTACGTTCCTGATTTGCGGCGGATGGAGCCTCAGAATATTGGAGTGCTCGTTCAAGGCCCGTCTCAGGTGACTTGCCGCCTTTGGAGCCACTTCCGGCCTTTGGGCGACAAACCCGATTTCGACTACACTAACTTTCGCAAGTGGCGCGAGTTTTTCGACGCGGAAGTCAACGGCCCTCAGATCGCGTTGTTCCAGCCGCCTCACCACAGCCCCGCCTTCCTGGAATACCTACAATCTCGCTGCACAGGCAATTACATACTAACTCGGCCTCTTAATGTCACAATGCAAACAGATGACATCCAGGACGTTACGGAGTATCTCTATACAACGCTCGTGAGGTCATCTGAGGAAGAGCGCGAACCCGCTGAGCAGCCAGTGAGGAGTTTCCGAGAGCAACTGCAAGAAAGGAAACTGGACAGACATCCATTACTTCACCGTGACGAATATGTGAATCTACCGAATGGAGACACTGAACTATTTCATTGGCAATACCACAAGAACCACGGATCAAACGAGCGCTTTCTGATCGACAAGGTCCAATGGCTTGGTCGCATTCGATTGACGCAACTTGAGTTGGAGCATGTTCTGAGCGCTGTCAGGAAAGTGCGTGCGGCGAAGTTCCGAGCGCATCTAATAGTTGTTATGGATTCGGTTGCTCATCCTTCGCCGCAGGCGAAGGACGCAACCAAGCGTCTTTATGCCAACTACATAAAGGGCCAGGAAACTCTTTCCCTAGAAAGCGATGAAGTTGTCTCGACGTTGTCAGAAACGGAGGATTTGGTTGGTCGAATTGAGAGTGATTTGAAAGAGATGCTCCTACTGTAAGTGCGAGTTAGGGAAGTTCTGCCCAACTCTGAGAGGCTACGCCTCTTGCTAATTTCGCTAAGCTAGCTGGTATCGAGCGGCCTCATACCGCCAAGTTCCCGCCCGAAAAAAAACTTGACTCATTTGTGAACTTCTTGGCGGCCTAGGCTTCCCTAGGAATTCAAGAATCAGAATCGCAAACTGATGTGGTCAACCAGCGGGTTGGGCGTCGTCCTCGGCGAGTTGGGCCAGTACTCCCGCCGCGATCGATGACATGCTGAAAGCGAAACGTATGTCGAGATGTTCGTCGAGCGACAGCGCCAAGATCGGATCGTAGATTCTCAGGACGACTCTGACCTCGGGGTTGAGCAGCCGTGCGTTCAACCCAATTTCGAGGTTGGTCAGGTCGTCGCTGGTGACGCTGATCAGCGCCTTGGCCGCCGGCATCCCCGCATCACGCAACGCGCGTTCATATTTCGCGTCGCCTATGACGGCGGGGATTCCCATCGCGTGAACCTGCGGCAAGTACTTGCCATCCGCCTTAGTGTCCACCGCGACGACACGCTCTCCCCGTTTGATCAGTTCTTCAATCACCTCCAAACCGACGGAGCCGATCCCGACCACAAGAACGTGGCCTGATTGTTTCACTCGGCGCCTGCCGAACGTCAGGGCGAGTCTTCGCCTTAGCAGCGTGTCGCTCACGAGGGCGAAGATGACGGCGGTGTTGGTGACGCTCGCGATCATAAGCAGGATGCCAATCAGTTTTGAAACCGTCGTGGACGTGCGAAGGCTGATGTCGCCGAAACCGACCGTCGCCATCATCGTGACGACGAAATAAATGGAATCGATCCAGCTCAGGTCCTCGGCGAAGTGAAAGTAGATCGTGGACAGCGCCGCCATAGCCGCGATGATGGAAAGCGCCCGCACGATCAGCCGATCGACTCTCCACCGCCGCGGAAGATCGGGCTCAGGTTCGCCGGTGACTGGAGCCGCCGCCGCCGACTCGGGCCGTGGCGCGTATATCGCATCGACTATTCGCCGCGCGGCCAGTTCGGGCGGGCTGATGAACGAAAAGCGGTCGAGATGCCGCGCCAGCTTTCGTCCGAGCCGGCTCTGCACCAGAGTAATGACTATTGGCGCGGTTTTGGATTCGTGCCGGACGGCCAACGCGATCCGGATGTTGAGCTTGTCTTCATCGGTGACGGCGAAGACGGTTCGTGCTCGCGCAATGTTCGGCGGCGTGGTCAGGTCACCCTGCGCGTATCGCCAGCCCGAAGGCGTCTCGGGCGGCTCCGGCGCGCGGTCAACAACGAGCACGGTGAAACGGCCGGCCAAGCGGTGGGCAAGCCTGACGCCGATGTGGGTCGCGCCGAAGATGACGATTTCTGGAACGCTTGCCGAATTCAATAGGTACTCTAAAGACATGAGACCGGCGTGCGTTATGAGCCCGATTCAAACTCACGGGATTCGAGCGCGCAACGCTTGACCATTCCGTCAGTGGATGAACCTAAATGCGTCTATACACTTCCTTGCGATCACCTATTCTTATGATGAGTATGATAAGAGCCTTGTCTTTCACTTGGTAGATAACGCGATAATCACCAACTCGGATTCGGTAAAGGCCGGCGCTTCCCGTGAGCTTGTCCACTCCGCGAGGTCTTTGCCAATTCATCTATCCTGGGTTTCAGTCTAATCTGAACCTGCTTGGGCGGGTCCTTAAACTGATGGGCGGCTCTATGGGAGAACTCTATTGTATAGTTCACGTTGACTGGCTAAAGATTCAACCCAGCCTTAATGGCTTTCCAGGAAACGGTTCCTTTTTTCTTCACTTCGGCCAGCGCCGCGCGAGCATCTTCAAGGTCGATGCGGTTCTCAATCCTTTCGAGCAGTTCCACATCTTCAATGGGAACCACCGCCGCAACTGCCTTGCCGTGTCTTGTGAGCACCACGCGTTCTTTAACAAAGGCGGCGCGGCTTATCACCGTTGAGAGTTGCTCTCTTGCCTCCTTTGTGGAGATATTCGACATAATGTTCCTTCAGCTATCAAGAATCAGCGGCTCTCGCGGATCGCTATCACTGCTCGGTACGAACCGTACATTGTGGCCCTTTTGTTGTCAACGCGATTCGTGACGCCCGCGCGTCCGATCTGGTCTACTTCACACGGGTTGTCCGTCGAATGAAATGTACTTTCGTGCCCCCAGCCGCCTTGCAACCGGATGTGAGGCGCAAGATAATCCGTGCTTATGCCCGACGCGCCAATGGAAACGCGGCTGACCGAGACTCAACTGGGTCAAGTGGTGGCCGAACTCTCCCGCCTCTCTCAGCAACGCGAAGATCAAAAACTCCGTGGACTCGACCGCGAGCAGGTCATCCAGGTTCTGAAGGAGATGGAGCTCCCCGTCGACTTGCTCGACGACGCGATGGAGCATCTTCGCCGGCGCGAAGCGATCGCAAAGCAACGGCGAAAGCGAACGCAACTGATAATGGCTGGCGCGGCGCTTTTGCTGGTCATCATCGCGGCGATCTTTCTGTTCGCGTCTCATCGCAGCGCCGTGTTCGGCCGCATCTCCGCGGATCAGGAACGGATCACACGCGCCGCGGATGACGGCGGCAATCTAAGCAAGGTAGTTCGCGACGGCCAGGACGTGGTCTACCATATTGATCTTCGCGACGTTCCGCTTAACGAGAAGCTGGCGCTGGTATGTAAGTGGATCGAACCGAGTGGACGAGTCTTTCGCGAGAATCACTGGGAAACCAAGCTGACGGATAAACCAGTCTGGCCGACGTTCGCGCGTTGTCAGATCGGTTCCGCCGCGCCCGCGGGAACGTGGCGAGTGGAGATTTCACTTGGCGGCCGCGTTCTGAGCGCGACGACATTCGAGGTCGAGTAACTTGCAATGAGTGGAGTCGTTGGCTATTGGGGCGCCGCTTCCGGCGCGCAATCGAAAGACCTGATCAATAAGTGTACGGAGGCGGCGCGCGGCGTGGGCACTAGCGGTTTCGTTTACCCTCGCCCGCATTCGAATTTCAACAAGGCCGCGGCATATGGGATTGCTTGCTGGGGCGATAACTCATACTTCGAACGTCGCGGGCGCGTCGGTTTCACGGCTTCATTGTCGGCTTCCGGAATCCCCGGCGCCGCGGATATCCGGATCGAAATCGAGGCCGGTCAACTGACGCTCAGCCGCGACGCCTTTGGCCGAGCGACGTTGTACTGGACGCAGGTTGATGAAGTTGTCTGGTTTTCCTCAAGACTGGACATACTACTGGCGATCGTGGAAGCGAGAGAGGTTTCGCTCGCCGGTCTGTATGGTTACGGGTGCTTCTCGTTTGTTCCCGCGCCGCTCACGCCGGTTGAAAATGTCTTTGCCGTTAGCGCCGGAAGCAAGATGACCTGGCGGGCGGGCGAGTCTGAAGCTCGCGGCCCGGTTCTCCCCGCAATCGAGCGCACGACTGAATTCCTGGAGCCTGAACGCGCGGTTGTCGATGAAGCCGGCGCGATACTTCGGCTTCGCGGGCTTCTTGAAGCTTTGATTCGGCGCCAGCTCGAACATCTACCGGCGGGGCCTGTCGGGGTCTTTCTCTCAGGCGGGCTCGACTCCTCGATCACCGCGGCGTTGCTCGTCAGAGCAGGCGTTTCGGTCCGCGCCTACACGCTGGATTTTGGCGCGTTCGGCTTTTCGGAATTGCCTTTCGCCGAACTCGTCGCCGACGCTCTGTCGATCCCGCTGGTGAAGGTTCCGGCGACGCCGCGCGAGATACATAACGCCATCGAGCCGACGGCGATGGCGCTCGATACTCCCTTTGGCGACGGCGTCACCGCGCCGCTGTTTCTTCTTAGCCGGGCGGCGAGCCGCGACACGAACGTCGTCTTCAACGGAGAAGGCGGAGACCAACTCTTCGGCGGGTGGACGAACAAGCCGCTCATAGCCTCCAGCGTCTATGGCGATCACAATCCGAACGGCGGCGATTTTGAGCGGGAGTATCTGCGTACGTTTCATCGTCTGCATGGCTATGAGCAGTCCACATACGCCGAAGGACTACAACAATCCATTGCGCGGCTCCATCCGTTTGACTGGCTGGCGGACGCTCTCGACGCAAGCTTCACTCGGTCGCTGTTGCATCGGCTCAGGCGGGCGAACCTTATGATAAAGGGAGCGCAAAACATTCAGCCGCGCGCAACCGCGTTGGGATTAGCTCACGGGCTCGCGGTGCGCACGCCGTTTTGCGATCGCGCGCTCGCCGAGTGGACTTTCGAAGTAGCAGGCGAGCTGCATCTGCGCGGTCCGTGCGAGAAGTATCTCTTGAAGCGCGCCGTGGAAGACTGGCTGCCCGCCGAAATTGTCTGGCGTGAGAAGCGCGGGATGGGTGTACCACTCACGTCATGGTGCCTTGGCCCGTTGTGGCGCGCAGCCGGGGATTGGCTGACGCCGGGCGCGCTCGAGAGCGAGGGACGGTTTCAACCCGACCTCGCGCTCCGAATAGCGTCCGGTCGGTTCAGCGGACACGTGCAGGGCCGCCGCATAGGTGAGATACTGTGGCTCCTCTTGATGTGGGAGGCGTGGCGAAAAACGGTGCTCAAGGAACATCACAAGCCCTCGTATCTCAATTCGCACTGGTTGCCGGCGCGATGGCTGCAATGGCGCGTGAGCGGCGCGGAGAACCTGTGATGAATGCGGCGTTGACTGATGAATTCCCGGCCACGAGTGAAGCGGCTTTCCCTGCCCGGCTCGCGCGCGAACTCCTCGATGAATATGGCTCGCCATTGTACGTGTACGATGGAGACGTCTTGCGGGCGGCGATACGGCGAATCACCGGCTCGATTGATTATCCAGGCGCACGATTCTGTTTCGCGAGCGTGACAAACGGAAACCTGGCGTTGCTGCGAATCTTTCGAGATCAGGGCTGGGGGTTGCACGCGAACACTCCGGGCGACGTCTATCTCGGTCTTCGAGCGGGCTTCAAACCTGAAGACATCGTCTACAGCGGAAGCAACCTCAACCGCGAAGAGATGAAGCAGATGCTCGAGTGGAAAGTGGGGACGCTGAATCTCGACAGCCTCGCTCAATTGAAATTGTTAGGCGAAGTACTCGGCGTCGGACAGGCGTCTTCTCCACGAGTCGGATTACGATTGAATCTGCCCGGAGTCACCGGCGAGACGCGAATCGGCGTCAACCCGGTTGAGTTGCCAGAAGCCGTGCGCAACGCCGG
Organism: Blastocatellia bacterium; assembly: GCA_023265195.1. Lineage (GTDB taxonomy): Bacteria > Acidobacteriota > Blastocatellia > UBA7656 > UBA7656 > QHVH01. The sequence goes on along the minus strand of JAHFUG010000086.1, from coordinate 5,115 downwards.
CGACGCCGGCTTGAAAGTAACCGGCGTCCACTTCTATCGCGGAACGGCGACCAATTCGACTACGGCGTATGTTGATTCGATAGCAACGGTGCTGCAAGCCGGAGCCGCGTTGCCTGATTGGAAGTACCTGGATTTCGGCGGCGGGTTCGGGTATCCCTATAGCAAGGACCGTCCCGCTTTCGATTGGCGGTCGTTCGCATCGGCATTGACCGGACAAGTGCGAGCGCTGGGCCGGCCTCTCGATCTAATAATCGAACCCGGCCGCGCGGCGATAGCCGGCTGTGGGACGTTGTTGACCCGCGTTGTTTCAGTCAAGTGGCAAGCTGAAAAACAGATCGCCGGCGTGGACACTTCGGTCGCCAACATCGCGGTGCTCAGCGTTCACGGCGGCTATCGCGAGATTAACGCGCTGGAGAGCCGTTCAGTTGAGCGCTACGTGACCGACGTCTGCGGCAATACAACTTTCTCACGGGATTATCTGGGCCGCGGCTGCCGGCTTCCCGCTTTGCAGCCGGATGACGTGTTGGCGATCTCGGACGTGGGCGCGTACGGATACGCTATGTCGTCTCATTTTCTCCATCGCCCGCGGCCCGCCGAGGCGTTGGTGGAGAACGGAACCCATCGGCTGATTCGACGCCGCGAGGACTACTCGGTGTTAACCGAGCGCCAGTGTTTATCGGAGGACGATAAGTGAAATGCATCAAGTGCAATACCGACAACAAACTCAAGGAACGAACCGCGAACTCGGGCCGATGTAAGTCTTGCAATCATCCGATAACCTTCGACCCGAAGGCGTCCGGCGGCGTTGGCTTCACCGACAGGTTCTTCGCCAACGCTATCGCTGGAGTCTCGGTCAACGACACTCTGTTCTTTACGCCGAGACAGTTCTTTTACTTTTTCAATGCGCGAAAACAGAAAGCCAGGGATCCTCTGATCGGTGTGGGATGCGGCGCCTTAGCCGCCGGCGTCATATTCTTCCTCATTGCGGCGAAGTCATCGGTCCCGTTCCTTTTCATCATTGCGTTGTTTGGCATTGCCGCCGGAGTCTTGCTCTTGATCCCACAAGTACGAAAGCGGCTTCGAGCCAGGCAACCAAAGCAGATCGGCATCGCGCCCGATCAATTGGACCGATGCCTGAGCGCGTGGGAAAAGAACAACGGCCGTCTTTCAAAGCTGCTGCCGCCTCCCTCGGCGAAATCAAAGCCCGCGGCCGTCAGCCCGGATGTCACTCAATACAGTTTCGACCGCCTGGTCGTCTGCGAACACGCGAGCGTCGCCCAGTTCCTTATCGCGAATAACTTCCACTTCGAAAACAACTGCGCGGTGCTTAGCATCGACAAGTACCCGCACAATATCTTCGACACGGTCATGGAAATGTTGAGACGCAATCCCGCGTTGAAGGTTTACGCGTTACACGACGCGAGCCCGGCGGGCGTTCAACTCGCGCACCGGCTGGCTAGTGAACCGGACTGGTTTCAGGGGAGCGCGGGCGTCGAGATTCACGACCTGGGCGTCTTGCCGAGACAGATCATTGGCAAGCCGGTCTTCGAAAGGATTTCGCCGGCGTTCGCGCAGTCGGCGGAAGGCGCCCTCGCGACGCCAGGAGGAGCCAGCCTGCGGCCCGAAGAAGCCGCGTGGCTTCGCGCGGGAAAGTACGTCGAACTCGAGTCCGTCAGCCCGAGAGTGTTGCTGCGCGTGGTGACGCTGGGCATCGCCCGGAGCCGCGCCCCCGGCGCGGGAGACGCTCTCGTTCCGATATCGGACGGCTACTATGGAGACTCTATCTACGTGTTTGCTTACGACAGCTTTGGTTGATGCGATCGGAGCCAGAGTTCCAGACTAACCAACAACCACAGCTTCACGCCGTATCGGCCCCACGTGTCGCCTCGATATTCGAGCCACTCTCGAATCACATCCTGATCCAGGTAGCCGCGGATCAGCGCGCGGCGGCTCAACAACAGCGATCGAGCGCGCCGCCGCCAGCGCCCGCGAAACCACAACTGTACGGGAACCATCATCCCGCTCTTGGGCCGCTTGATAATCACGTCGGGCAGCAGGTCTTGAACCGCCGCCTTCAGCACGGCCTTTTCCTCGGCGCCGCTGAGCTTGTATTGAGGTGGGATTGCTAGACTCATCTCCACGATGCGCTGGTCGAAGAGCGGCGAGCGGCCGTGCAGTCCAACGGCGCGTGTCAGATTATTCACCTTGGTCAGGATGTGATCCGCGCCTTTGAACCTGGTGTTGATGAACATCAGTTGATTGACGTAGCTCGAAGCGCCGGACAACTCGGGTTCAAAGACGGAAGGGCATTGACGGACGGCTGACCATGTCTCGGGCCGCAACAAGCGCGGGAGATCTTGCGAACATTTCTGAAATGAAGCGAGATACGCCGTGACGAGTTCCTGCGTCGCGCTTCCCGATTTTGAGTCTTCGCCGGAGTCAATGGCCGGCTGGTAAAGGCTCGTGAGCAGCATCGGCTGATTCTTTGGGCCGCCGAAGCACGGGTCGCCGCCCTCGCCGTTCAGGATCACATTCACGGACTGCTTCGCTATTCGCCCGAGGATTAGATTGGGCGCCGTCAACGGATCGCCGATTGGATCGTCGAGATAGGACATTGTCTCGGGCAGGAGGTTCCACATTTCGTCGGGTGTTATCTCAATGACGCGATGTTTCGTACGACAATGCTCGGCTACGAGATCGGAGAACTCCAACTCGTTTGGGCACTCGCCGCCGAAATGAATCGAATATGTGTGGATTGCATTCGTATGGAATTTGGCCGCGAGCGCGACTACGAGGCTCGAGTCGAGTCCGCCTGAAAGGTATGCTCCCACCGGCTCATCGGCAGGAAGGTATTCCTGAACGACTCGATCGAGCAACGACCGTAACTGCTCGGCGTGCCACGAGAGCGGCTTGCCGGGTTCGGCGGCTCTCTCCTCCACCTTCCAATAAACATCAAACTTCTCATCCGGAAGGCGCAACGAAGTACCGGGCGGCAGCTCGCTCACATCGCGCCATAAGGTCCGTTCACCAGGCACGAACGCGCAACTGAGATAGTCTCGCAGGGCGATCATATCCAATTCGGACGAGACTCGTGGAGCCAGCGTTCTAAGACGAGGCGCTACCCAACGAGTCGGCCCGGAGTTCGTGTAGTACAGAGTGCGCGCGCCAACCGGGTCTCTGGCTAGAGTCAGGACGCGTCGTTCTCGATCCCAAACGGCAATCGCGAACATTCCTTCGAGCAACGATAGCGTCAGAGCTTCATGTTCTTCCCAAAGTTGGGCGATCACGGCGACGTCGCTCAGGTCTTTGCTTATTCCCGGGCCCATCATCTTCTTGATCAATTCGGAGCGATTGCTGAGCCACACATCGCCGACGACAACAAAGCGGCCTCGCGGACTGATCTCGGGATTGGCCACGCCGATTGCGATGTGTTCGTCTCGCCAGGCCGCTGCGAAAGGCAGATCGCGGGTCTTACCATAAGCCAAGAACCAGGCCGGCGTGGACAGGTTCGATAAGGAAGTGGCCTCCATGTGTATGCCTCCATGTGTATCATGACCGGTGTCCAGAATCGCTTCTCAAACCGTAGATCTCGAGAAAAAGTAGTGTATTACAATAGTAGCAACCAAGGTCATAAGAAGGATCTAGCGGCACTTTCCTCGGGCTCTCTTTTCCTTTCCGCCGGTCAAACAACCCGTCGTACCCGTACTCCTCATACCGTCGCAGCCATCGCCTCATCTGCCGCGCGCTGATCCCGATTATCGATGCTGCCTGTATCCACGTGATCTTCTTTGCTATCGCTCTCAATATGATCTCTTGTACTTTCATTGCCCACTCCACCGCGGTCTGGTTGTAGCGCCTCATCTTTCCCCCTTTGACTAGGCTCTACCTTACCCGCTGAAAGCGGACACTTCACCTGCTATATCGAGCGGACATATGATGTGCTACCAACACATTCAGCCATCCCACATGGCTACATCTTCCCCTTTAGCGTAGAATCACACCGGCCGCGAGCTAGACCACCCCGCAACCGAGGCACGCCAATGAAACTAAGAAGAGTCGTCGTAACCGGCATGGGCGCCGTCAGTTCGAATGGCGTCGGCCGCGAAGCCTTTTGGAGCGCGACCGCTTCCGGCAAGAGCGGAACAGGCCCGATAACTCTATTCGACGCGTCTCAACTCTCTTGCCGCGTGGCCGCCGAGGTCAAGGATTTCGACTTCGACCGATACGTCTCGAAGAAAGACCGGGACCGGGTGCAGCGGGCCGTTCCGATGGCCTTCTTCGCAACCGATGAAGCGGCGGCCGACGCCGGGTTGGACTTCGCTTCGATGAATGAAACGGAGCGCGAGAGCATAGGGGTCATCATTGGAACCGGAGCCGGAGGAATCGAGTTCGCCGAGCGCCAGTATAAACAGTATTACGACCGAGGCGATCACGACGCGGCTTATCGCAAGGTCAGTCCTTACTCGATCGTAGCTTCGTTCGTCGGGATGATATCGAGCGAGATCAACATGGCGTACCGCATTCACGGCCGCAGTCATGTTGTTTCCACCGGCTGCACCAGCTCGACCGACGCAATGGGTTATTCGTTGAACGCCATTCGTCTCGGACAGATCGACGCCGCGATCACCGGAGGGGTCGAGGCATGCATAACGTTCGGGTTGATGACCGCGTTTTGCAGGATGGGCACGGTGACCACCCGTCACAACGACGATCCCTCTCGCGCATCCCGCCCGTTCAACGCGGATCGAGACGGGTTCGTGCTCGGAGAAGGAGCCTGGATATTGATCTTCGAAGATCTCGAGCGAGCGAAGGCGCGAGGAGCGCACATATACGCCGAGGTGGCCGGGTACGCATCGACATGCGACGCCTATCACCGGGTTCAAATCGCACCCACCGGCCACGAAGCCGCGCGCGCAATGAAGCTGGCGTTAGCCGAAGCTGAGTTGGCGCCCGACGACGTCGATTACATCAACCTTCACGGGACCGGCACGAAGATCAACGACAAGACCGAATCGGCCGCGGTTCGCATCGCGTTTGGCGACAGGGCCAAAGAAATCCCGGCTAGCTCGACCAAATCAATGATAGGCCATCCGCAGGGCGCGTCGGGCGGGGCCG
>JAHFUG010000413.1:2355-6711 GCA_023265195.1 Blastocatellia bacterium | reverse complement strand
AGACCTCGATGAATCGAGGTGTCAATGAGAACGCGGCGCTCAAGCCCGATACGATTCCGGCGAATAACCATAATTCCCCCAATTCGGTTAAGCACCCGCGCTCAAGCTAATCCGCGCGCTGCTTCTTAGCGCGTGCGGCGGCGGTGCGAGACGGCGAATGCGAGATATTGGGCATCTCCTCCCGGATTACCTTGCGCAACACCGCTTCGGTAACTGGAAGCTGGCGCTTTCCCAAGAATACCTTTAGCGCCTCATTTATCATTGTTTGATAGCCGATACCTGCTCGCTCGGCACGAGAGCGGAACTCGTCGAGAACGGCGTTGTCGATATGAATTGTTATGCGCGTCTTGCCTGACTGAGGGATCAACGCGCGCCTCTTGCCTTTGGAGAAATCGTATTCAGCCCTCATAGGTTTTCACCTCGTATCGCGTGGCGCGGCGGGCGGAAATGAGCCGGACTTCCTCGTCGCGCAACGTATAAGTAACAACAAGCACTTGTCCAGCGCTGCCTAGCCCCACTGCAACGAATCGCTCCTCGTCTTCCGAATCGGGATCTAGCTAGCTGATGGATCGCGAACGGATCATAGAAGACGCATTCAGCATCGGCAAAGGAAACGCCGTGTTTCTTTAGATTGCTTGCGGCTTTTGTAGAATCGAACTGGAAGCGCACAATCTTATATATATGCATGATGTGCATATACGTCAAGCAGCGAGCGAAGCGAGGCGACGAGCGGTGTCATTTGTTGCTGGGAGTTGTACATCATCTCCGCTCCATTTCTCTTGTGGCGAGATTCAACTGACTCATCGCATCCGCGTTCCGCGAGGTCGGCGGTCGGCAAGACAAGGAAGTGCCAACGACTCGGCTTCTAGCCCTAAAAATTCACTTGAGCACTGCCGCCGCCTCTTCAAGATTCGACGTTACGCTCCAGGGCGGCAGGCTTTGAAGGAAGAATCTTCCATAAGCCTTCGTTCTCAGCCGAGGGTCGAGCACCGACAGCACTCCTCGATCGGACGTTGAACGGATCAATCGGCCCAGTCCCTGCTTGAGCGTTATTACCGCCTCCGGCACCGAGTAATCGTAGAACGAGTTTCCCCCCTGGCTGTCGATGTACTTCTGGCGGGCCGCCACTACCGGATCCGATGGAACCGCAAATGGAAGCTTGGCGATGATTACGCAAGACAACGCTTCGCCTTGAACGTCCACGCCTTGCCAGAATGACGAGGTCGCGAACAGCACCGCTCCTTTCGTCGTTCGAAAGCGGTCCAGGAGGCCGGTCTTTGAACCCTGACCTTGCATGAAAACCGGAAACTCGATCAGGCCGCGCACCCGTTCATAGGACTCTTGCATCGAGCTTATGCTGGTGAATAACACAAAGGCCCGTCCGCTGGTTGCTTCGAGAATCTGTACGATTTCTTCGACCGAACGATGAAGAAAGTCGGCGCTGCGAGGGTCGGGCATCTGTTTCGGCAGGTATAAGACGGCTTGATTCTCGAAGTCAAAATGAGACTCGATCAAGTAGTTTCGCGAGTGGGCGATTCCGAGCCGGGATTTGAGGAAATCGAAACTCCTTCCAGCGGTCATCGTAGCGGAGGTCAGAATGGCGCTCTTGATTTCGGCGAACAGTTTTTCGCTGAGTATCATCGAGACATCAATCGGGGTCGCGTAGATAAAAACGCCTCGGCCTCGCGTTTCATACCACCTCACGAACGTCGGATCCTCCTCCATCACGACGAACTCTAGTTCGAACTTTAGTTCTTCCGTGCGCCGAACTATGTTCTCGAGCTCGATGGGGCCGTCGGTGATTGCTTTGAGCGAGAAGAGAAGCCGGTCCACCGCCTTGAGCAGAGCCATGAATGTTTCGCCTTTGGCCGTAGGAATCAGATTCCCGTCTCGATTGATGCTGGCGAACATTGCGCGGTGAAGCGGATATCGCCCGTCTCCCGCCTTGAACGTCCGGGAATAGGCGCGGCTGGGGCCGCTCTCGTCTTCGTCAATGGAGCCGCCGCCTCTGAACGAAAGGAAGAACGTGTCGGCGCGCTGAGCGAGCCGGGCCAGCGCTTTCGTCAACTCGGCCGCTTTGTCGGCTTCGTTCACGGCGATCTTCTGAGCGTCCTGAATGAGATCGGTGATCCGGTAATTCGAGACGCTGCAGCCGAAGTAACTGGCGGCTACGTCTTCAAGCTCGTGCGCTTCGTCGAAGATGACCGTGTCATAGTCGGGCAGCACCGCGCCGTATTCGCCGCCGCGCAGCGCGAGATCCGCGAAGAAGAGATGATGATTCACGATGACGACGTCGGCTTCGAGAGCCTTGCGCCGCATCTGGGTTATGAAGCACGCGTCATAATCGGGGCATTTTTGTCCAATGCATATATCGGCTCTAGCGTCGATCTGCGGCCAGAATGAAAGGTCTTCGGGCAGGTTCGTCAACTCGGCCCGGTCTCCGGTTTCGGTATCGGCCGCCCACTTGCGAACCTCGTCGAAGTAGTCCACTTCTTCCAGTCCCTTAAGCACCGGCATCGCCTCGGATTTCTTGAGCCGGCTGAGGCAGACGTAGTTCGAGCGGCCCTTCATGCATACGGCGTTGAATTGTCTAGGGATGATCCGTTGAAGCAACGGAATGTCTTTCTTGTAGAGTTGTTCCTGCAAAGCCTTGGTGGCTGTCGAGACGACAACGCGGCGGCCTGCCGCGAGAGCCGGGATCAAGTAAGCCAGCGTCTTGCCCGTGCCCGTTCCGGCTTCTATGAGAGTGAGTCCGCCTTTTTCGATGGTTTCACGAACCGCCTGGGCCATTTCAACCTGGCCGGGGCGGTATTCGTAGTTCGGATGGTGCTTGGCGATTAAGCCGTCAGGGCCGAAGACATCTTCCATGACGTGGTCTGTGTGTCGTGAGCGCCCCCATCAACTGGTTTGCGCGAGGCTCCTCACGAGCCTGGCTTCGTAAATCGGGAAACGTTCGCAGAGCGCCTTGACCCGTTCGCGCACGCTTTTCCGCACCGACTCGCTTTCGGGGTCAGCCAGCGCCTCGCTTATCCATCCAGCTATAACCTTCATCTCAGGCTCCTTCATTCCGCGAGTGGTCAAGGCCGGCGAACCGATGCGAACGCCGGAAGCCTTCATCGGCGGTTGCGTATCGAAGGGAATCGCGTTCTTGTTGACGGTGACGCCGGCGCGCTCGAGAGCCTTCTCTGCTTGCGCACCGGTGAGCCCCTTGACGAAGACATCGACGAGCATCACATGATTGTCGGTTCCACCTGAGATGATGCGGAAACCGGCAGCGCTCAACTCTTCGGCGAGAACTCTGGCGTTGCTGATCACTTGCTGCTGATACTCCTTGAACCCTGGCTCGAGGGCTTCCTTGAAGCAGACGGCCTTGGCGGCGACTATGTGCATCAGCGGGCCGCCTTGCACGGTAGGAAAGACAGCGCGATCGACGTCCTTGGCGAACTGTTCCCGGCACATGATCATTCCCGCCCGGGGGCCTCGCAACGTTTTATGAGTGGTGGTTGTGACGAAATCCATGTGCGGGATTGGGCTTGGGTGCAGTCCCACCGCGACCAGCCCCGCTATGTGAGCGACGTCCGCCATCGAGTATGCGCCTACATCACGGGCGATCTTGCCAATCCGTTCGAAATCGATGATTCGGGAATACGCGGACGCTCCGCACAGCACTAATTTGGGCTTATGCTCGTGAGCGAGCCGCTCAATCTCATCGTAGTCTATTGTCTCGGCGTCCTTGGTTACTCCGTAGGGAACGATCTTGTAGCTGCGGCCGGAAAAATTGAGCGGATGGCCGTGAGTGAGATGGCCTCCGTGAGCCAGGTTCATTCCGAGAATGGTGTCGCCGTAATTCAACGCGGCGAGGTAGACCGCCATGTTGGCCTGAGAGCCTGAGTGAGGCTGAACGTTCACATGCTCGCATCCGAAGATCTGGCGGGCGCGGTTGCGGGCTAGGTCCTCCGCGACGTCGACGACTTCGCAGCCACCGTAGTAGCGCTTGCCCGGATAGCCTTCGGCATATTTGTTCGTGAGCACGGAACCCATCGCTTCAAGGATGGCTTCGGAGACGAAGTTCTCGGAGGCGATCATCTCGAGGTTGTAAGCCAGGCGGCGTTCTTCATCCGCGATCACGGCCGCTATTTCGGGATCGGCTTGCGCGAGCGAACGGTTCATCAAGGTGGTCATCTGGGTTCCTTATCTTGGAAGTACTTGAAACAAATGGCTGCCAACAACCGCGACTCAAACGCCAATACTATATCAACTGCGCCCAAGACGGAACAACGCGGCGTACACGAGTGTGCTTAACCGAATTGGGGGGATTATGGTTATCCGCCGGATTTGTATCGGGCTTGGGCGCCG
>JAHFUG010000413.1:0-2255 GCA_023265195.1 Blastocatellia bacterium | reverse complement strand
GGATTATGGTTATCCGCCGGATTTGTATCGGGCTTGGGCGCCGCGTTCTCAGTGACACCTCGATTCATTGAGGTCTGGAGTCTGGGCCGTTCCATTCCCGCGCCCTCCGTAGGAGGGCCATGTGTTCTTTGAAATGGCGGCGGCCATTATTGTTCGCTTGAAATACAGATGGACATGGCCCTCCTATGGAGGGCGAGCCCTCTTACGGAGGGCGGAACATCCCACAACACGTGCTATAAACATGGCCCTCCTACGGAGGGCGGAAGAAAAATGGCCAAACTCCAGGGCCCTCCTATGGAGGGCGGGGAGCCTCCCACCACACGTGCTATAAACATGACCCTCCTACGGAGGGTCGGAAGAAGTGATCAAACTCCAGACCCTTCTTGCCCAAGAGACTCAATCCCAAACTCCAGTCCTCCTGAAGCCGGGACTACGAGCATTGATTATTTCGGTGGGCTACTGAAGATAGGACTGAAGATTGTCGCGAGAGACGGTGACTTGAGCGGCGAAATTGGGAGTGCCGGGCGGAAACGTAGCGAGTCGATTATTTATGGTGAGCTTCAACGTGTTGCGATTGCCGATATTGAGCTTTATCTGGTTTTCGGCAGGCGGAAGATTCTGAGCGAGACCGGCCTTCAACATCATGGCGGCCGACTTGTTATCGTCGATTTGATATCTGATCCAGCTATCGCCGGTGGTAGCTTCGACCCTGATTACTATCTTGTTGCCGCCCAACTGATCGGGCGAAGCGGAAATCGATATCGGCTGGCCTCTATCCACAAGAACTGTTGAGCCGGCCGCGGGAGATTGCGATTGTTGTGCTGATTGAGACGCTGGGGCCGGAGTCGCGACGGGCTTTGACGACTGGCTGGCGGCCTTTGGCCCCGTTTCCCCCCCAGTCCGATTCAGCCGGTTCACCAACGCCACGACGACTACCGAAACAAGAACGAATGTTCCTGCCGCGGCGGCTATGGTCGCCCATCGCGTTCGCGTTGCGGGTTGATCGGCCGGTGTGTTCGTTGTAGAGACAATCTCGAGCTTCGCAGGTTGAATAGCGGATTCCAGCAATTCTTCAACGGGTGGCGGCGCGATTTGTTTATGGTAGAGATCGACGGCCTCTTCTTCATTCATGCCGACCTGTTTGGCGTAGGCCCGTATGAATGACCTGGTGAATATCCCGCCGGGAAGAACGGAGAAATTATCTTCTTCGATCGCTTTGAGGAAGCGAGTGCCGATACGAGTAGCTCCCGAGATTTGCGAGAGTGTGATGCCTCGCTCTTCCCGCTGCCGCTTAAGATCGGTTCCAAGAGTCGGCATCTTAGCCGAGCTACCTCACTTCTTCCTGCCTCTGTTGTTAATAGGGGTAAGTAACAGCGATATAATAATTAAGGCTGATTTCAGTGTCAAGCAACTTGTTTGAAGGTTTCGAGCCCGGCATTCTGGACCGTAGCCGTGAACTGGTGCTGGATGGCGCACCATCCAGAGATCTCAATCGGCGTCCGAGCGACCGCAATGAGAGAGCGGATCAAGGTTGTTCCAAACACGCTGAGAGCCAGATGGTTTTCATCCTGGCCGGCAGCCAACTCTACCGGGTCCCTATGTAGCAAGGACGTTGCCAGCCTCTTGCTGCTCTCATCTGAACTCTCATCTGAACTCTCATCTGAATTGGAAGCCCGGGTTGCGAGACATCAACGCATTCTCTTAACGCGTGGGGTGTCCAACCTTCGGCGAATAAATCACGCTCTGTCCCTCCAATCGAGTCAAGGCCGCGGCACGCCGAGATCATCGCAGATTCGGTACGCCAGAAACTTCTTAATGGCTCGGTGTCGCGGGACGGTTGATGATAGGCCGTTGGACGGATTCTTGTAGACTGTATGCTTCCGGCCCTCGCGCACAAACACGCAGCCGCGGGATTCGAGATGGCGGATCAAGTCAGTGCGATTCATTTTCAAGCTGCGTTGAGTATCAATGCCTCGCGTGTAACCTTCGCGGTACTGGTTAGCCGGTGCTCGGCCTCTTCGCGGTTTGCTTCCAGTATCATCTGCATCGCCTCGAGTAGGTTCTCACGCACCTCTTCCATCGTTTCGCCCTGAGTGTTCGCCCCGGGAAGCTCGGCGATGTAGCCGATGTACCCGCCCTCTTCCGCTTCTTCGTAAATCGCCGTCAAAGTTATTTGAGTCATGAGGAATTCTCCAGATTCGCGTTGTCAGGTTACACCCGCTTCGAGCATCGCGGCAATCTCTTTCAAATCATCC
>JAHFUG010000412.1 GCA_023265195.1 Blastocatellia bacterium | reverse complement strand
TCCAGGGACGAGAACTACGAGTTCGCCACTTAACAGCCGACTCAACCAGAACTGAGAGAGGGAGCCTCAAGAAGCTGGGCTCCCTTTTCTAATTGTTTTATGCCTGACTCGAGTCACGTTCAGACCTCCTGATGTCGGGGAATTTGAGATGAGACCTTCCTGATCAAAGTGCCGACGACTGGGCGACGGTATCAGGAATTGTGTTGCTTCCTTACTGTCTAAACGCTCCAGATAATAGGGTTGTGGATGTAACCTTGAGAATCGTTCCTGATACCACTCAGGCAGGCCGAAACTGGGCTCAGGTCATTTTCCTCGGAGCCCTTCTAAGTCTCTGGAATCTCTGGATGAGATCAGGAGTTCTGACGTTCCGGTAGTGGTTCAGTTTGCTGGATGGTTCAAGCTCAGCCTACACGAAGGCCGCTTTCTTGCCTTTCCCAAATCCCACCCACGGCAGTGGGTGGATTGTTCAAGCACAACCTACACAACGGCGGCGTTCTTCCGCTTCCCAAATCCCACCCACGGCACAACAGTGGGTGGATTGTTCAAGCACAACCTCGGTTGCGGAGCGCCCCTCACGCCGCCCTCGGGGAGAAGGGGAAGAGGGAGGGGCGGCTCTCCGTCTGTAGGCTGGGCGTGAACCATCCACCCACTGCCGTGGGTGGGATTCGGGATGGGAAGAAGGCCGCCCTTTCGTAGGCTGGGCGTGAACCATCCACGCACTGCCGTGGGTGGGATTCGGGATGGGAAGAAGGCCGCCCTTCCGTAGGCTGGGCGTGAACCATCCACCCACTGCAGTGGGTGGGATTTGGGGTTTTCGCACAGCCTCTGCCGTGGGTGGGATTTGGGGAAAGGAGAAGGCGGCCTTTGTGTAGGTCGAGCTTGAACTATCCCCACACTTCCCGTGTGGGGGAGTTCGGGTTTTCACACAGCCTCTGCCTGTCTGGGGATTTAGGTTCTCATACATCCTCAGTGGCTAGTGGCGCGGGGGCCAAGCGCGCCGGGACCTTTTGATCGAATGGAGCCGGTCTCGCGGTTCCATGACCACGAGACCGGCTGTGTAAGCTGTTACTGTTTAGGTCCGATGACCGGGCCATCGCCTATGATGAAATAGCCTGGGGGCGGTCCGCCGTTTTGCTGGCAGAAAGCCTCGGCGGCCGCGGCTTGACTGGCTACTTCCTCTCGCGACGCTCCGCTGTTGCTGTGGGCTACCGTTACGGTCTTGCAACACCGGCTGACGTTCCCGGACGGATCAGTCGCGGTGACGATGATCAGATAGACCCTTCCGTTCCCACCGCCGCTCCGTTCGGCGCGGAGCCTGAGCGTTCCCGCGGCGACGTCTTTCGCGTCCGGCGAGAAGTTGCCGTCGCCGGTCTCCCCCTCGTCGTCCTCGTTGCTGAAGACCTGCACCAGCACGCTCGCGCCGCAATTGTCGTTAGCGGTAACAGCCAAGGCTACGTTGATCAGGTTGTGATTAGGCGGCCACAACTCGGAATCCCCGACGCTGCAGGAAACCGTTGGAGCCTCCGTGTCCTGAATGGTCACGCTAAAGGAGCAACTGGTTCCCGTAGCCGCCGTGCAGGTGACCGTCGTCACCCCTGTCGGGAAGAACGAGCCCGACGGAGGAGTGCAAGTCACCGCGCCGCAAGCTCCCGCGGTTGGGGCTGGATAGTTGACCAGGGCTCCACACGCGCCCGGATCCGTCGACCGAGCGATATTGGACGGACAAGTTATGATGCAGCAGCAGGTGAAGCCATCGTTGACCGAGATTGTGTCGATTCGCCAGCCGGTTCCCGCGACTATGTTGTCCGAACCCATCCGCCATCGCAGCACTACGCTCTGACCGGCGGCGGAGGCCGGCAGGCTCGCCGCAGTGGTTAAGTATCCTCCAGAGTTCCCGCTCCACGCCCGCCGCCCGGCGATCGGGTTCTGGAAGTTCGCGCTTATCGTCATGTTATAGCCGCCGGTGACGAAGCTGCCGCCCGCGGTCACGATGTCGCTAAAAGGACCGCCGCCGATTGATATCTCGAGCACTCCGCCATCAAAGCTGCTTTCGAGGTTGTAGTTGTTCCTGAAGGTGACGCTTGCTTGTGAGGTGGTTATCGCGATGGACGGCGAGTCGAGCCTGATGTCGTTCACGCAATTCGGATCAGGCGAGAATGCGGCGTTAGGAGCCGTATCCGGAGTTGTGGTCACCGTTTTCCACGGCGCCGTCGTACCGCTGCCGCACGCCGCTCCGATCACTGGTTGAGCAGTCCAACCGGCGGGCAGAGCAGGAGCGGTAACGGTGTCAAAGCTCTCGAAAAACGCGACCACCGGCTTGCCGATCTGCAGCGGGAACGTTCTGGTTACGGCGCCCAGGCTGCTGTTGATGTTTACGGTCATAGTCAGCAATGCGCCACACGGAGTGCTGGCCGGAACATGGAACGGTATGCTCATTGTCACAGAGCCGCCGCCGGGAATTGTTCCGTAGACGGCCGATCCGCCGCCTGCGATCGACGCGGTCACGCTGGTGGCGCCAGTGGAGCAGAACGGATTGATCAGGGGCACGTTGAGGATGATATCCTCGTTTGGATCGGCGACGCCGGGATTGCACGAGCCGGCGTCAGAGAGGGTCACGCTTCCAAGGGTGAGGTTCGGCATGTCGAACGCTTCCGTAACCGCGCTGGATGTATTCGTAGCCTTGGCGCTGAATCCCATGCCTCGTGTTGCGAATCCCGACCATATGTCCATCTCATCGGCGCCGCCGAAGCCGGCGCAGTCGGCGGCCAGAATGGAGTTGCGGCCGTCCAGCAAGGTCGGGCTGATCGGATCCAGCTTCATGCCGTCCGTAGTTATCTGCAGCATGCGGGGATTACCCGTGGCGAATCCCAGCCTGGTTATGATCCGCGCGCGAACCTCGAGCAGCGCCATGCACCAAACCTCGCCAATGTTGTGCACTTCGTTGGCGGTGTTGCCGATGGCCGGGCTTCGCGGAAACGCGCCGTCCGTTGTGTTGATCTGGGCCGGATCGATATCCGCGAACGTCAGCGGGTTGTGAGGCTTGCCGTTCGCCCCGAGGTTGGTCTTCACGGCGTAAGGGAACCGCCTGATGCCATAGTAGTAGTTGTTCGTTCCCAATGCGCCCAGGTTGAGCGTCACATAAGCGCCCGCGGCATAGATTGCATTCACGTCTTCGTCCGCCGTAGACAACAAAACGCGCGCATAAAAGTCCGACCAGCCTTCTCCCATGCCGCCTGCCTGTGTGCCGGTCAATCCGGCCGCGTTGTTGTGAAGGCGATTGGACGTTCCGTGAGTAAGTTCGTGCAAGAAGACGTCCGCGTCCAGGTCTCCGTCGCGGTCGGGGTTCGGGCCGGTGAAGATGAACATCTGCATGCGCGGCAGAGAGCCATCGGCCGGGGTAGCGAAGTTCGCGTTGTTCGTTCCGGAGGAATCCTGCGCCTCCGCTCTCACGAAGTCATTGCCAAGACCACCACGTCCGAAATTGTTCTGTTGAAAATTTCTGGCCGGCTCGGTGAACCCAAATTGATACAGCCGGTCGTGATACCTGTTGGACCAAAAGAACAGATTGGTCACTACGCCAAAGCGATAGTTCGCCCCCGTCGGCGCGTCGGCTCCAAGCGGCGGGGGATTGTACGGGAAATCGAAAACGCGAAGCGGCGCGCCGGTGGGCCGGCCGCCGGGATCGATGCCGTTAGGAGCCACCAGGTCCAGACCCGCGTCCACGTTGTTACCCGTAGTTGTGTTTCCACCGTCGGTGATCCAGCCAAGATTGTCGAAAGCCGGCAGTTCGCTAATCAGCGTGAACGTCGTGCGCGGGACGCCCGGCCCCTGTATGCCGGATCCTGGAAGCGCGTTTGTTGGAGAAAGCGGCCCCGGGCTGTCGCTGTCGTACACCGAGTACGTAGCCGTCTGGGTCTGGTCGTTTGTGATGTTCTTGCGCCACAGCAACTGTCCGGTCTCGGCGTCTACGATGATGTAATAGGCCGGAACGTCTTGCCACAGAACCATCGACCATGCCAGCACGGCGACTTCGGGCTTGGTTGGAAAATACGTCAGCGACACCTTGGTCTCATCCGCGAACGGTCCGGGTTCGAATACAACTTCACCGTTGTCGGACGCGGAGGACCTTGGAATCAAATCGGCGGCGCTCACGGCAACGCCGATCGAATCGGCTCCCGCTATGACGGCGTCGGCGGCGCTGATGGCGGGTGTTGACGAGACCGACTCGGAGCTGACGCCTGGCGCCATTGTGCTTACAACGCGAATGAGGCGGCCGTCTCTGGTGAAAGCGCCGGTAAGCCCGCCCTGAAAGACCGGGACGCTGTTGATCTCTTGCTGCAGGCACAGCCACGAAAGATTCTCCGCCGGGTTAACGTAGTCGGCGGTGGTTCTTAACCGGGAGACGTCGCGAGAATTCAGGCCATAGAGAGCCGCATTCTCGCCCAGGAAACGGCGCAGCGACTTGTCTCGCTCTTCGGTTGACGCAACCGCCAGCGCACGACCCTCGGCGTTTTGGACTTCGACGATCTCGGGTGCTGAGAGCACCTCGCTGTACTTGACGGTTAGCCCCGGCAGCCGGCTGGCAAGCTTAGTCTCGGCTTCCGCCATCGATTGCAAAACGCCGCCGGCGTCCGGCTCCGACTGCCGCCGAGTCCGCAGGAACTGATCGCCATCCTGCGCGCGTCTTTGAATTTGTTCTCGCTCATAATTCTCCAGCGTAACGTGAGCTTCCTTGGTATCGTCGAGTCGAATATCGTAGTTGTCGTAGCCGAGGCTCTTCGTGCGCCCCGTCCGCATTGTTTCGTCCTGTTGCTGCCTCGACGATGCGATTGCGGGGTTGAAGAACTGGGGCAGCATCAGCATTGCCGCAAGACCAACAACCGATATGCCGAGGAAAACAAACCTAATCATCCTTCTCTTCATTTTTGCGATTCCTCCTTTTCGCGTTACTCATGCTTTTGTGGTCCTAGGCGCCAATCGCTGGACCGTCATGTCTTGGCGCTCACAGATCGGCTCAAGGGCGGCTCCGTCGGCGTTGGAAACGATCCGTAAGAGAACTTCAGCATCGTCAAGGTCAAACAAAGAGTCGAAGGCGCTCCGATTCGCATCGTGGCGCTCCACCCCTGTGATCAAGAATTCCAGTGAAGCAGTTTGGAGAGGACAGTCAACCTGGCCTTAACTCCAGCCGCCTGCACGGAAAGTAGTTTTCTAGTCAGTAGAGAACGATCTCAGTACGGCCCGAGAAAACCTCGACTTCTCTAGCCTTCCGAAAAGGCGTCCGAGCAAAAAGCGAACGTCCCGGGGCAAACCTGGAACGCGTTACTGTCCTTGACTGAGTCCGCTAAGCGGGCGGCGGTTCCGGAGGCGGAGGATATGTTCCAACTGCGCAAGCTTGGATAGTTTTCCTTCCGTCAACCGGGTTTCCGCTGGACTCCACCCTGGCGTTATTGCCTATAGCCCGTTCCGCGGGCCGCTGATGTTGTCTACTACACGCTGGTTCGTTCTAACTTGGGCTTTTTCGCGAACACCTTGGCTCGCGGAGGCGGATACTATCACACCGCGAATGTCCTGGAAAACCGAATCTTGAGATTGAGATGATTGAGATGAGAGCCAGTCGCCAGCGGTCAGCGGTCAGCGGTCAGCGATCAGCAATCAGCAATCAGCGATCAGCAATCAGCGATCAGCAATCAGCAATCAGCAATCAGCGGTCCGCAATCAGCGGTCAGCAATCAGCGATCAGCAGTCAGCGATCAGCGATCAGCAATCAGCGATCAGCGGTCAGCAATCAGCGGTCAGCGTGGTAATCAGTCGTCAGTGTTCTGCAATCATCAATCATCAATCATCAATCATCAATTCCCGCAGTAGCCGGTGTTCTGCCAATCATCAATCATCAATCATCAATTCCCGCAGTAGCCGATGTTCATCAATCATCAATTGACCAATGCTGGAGCGATTGTATAATCGGGGAAGCTATCTTGCGACTGTACGCCCTGGAGGTGAAGTCATGAAATGTCGATGCTTGCTCATTGCAATTGTGGCGGTGGCGCTGTTGGCTGAATGGAGTCCGGAACTGGGAGCGCCCGCCGGTCGAAACTATGGCGGCGCACCTGCTTACTCCCCGGTCCGCGCCGAACACCCACCCAAAATATTCAGTGCGCGGCTCGACGGAAAGCGCCTAATAGTCGCCGGCGAGCATTTCGCCGATGATGCGGTCATACTCGTCAACGGAGAAGCGCAAAAGACTCGAAACGACGAGCAAAATCCGGAGACGATTCTCATCGCCAAGAAGGCCGGCAAAAGAATCGGGCCCACGGACATCGTAACTTTGCAGGTCAGAAATCCGGACAATGCCGAGTCGGATGAGGTTCCTTTCTTTGGAGGTCTGACAATTACCTTGGCGGATAACGGGCGAACGATCACGCTCGAAGCCGGGACTCAGTTTTTGCTGCTCTTGGGCGAGGCGTACGAATGGGCGTCTGAATTGTCAGACCAGACTGTCTTGATTCCCGTTCCAACGTTCACGGAGATACCGGGGTCGCAGGGTGTCTACGAAGCAGCGAAGCCAGGCCAGGCCACGTTGGTCCTCAAAGGCGAACCGCTTTGCAGCCGCGCGACTCCACCGTGCGAGGCGCCGCCGGTTCTGTTTCAGATATCAGCGGTGGTGCGGTGAACGTTCCCGCTCGGCGATGTCCGCCGCTTCCGGCCGCCGGAAGTTCAGAGTTCAGCGT
>JAHFUG010000085.1 GCA_023265195.1 Blastocatellia bacterium | reverse complement strand
ACATGGCCCTCCTACGGAGGGCGGAAGAAAAATGGCCAAACTCCAGAGATCCGTTCTACCATCGCGGTAGAGATCGGGGTCGCTCCTAACGGAGCTGGCGGCGGTGGAGATATCGCTCATATCTACAGACAGGTGTCTCCTACGGAAACACCCACAAGCGAAAACAAGCCGATCCCCGATCCACTTGGACGCAGCAACACAGATTAGGACACTACCCTTCTGTTACTGTGTCCTGAGTAGCTCTGTCACTCAAACTCAAAACCGATAACCGAACAACTGAAAACTGATTAACTGACTCACCTTGACTCTGAAACTACCTCCCTTGTAACTTAAGCCGTACTCGGTTCCGCAGGAGGCGGCTTGAAGGAAAAAGGTCAGACCCGCGAAGAAGTCATCTCACAACTCGCTCGTCGGATAGACAGTTTCGGAAAGTATCCACCGGGGCACTCGGCAGCCAGGGCGGCGCTTGCGGCGCAGCTTTCCAGTCGGCTTGGCCTTTCCAAAACCGATGCCGAAGCCATTGAAGAAGCGGCCCTGCTCCACGACGTCGGACTGTTTACAATGACGCCCGGTTACCACGAGTCAATTGATCCCCTCACCTTCGAAGAACGCGTGGACCTCTGGCGCCATCCCGTGATCGGCGAGCAACAAATGGCGAAGTACGAAGCCTCGCGCCACGCGCAGCTTTTGGTGCGGTGGCATCACGAATGGTGGAGCGGGACCGGTTATCCCGACATGCTCGCCTACGAAGACATCCCGATCGGCGCTCGAATTCTGCGAGCCGTTGATCTCTACACGTCACTCATAGCCGACCGTCCTTATCGCAACCGTTTGAGCGAAGAAGCAGCCAGGGCGGAACTAAAGGAGTCAGCCGGCTCCGAGTGCGATCCCTACATTGTTCAAGCCCTCCTCGCATTGCTTGCCGACATCGCCCCGCCCGCTGTTGAGCCGGATCCTGTTCGCGATACTGTTACGCCCGCGGATCAGGCTTATTCAAGCTCGCCGGTTGCGAGCGAAGCCGGCGAACCGCCAGCGTCCCAATTCGCCGAATCCGTAACGCCGCCTCAGGACCCCCGGCCGGACTCCGCTTACGCGGCGTTCGCATCGCCGCGGCCCGAACCGGAGCCGGTCTCTTCGGAAGACTCCGACGATGCGCTCGACATGCTCGTGCAAGCCCGGGCTCAAGAGCGAAAGTGGATTCGCTGGAGAAGCGGCCGCTACAACAAGAAGTCGCTGCTTGGATTTGAGGCAAGCGTACTGCGGCAGATCGAATTCAAATCCATCGCGATCCCGTTTTGCGGACGGGCGCGGCTCGAATGGTATCTCAGCGCATGGGGCAAGCAAATCTTATCTAACGATTCTCGGGCGTGGGCGGCTGCATTGTCGCGCGCCGTGGTTGGAGCCGCCGAACCGCTGAGCGAAGAGGTCGTGGCGCGGGCGCTGGAAGACGCCTATGTGCCGGCCGGCCGCCTTGCCAACCCGGCTCTGCGCCGCTGGTTTGGCGAAACGGATTCATGGTTCATGGACAACCTTCGCCGAAACATCGACGCGCTTGCCGATGAGGAGCAGCGCGCCGAAGCGCTCGCGATAGGGCTATTGACCGGCGATTACGCGCTGTCGTTCGATGAAGAGACCGTGGACTTGAAACGTCCGTTGACGGCGGTTTACAGGGCGCTGGCAAGCAGGAGTTATCTGATGCTGCGGAGTAGAGCCCGCGGCCGCGTCAATACATACAATCTGCCGGCCGTGGATTTCATGCGCCGGGCGCGGGCCGACCTGCTTTATCTCGACACGCCGGTGGCGCACACGGAGGTTGCGGGCTCCGACGCAAGATCGGACTGGCGCGACTCGTGGGTGAGACAGGGGGAGAATAAGTTGCAGCAGGAAGCTCCCCAGTCAAAACAAGCATACCTGAGCGGCGTCGATCAGTTATTGCGTTCGGCCTCGCACATAAAGACCTGGGCTATCGGCATTCAGGAGACGGGCCTTGCCTCGGCTCGCGACATCAACGATCTGATCAAAGAACACCGGCAGGCTCACACGACTTATTCAAAGGATCTGACGGAAGTTGCGGGCGGCCTCCGAAACTACATCGTTGTCGCTACGGTGAGCTAATGCGATTCGCGAACCTCGCCGTCTATTTCGAGCTTTGCCTGTTTCGCCGCACGCCGCTTCCAGCCCGTGACCGACCAGAGCTTCCCAATAAGTCCGTGCGCGACATAAGCCACCGCCAGCGCAAGCAAAGCGTATCTCGAATAGAACCACACGGTGACCACGCAAAGAGCAAGGATTAAGATCAACACTCGCGGGTGATACTTTCTGGCTCCCGCGCCTTTGAAGCTCGCGTAACGAATGGTCGACACCATCAGGAACGCCAGGCAAGCCACCAGCGCCAGCACCATAATCGCCATGGCCTGTCCGTCTACATGGAATGCCCTCCCAAACACCTCGGCGTCAAACTTGCCAATATGGTAAATGGGAGTGGGTGAGAAATGGACTATGGCCGCGATCAGGCCGGCCCCGACGGGGATCGGCATTCCTACGAACGCCTTCTTATCGGCTTTGAGATTCTTAGGAAGCGAGCTCGGCTTTGGCGCACGAGCCTGGACGTTGAATCGAGCGAGCCGCAGCGCGCCACATATCACGAATAGAAACGAAACCATCCATGCAACCTTGTGAAGTTCCGTTTTCTCACCGTAGCCCCACGTGAACGCCAACAGGGCAGGCGCGACGCCGAATGAAAGAACATCGGCCAGGGAGTCGAGTTCAAGCCCAAACTCCGAAGTGGCGCCGGTCATTCTGGCTATGCGCCCGTCAAGACCGTCGAACAGAAATGAGAAGCCTATGTTGATCGCCGCCCGGTCGAAATGCTCCGCCGCGCCCGCGATGTCGCTCAACGACAGCGATTGCGCCCCAGCGAGAGATTCCATGATCGAATAAAAACCACAAAAGATGTTTCCGGTCGTGAGCAAGCTCGGAACGACGAACACTCCTCTGCGAAACCTGCGCCGCATTCCCTTCGCTTCATTGGCCGATGTCGCCGCATCGTTATCAAGCATCTTTGATGGTTCCCCGCATATCTCCACGAGAAGAGAGGCTCTCAGGTTCAGCGCACTCGTCCCATAACGGTCACTCCGCCGACTACCCGCTGGCCCTTCGCAACAAGGATGTCCACCTCGGCCGGCACAATGACGTCCATGCGGGAACTGAACTTCATCAGCCCCACGCGTTCGCCCAGCGTGACGTGATCTCCAGGTTTCTTCCAGAAAACGACTCGTCTGGCGAGAGTCCCCGCGATCTGACGGAAGACGACGGTGACCAACCTGCCTCGAACCGTCACGACGTTCTGCTCGTTCTCAACCGAAGCAATATCCTTCGAAGCTATGTGGAATGCTCCAGGCTTGTAGACGGCTTCGACAATTTCCCCTGCAATGGGGGATCGGTTTATATGAACGTCGAGCGGCGACAGAAAAATAGAAATCTGCGTCGGTGAATTCTCGGCCTGTAGTTCCGCCTTGGCGATTTGGACGACGCGCCCGTCGGCCGGGGCGACTATCAAATGGTCGTCGGTTGGCGAATCACGGTGGGGGTCGCGAAAGAAGAAGGCCATGAAACCAGCCAGGAGCGCCAGCGCGGCGGCTCCCAGCCACAGCCCGAACAGCGCGAGGATAATCGCCGGCGCTAAAAACAGAAATATGAACGGTGCTCCCTCTTTCGCCATTTTAGTCCAAAACTAAAAAACAGGTTACCCGGTGCGGAGTAGGCTTCTAGCACACCCTGTGCGCAGCCGGCCCACGCTTTGAGTAACCATCGATCTCTACTAATATGTTAGGCTCGCCCGGTTTCTCGAGCGGGCCGCCGAAACTTAGAGACCCGCCGCCTGTTGTTGTCTGAACTGGCGAAGGATCGTTTCCATCTGGTCTTTTAGATACAGCTTCTTCTTTTTCAGGGTCGCTTCTTCCATCTGCTCCTCAGCGCTCGGATAATGCAATGCAGCCAACTGGGTCAGTCGTTCATCGTAGTTCTTGTGCTCGCGCGCCAGCGCGGCGAATTCGGTGTCGTTGGCCAGCAGGTGCTGCTTGAGTGCTTCGGTCTCGGAAAACTCCATGAGATCTCCTCCTTATTCGAGTTTGAAAGACCAGGTGCAAATCTGTCGAAAATGGTACTCGAAAGAGACAGTTGGTTGCAAGAAGCTCGGTCCGGCCGGAAATCCGCCTGCGTTCGGATATGCGCCGCAAATAGTGGCGCGTGGCAGAAGTTTCACGGTCACAAAAAGGCACAAAAGTCACACAGATGAAGAAGACGGACAAGCATATCCCTCGGTTGGCTCGCCCTTTCGTAGCTTGAGTCTTCCCGAACTTCTCTTCCGTGATTTTGCGCATCTTTGTGGCGGGTGATTTACTTCCGCCGAGCACCACTAGCTAGTTGTTCGATCGCCTCTACCTTGAACTTCTGCGTGAATATCCGTCCTGTCGTGCTCATAAGACCTCCAGTCCCCATTCTATCCGGGCCACCCCAGTTTTCTGGGTCTTAACTGGCTGTCTCATTTCTGGGGTTCACTCCATTGTCCAGGGAATCGCGGCCCTTTACTTTAGGTTGAAACTGAGGCTCCATCGGCTAAAGCCGGATGGTATCCAGGGAATCGCGGCCCTTTACTTAGGTTGAACCTGAGGCTCCATCGGCTAAAGCCCGATGGTATCCCGGGAATCCCGGCGCCTCAATAGGTGGGGCCTAGTACAACAAATACTTCTTTCTGATGGAAGCGAACTTGGCGAGACCGGCCTGCCACGCTGCGGCGATCTTAGGTGATGACTCGCCATCTTTGAGCGCGTTCAGCGCCGCGCGATTCGCCAGCAACCGAATGTAATCTTCGATCTTCCATTCGGAGAAGTATGACTTGTGCAACTGATACGCGATTTCGACGCCAGCAGCGACCGGGCGAAACGAGCCGCGATCCGTGATTAGTATGTTAACGCCTCCGCATTGCTGACCTGAGTATTTCGATGCCCTTGGAGAAAACCTTACTGGAACGAATCTGACGCCCGGGAGCCCCGCGCGATTGAGCGATTCCGCAAACGTCACCGGATCGATCCACGGCGCTCCCACGATCTCAAAAGGCGTATCGGCCCCCCGGCCCACCGATACATTGGTCGTCTCGAGCAACCCGATGCCGGGGTAGAGCAACGCTTCATTCAAGCTTCGCATGTTAGGCGACGGGTTTACCCACTCCAACCCTGTTCCATCGTAGTAATCGGCGCGGCGCCAGCCTTCCATTTTGATCACCGTAAGATCGGCGCCTATCTTTCGCTCGCCGTTGAACAGCATCGCTAACTCTCCCATCGTCAACCCGTGGCGCACAGGCAGTGCGTGATAAGCGGTGAAAGAGAGTTCCGCTTTCGTCGTCAGATCTTCGTCGGCGACCGGCCCCTCGACGTCGTAACCGTTGATCGGATTCGGACGGTCAAGCACAACGAACTTGATGTGACGCCCAGCCGCCTCTTCCATCGCATAGCCGCAAGTCGTCGCATAGGTGTAAAAGCGCGCTCCGATGTCTTGAATATCGAACACAAGCGTATCGACGCCTTCCAGCATCTCCGCCGTTGGCCGGCGCCGGCCGGATTCGTAAAGGCTGTACACCCGAAGACCAGTTTTCTCATCGCGGCTGTCTCCAATCGGAGCGTCTTCAACTCCTCGGAGTCCGTGTTCAGGTGAAAAGAGCGCGACGAGCTTCAAGTTCGTGGCGGATGACAAAACATCAATCGTCGAGCGGCCCGTCCGGTCCCTTCCTGTCTGATTGGTAATCAAGCCGATCCGCCTTCCTTCGAGTTGCTTGAAGCCGTCTCTCTCCAGCACGTCGATTCCAGCGAGCACGGGATGCAGCGGACCCGCCGGAGGAACGCGGCTAATCGCCGATCGCGGCGTTTCAATGCGTTCGCGCGAGGTCAGAGACCGAAACACCCGCTGACGCGACTGATCGCTAATCGAGCCTGCGACTATTGAGGCGACAAAGGACCTCAACCTCGTAACGTCGCCTTTGCCGTCGGGGTGAACGCGATTGGTCAGCAACACCACGAAACACTCAGTCGCGGGATCCAGCCACAAGCTCGAGCCGGTGAACCCCGTGTGACCGAATGTGCCGACTGGGAACAGATCGCCGCGATTCGATGAGAATGAGCTGTTCACATCCCACCCAATGCCTCGCATCTCCGAGTTGGGCAGCGAGTGCGAGCTCATCATTCGCTCGACCGTGTAGGGCGCGAGAATCCTAACGCGGTTGCGCTCACCGCCATTGAGGATCATCTGACAGAAGACCGCCAGGTCGTCGGCACTCGAGAAGAGTCCCGCGTGACCAGCGACGCCGTTCATTTCGTAAGCTCTCGGATCGTGAACTTCGCCTCGCATCCAGCGGCCTTCGCGAATTTCGGTTGGAGCGAAACGCGAAACATCTCCCGGCGCTGAGTTATGCTCAGCGTCAATGGGCCTGAAAGAGGTATCTCGCATGCCGAGCGGGTCAAAGATGTTCTCCTTCGCAAACTCGTCCAGGCGTTTCCCGCTGACTCGCCTGATGATCTCAGCCGCGACTATGTAGCCTACATCCGAGTAGACGAAGCGCGCGCCGGGTTCGTAGATCGGCCGCAGCTCACAGATTCGATCGAGAGGCTTTGCCGTGACTCCAACGTAGTCCGCGATATCGTTGTCGGGCGGCAGTCCCGCTCGATGCGTCATCAGTTGCTCGACCGTGACGCGCTCCTTTCCGAAGCGTCCGAACTCGGGAATGTAATGCGAGACGGCGTCCGCGAGACTGACCTTGCCTCGCTCCACCAGGATCATCATCGAAGTTGCGGTCGCGACGACTTTCGTGAGAGATGCAACATCGAAGATCGTATCGACGGTCATTGGCTCACGAGCGGGTTCGATCGCGCGGTCTCCAAACGTCTTGCGGTAGACGATCTGGCCTTTGCGGGCAACGACGACAACCGCGCCCGGGGTTTCTTTGCGCGCTATGGAATCCTTCACCGCGTTGTCTATCTCAGCGAGCCTCCTACTCGACATCTTGAGAGACTCGGGCGGCGCCGATTGAAGCTGGGAAGTGGTTCGTCCGGGCCGATGGGCAGGGTTGGGGCTACGGTGCTGCGCAAGCGCCGGCGCAATCAAGAATAACGCTCCCAACAATGCTACGAAGGCTCGCATAGCAATCATTTCTGCTTCATCCCCGCTTGCCATACATCCGCTCGTAGTATTCACGATAGCCGCCCGAGCGGGCCCGCTCGACCCAAGCGGAATTCTCGGTGTACCAGCACACGGTCTTCTCGATCCCGCTCTCGAACGTTTCTCGCGGAGTCCATCCCAATTCACTCTCGATCTTCGAAGGATCGGTGGCGTATCTGCGGTCGTGACCCAGTCGATCGGTGACGAACGAGATCAACGAATGCGGCTTGCCAAGCAGGTCGAGCAGCGTGCGAACGATCTCCAGATTGGTTTTCTCCGCGCGTGAGCCGATGTTGTAGACCTCTCCGCTTCGGCCCTTATGCATAACCAGATCGATGGCCCTGCAGCAGTCTTCGACGTACAGCCAGTCGCGAGTGTTCAGCCCATCTCCATAGACCGGGAGCTTTCGATCTTCCAACGCATTCGAAATCATCAGCGGTATAAGCTTCTCCGGAAACTGAAAGGGTCCGTAGTTGTTTGACGCGCGAGTCGTGACCACGTCCAGCCCGAATGTTACGTGCGCGGCTCGGATGAAATGTTCGGCGGCCGTCTTCGACGCCGCATATGGGCTGTTGGGCCGCAAAGGCGAGGTTTCGGTGAAGTACTCGCCTTCAGCGCACGATCCCATCACCTCGTCGGTTGATATCTGAACGAATCGAGTTACACCGGCTCCGCGCGCTGCATCCAGCAGGATTTGAGTTCCGGATACATTGGCCGCGATGAATTCAGTCGCGCGCTCGATGGAGCGGTCGACGTGAGACTCGGCAGCGAAATTGACCACTGCATCGGCGCCTGCGATGGCTTGATCGACGCCGGCGCGGTCACAGATGTCGCCTTTGACGAATGAGTAATTCGCGTTGCCGGCGACGTCGACCAGGTTTTCAAGATTGCCTGCGTAAGTCAGTTTGTCGAAGTTAACGAGTTGATACTCGGGATAGGCGCCGAGCATATGCCTGATGAAGTTCGACCCGATGAAACCGGCGCCCCCGGTTATGAAAAGACGCATGTTTACCTCTCCATTTCGAGCGGGAATTATAACCGTGCTATACACACGAGGACAGAGCATATTTGGAATGCGGCGACTTGTCGCCGCTTTGGTGGTCTTCCTGGTGAGGGCGCGAGGAGAAGTATGAGTCCGACAACTGATACCACCGGCGAATCACCTCGCCAAGACCCCAAAACCAAGCCCCTGTAATTCTGAACCTGAATCAAATCACCGCCGGGATTTGAAATGGACAACGAATCAAATATAATCCCTGCCACGGCGAAACGCGTTCATCGGAGGAGATTCAATTGAGTCACATCACCGAAGGCGGCGTCCAGCGGATCACCGCGCCACACATTCGCTCGCGAAAAGGCGGCGCGCCCATCGTGGCGCTGACCGCGCATGACTACCCGACAGCCAGATTGGTCGACGAAGCGGGCTTCGACTTTATCTTAGTGGGCGACAGCCTGGCTCAAACCGTGCTCGGCTATGAGTCTACGTTGCCGGTCACCCTGGATGAAATGATCGCTCACACAAGGGCCGTGCGCCGAGGCGTTCGCCGCGCGATGGTGGTCGGCGACATGCCCTACGGGTCCTATCACGAAAGCCCGCGACAAGCCGTTGAATCGGCCATCAGATTTATCAAAGAGGCAGGGGCCGATGCGGTCAAACTGGAAGGCGGTTCGCGGCGCGCCCCGGCGGTCAGGGCGATCGCCGAAGCGGAAGTCCCCGTGATGGGTCATATCGGCCTTACTCCGCAGTCGGTTCTTCGCATGGGAGGATACCGGGTCCAAGGTAAAACCATCGAGGCTGCGCGCGAGTTGATGGAAGACGCGCTCTCGCTCGAGCGCGCTGGAGTTTTCGCCATAGTTCTTGAAGGAATCCCGGTCGAGATATCACGAATGATCACCGAGCGCCTGTGCGTTCCGACTATCGGCATCGGCGCCGGCGTCGAGTGCGACGGGCAGATACTGGTCTTCAATGACCTCGCCGGTCTTAATTTTGGGCACACCGCGAAGTTCGTCCGCCGGTATCTAAACCTCAAGGATGACATCGCGTCGGCGCTGGAGAGATTCGCCGGAGACGTCACCGGTAAGAGGTTTCCCGCCGGCGCCGAGAGTTATCACTTGCCTGAGGGCGTCGAGGTCGATCTGGAGGACGACCGAGGCCGGTCGATGCCGCCGCTGGGTCCAGTCAATTAGTCAGCGATGGAGATAATCAACCGAATACCCCGAATGATGTCGATGGGGCGCGAGCTCAAGGCTCGAGGAAAACGCGTAGGACTTGTGCCGACGATGGGCGCGTTCCATGAAGGCCACCTTTCGCTGATGTCGCGAGCGCGGGAGATGTGCGATACGGTCATCGCATCGGTCTTCGTCAATCCAACCCAGTTCGGCCCAAGCGATGATTACGAACGTTACCCGAGGGATTTGGCTCGAGACGCCGAGCTAGCGTTTACGCGCGGGGTCGATCTGATTTTTGCGCCGCTCGCAAGCGAGATGTACGCGGACGGCTTCTCGACTTACGTGTCCGTGGAAGGTCTTTCGGACAAGCTCGAAGGCGCAAGCCGCAAGGGTCATTTTCGCGGAGTCACCACGGTCGTCAACAAACTGTTCAACATAGTTCAGCCTCAATTCGCGTTCTTCGGCCGAAAGGACGCGCAACAGGTGATAGTGGTTAAACGCATGGTTCAAGACCTGGCTATGGGGATCGAAATCGTGGTTGGGCCAACCGTTCGCGAGGAAGACGGCGTCGCGCTGTCGTCCCGCAATGCCTACCTCTCATCAGAAGAGCGCAAAGCGGCCGTCGTTCTTCGCAAAGCGCTCGAGCGAGGCCGCGCGCTCTACACGAGCGGCGAACGGGACACGAGCCGGCTGGCCGCTGCGATGCGATCGATAATCGAGGCCGAGCCGCGCGCGCGAATTGACTATGTCTCGATTAACGACGCGGCCGATCTTTCCGCGCCCGTTGTTATCAGTCTTGACCGCGCGACGCTGCTGTCGCTGGCCGTGTTTATAGGAGCGACCAGGCTGATCGACAACGTGGTGCTTAACGGCGAGATTTAGGTGTGTCCGAACCGCGCGATTAACCTTCAACGATAGAGCCGAGCAACATCATTACCACGAAGCGGTTCTGGAGTTTGGCCATTTTGGAGAGACCAACATCCGATTTTCATGTTCAATCTCAGGCAAATCACAGGTCGGGAAGAGGGATTTATCCCCGCTCTCTTGCTTGCTGCTCAAACTAGAGGAGCGGGGATAAATCCCTCTTCCCGACCTGTGAATTGCCAGAAGCCGGACGCACCGTTTGGAGTTGGCCTTCTCTGAAGCGGCCAAACGTTAGCCTCACAAAAAGAAGCGCGCATAAAAGTAAATCAGCGGCGCGCAAAAGAGGATGCTGTCCACGCGATCGAGCACGCCGCCGTGACCTGGCAGCAGGGCGGACGAGTCCTTGACGCCGGAGCCGCGCTTCAACAGCGACTCGGCAAGATCGCCGACCGGCCCAACGACTCCGATCAACGCGCCTAGCACGATCGAATCCAGCAGCGGCAGTTCGTTGAAAAACGCAAGTCTGCAAAGCGGCCCGGCCGCGGCGGCGAAAACAAGGCCGCCTATCAGTCCTTCGACAGTCTTTCCCGGGCTTATTCTTGCAGCCAGCTTGCGCCGGCCTATCGCACGTCCAACGTAGTAAGCTCCTGTGTCCGCCATCATCACCATTATGAAGAAGGTCGTTAAGAGCCGGGATGCAAGGTGAACGTGCGCGCCCCGGTCCTGAATCATCCTGACACCCAGTAGAAATCCGGCGAGCAGCGCAACGTAGACGACGCCCAACACAGTGGCGGACACGCTTCCCAACGCCGTGCTCATCTCTCGCTTGCTGAAAAGCGACTGCGCCAGCGTCGAACAGATCAGCAGAGCCAGCACGGCGGCGATCCAGTCCAATCTCGCCGCGAAGAAGCACGCCAGGACGCCCAGCGCCGCGGCGTGTCCGAGTAACCTGTGCGATTGGTCTCCAGCTTTTGCGGCGAGGTTGTAGAACTCACCAAGCGCGATCGTAACGGCGGCGGCTTCGAGTGCGGCAAAGTAGTAAAGACTCGTGCTCCAAATCGTGAAGAAGAGGATTGGCAACGCTACAACGGCGGTAAGGATTCGCTTCATGATCGAGAGATTAGTTTGATCGGGTCAGGTATTGGCTCGAGGCCGGTGACGCCGCTCCGTCAAGGGATGCTCGTTCACTTCACCCCGGCGACGAGTGATTCACTCTTGGCGGGCTTTATGTCGCCGTAGCGCCGCTCGCGTTTTTGAAACTCGACAATAGCTTCAAGCAGATCGGCTAGCCGAAAGTCGGGCCAAAGTTCTTCCGTGACGTATATCTCGCTGTAGGCGATCTGCCAGAGCAGGAAGTTCGAAACGCGCATCTCTCCGCTGGTCCGAATCAACAGATCGGGATCGGGCAATCCGGCCGTGAACAGATTTCTTTCTATATCCTGCTCGGTTATGTCGTCGGGGTTTTGATTTCTCACCAGCGCTTCGGTCACCAGCCGCCTGCAAGCTTCTACGATCTCGCAACGCCCGCTGTAATTCAGAGCTACGTTCAACTGCATTCCCGAGCAGCCCGCCGTTTCCCGGCGGGCGCGTTCGATTTCGCGCATGACGACGCTGTCGAGCCGCTCGTCCCGGCCTATGGTCTGGAAGCGAATGTTGTTTTCCTTGAGGGTTCTAACTTCTTTTCTTATGAACTCGATTAGCAGAGCCATCAACGCTTCTACTTCCAAGCGGGGCCGTTTCCAGTTTTCCGTTGAGAACGCATAGAGCGTCAGGTACTGAAGGCCGAGCCTTGCCGAACCCTCAACCGCGGCCCTAACCGCCTCGGCTCCCGCGCGATGGCCGGCCACTCGAGGCAGGCTGCGCCGGGCTGCCCATCGCCCGTTGCCATCCATTATTATTGCTATGTGAGATGGAACTGCTGACGAATCAATCTGCCTTAGAAGAAACTCTTCCTTTGAACCACCGTCGATTACGCCTTCGAAAGCTTTGAGCAGGTTATTACTCATCTCGTTGACTGGTGAAGGTCAGCCGTCACTTTAATAGTCCACTTGCATCAAAGTCAACCCTAGGGCAGGTGCGGTCGGCCCGGCTAACGAGCGGTCGCCGCTCGCGATTACTTCACGGACCGTTTCCACCGGTAAATATCCCCGGCCTATCTCGATCAACGTGCCGGCGATGGCTCGGACCATGTAGCGAAGAAACCCGTTAGCCGAGACCGCGATCGAAATGATGTCGCCCGACTTCTCTACCTCGAGCCGCTCGATTGTGCGAACCGTGGTCTCGACGTCGCTCGCCGTAACCGTGAACCCGCGAAAATCATGCGAGCCGATCAGAAATCCGCCTGCCGCCCGCATCGAGTCGAGATCGAGCCGGCTTCTATGCTGATGTACGTAACGCCGGACGAAGGGGCTAACCACGTCGCCGTTCCATATTTGATACCGGTAATGCTTTTGCTTGGCGTGTACTCGCGCGTGAAATGAGTCTTCGACGAATTCCGCGTTCTTGACCCGGACGTCGCGGCCGACGTTGGCGTTTATTGCATCGCGCAGAGTCGTGGCTCCCAGTTCGCTCGTCAGCCTTACACTCACGACTTGTCCCAGCGCATGAACGCCGGAGTCGGTTCGTCCGGCCGCATGCAATGTCACTTCCTTTCCCTCGATTCGAGCCAGCGCGCGCGACAATTCACCTTGAATCGTGCGGCCTGTTGGTTGAACCTGCCAGCCGTTGAAGTCCCCGCCATCATATTCCAGTGTCAGTTTGACGTTGGGCATGCGTTCAAATCCATTCAGCTTGCTCTCATTGATCATTAGTCCCAGAGAGTGTCGCCGAGTCAGCTTCCGGATTAACCGCTGATCTTCGCTGCCTTCGGGCCGCTGATCCGCGCTGATCAGCGTTACGTAGTCAGCGCAAATCAACGGTTTATCCGCTAGGGCAACTTGCGCCGACTCGTTCGAAGTTTATGCATCGCGATTGATGATCGTCATTAACCCGATTCAATGGAATCGGCCCGGCGCGGCAGGCGTCAACCGCATATGAGCACCGCGGCGCGAACGCGCATCCGGGCGGCAAGTCAATCGGGTTCGGCACGCTGCCCTCGATCGTCAAGAGCCGGCGGCGGCTTGGCTCGCGGTTCGACGGCCGCGGGATAGAGCGCAGCAACCCTTCCGTATAAGGATGCCTGGCGTTTCTGAATAGCTCGCGAACCGAGGCCTGTTCAACCATTCTCCCGCAATACATAACGATGACCGAATCGGCGTTCTCGGCGACCAATCCCATATCATGCGAAATCAACAGAAGCGACAGATTGAACTCTCTCTTCAGTCTGTTCAGCAACTCGATAATCTCGGCTTGTATCGTCACGTCGAGCGCCGTAGTCGGCTCGTCGGCTATGAGCAGCTTCGGGCCGCACGCCAACGCCATTGCTATCATTACCCTTTGCCGCATTCCGCCGGACAGTTGATGCGGATAATCGCGAGCTCGCTTGCGCGCGGCTGGAATGCTGACCCGCTCCATCATCTCGACCGCCTTGCTCCAGGCGATTCCGCGGGAGACTCTCTCGTGAGCCCTTACCGCTTCGGCGACTTGGCCGCCGACGGTAAAAACCGGATTAAGCGAGGTCATCGGATCCTGAAATATCATCGCGATGTCACGTCCCCGGAGCTTCCGCATTTCCTCATCATCGAGCTCAAGCAGGTCTCGGCCTTCGAAAACAATTTCGCCGGCGGCGATACGGCCTCCGGGCGGAATCAGCCGCATGATCGACAATCCCGTGATCGATTTTCCGCAGCCGGACTCGCCTACAAGAGCCAGCGTTGACCCATGCTCGATGTTGAAGCTGACGTCATCGACTGCTTTTAGCAATCCGTGCCGAGATTGAAAGTGGGTCGATAGGTTCCTAATCTCGAGAATGTTATCGGGCATTTCCAAGCCTGTCTTCTCCAAGCCGTACGCGAGGCTGAGTCGTGGGGTAATTGTGTGTTCCTGATACGGGGAAAAGATGTCTCGCAAAGACGCAAAGGTCGGCGCAAAGGCCGCGAAGCAGCCTTGCAAGAGACGGAATAGTCGGACGCGTTGAACCGACTAAAGGCCGCATAGATCGTAGCGGGCGGAGAAGCAAGAAGCCCGTCGGCGAAGCAAACCCGAAGAATTTCATTTTGGTTGCAAGGCTTCTTTGCGGCCTTTGCGCCGATCTTCGCGCCTTTGCGAGAAACTCTTTTCCCGATTCGGTTACGGATGGAGCTTGTTCGAAAAACAACACTCTATGATCCCACTACCCGAGGCTAACATAGGGGAGCAATTTACGCGCACGGGGCGTTGGAGTCTCGGGAGCGCGTGTTATGAGACTCCTTCACCCGGCCGCTGCGAGACTACTTAATTACCGCGCCGCCCTTCATCACGAAGCTCACCTGCTCGAGAACGGTGATGTCGGCTATCGGGTCGCGATTCACCGCAATGATGTCCGCGAAGCGGCCCGGCTCGATCGCGCCCACGCGGTCGCTCCAACTCAGCAAGTCCGCGGCGTTAACCGTCGCGGACTGGATCGCCTGCATTGGCGTGAGTCCCCAACGCACCATGTGCGCGAATTGCTTTGCGTTCCAGCCGTGAGGGTAAACCCCCGCGTCGGTGCCAAAGGCGATCTTCACGCCGGCTTTAACCGCGCGCTGAAAGTTTTCGCGTTGTGCGCGGCCGACCTTCTTCTCTTTTTCGATTATCTTGTCAGGGTAACCGAGCCGCGTGTACTCGGCGAGTATGTAGTCGTCGTTGTAGATGTCGGCGACCAGATACGCGCCTTTCTGTTTCATCAATTGAATGCCTTCGTCATCGATCAGGCTCCCGTGTTCGATGGAAGCGACGCCCGCCCTGACCGCGCGTTTTATGCCTTCGGCGCCATGAGCGTGAGCGGCGACTTTCTTGCCCCACATCGCGGTCTCCTCGACCACGGCGTTCATCTCCTCTTGTGAAAACTGCGGCGCGCCTACCGATTCTTCTTCGGACAACACGCCCGCGGTTGCAAGCAGCTTGATGAGATCCGCGCCGTTCTTTATCTCGAATCTTATGAGCTTTCTGATTTCGTCAACGCCGTCGGCTATGCCGGAGAAGCTCCCGAACTTGAGATAAGGCGAGAAGCCCGTTATGTCTCCGTGGCCGCCCGTCGATCCGATCGTCAATGTCGCCACTTGCATTCGAGGGCCGGCAACCGAGCCGGCGTTAATCGCGTTGCGGAGCGCGACGTCGATGAATTCTCCGGCCCCTACGTCGCGAATGGTGGTGAAACCGGCTTCCAGGGTTCGCTTCGCGTAGACGTGGGCGGTCACGGCTACGTCGATCGGACTCCTGCGAAAGATGTCTTCATAGTAGTTTCCCGGCTGAGAAGTAACGTGAGTGTGGCAATCGATGAGACCCGGGAGGACGGTGGAATTCGACAGATCGATGACCTTGGCTCCCGGAGGCGCGTGCGGGGCAATGTCTTTTGAAGGGCCTACTTCTTTTATGCGGTCGCCCTCAATGAGTATGGCCTGATCCGTGAGAACGCGGCCGTTCTTCACGTCAACGAGCCGGCCGGCCTTGATCAGTGTGACTTCCTTTGACGTGGACTGAGCCAGGACGGATGAGATTGCCAGCAGCGTGACCAGGCATAGTGACGCGGCCCTTCGAATCATAACGATCTCCTTTTCTTGAAAATTGAAACTGAAACTCTAGCAGAGTTTGGCCCCGCACCCCAGCGGGGTGCAATGTTTATAGATTCGGCGTTCGTTGGCGAGGCCCAGATGGGTGCAATGTTTATAGAAAGGGTCTCGTTTTATCCCCGCACCCCAGCGGGGTGCAATGTTTATAGAAACGATCTGGGTTAAGTCCCGCACCCCAGCGGGGTGCAATGTTTGGATCGAGTTCTTACACACAACGAAATTGCGTTCGACATTGCACCCCGCTGGGGTGCGGGACTAACACGACATCGTTTCTATAAACATCGCACCCCGCTGGGGTGCGGGACTAACACGAGATCGTTTCTATAAACATCGCACCCCGCTGGGGTGCGGGACTAACACGAGATCGTTTCTATAAACATCGCACCCCGCTGGGGTGCGGGGCCACCGGAACACGTCTCTATAAACATTGCAGCCCATCGCGGCAGACCTTATTATGCCGCCGGACAAACGTCCCCTAATGGAGGAATAATGAGATACCTCAGTCAGCTACTAATGACGCTGTTGTTGACCGTTGGCTCGTGGCCTCTGGCCTCAACATCACAGAGGAGCAACTACGACGTCTTGATCAAAGGCGGCGCCGTCTATGATGGAACTGGTTCCAGACCCGTTCAAGCCGACGTGGCGATCAAGGGCGACCGCATCGTAGCAATCGGCGACTTGAAGGCGGCAACCGCCAGAAACGTCGTCGACGCCAGCGGTCTGGCGGTCGCGCCAGGTTTCATAAACATGCTCTCGTGGTCGGTCGATACGCTAATCGCCGACGGCCGTTCGCAAGGCGAGATCCGCCAGGGCGTGACAACTGAGATCTTCGGCGAAGGCGATTCGATGGGCCCGCTCAATCCCGAGATGAAACGCCGCCGCCTGGAACAACAGGGCGATCTGAAGTTCGAAATACCCTGGACGACTCTCGCCGAGTACCTGACCTATCTTCAGAAACGCGGCGTCTCTCCCAATGTCGCCTCGTACATCGGCGCGACGACGATCCGCGAATACGTGATCGGACTTGAAGACAAGAAGCCGACGCCCCAACAACTCGATCAGATGAGAGCGCTGGTCAAACGCGAGATGGAGGCGGGCGCGCTCGGAATAGGCTCTTCCTTGATCTACGCGCCGGCGTTCTACGCAGGCACCGAAGAGCTGATCGAGATGTGCAAAGTCGCCGCGAAGTACAAGGGAAAGTACATCTCTCACATGCGAAGCGAAGGCAACCGCTTGATTGAAGCAGTGCAGGAGTTGATTCGAATCGCCCGTGAAGCGGGAGTCCCCGCCGAGATATACCATCTGAAAGCCGCCGGAGAAAAGAACTGGGACAAGATGGACAAGGTTATCTCGATGATCGAAGCCGCGCGCGCCGAAGGTCTGAAGATCACGGCTGACATGTACACTTATCCAGCGGGAGCGACCGGGCTCGACGCGGCGATGCCGCCCTGGGCGGAAGACGGCGGTTACGATGTGCTGTTCAAGAGGCTGCGAGATCCTGGATCTCGCAAGAACATCGCCGATGCCGTTCGCACCCCAACCAATGATTGGGAGAACCTCTATCTGGCCGCCGGCTCACCCGAGCGAATTCTCCTGGTCGAGTTCAAAGCGGACAAACTGAAACAGTACACCGGGAAGACGCTGGCCGAAGTAGCGAAACTGCGAGGCAAAGATCCGGTCGAAACTATCATGGACCTCGTCCTGGAAGATCAATCGCGCGTGGGCGCGGTTTATTTCATGATGAACGAAGAGAACATCAAGAAGCAGATCAAACAGCCGTGGGTGTCATTTGGCTCGGACGCGGGTTCAATGGCTCCGGAAGGCGTGTTCTTGAAGTCATCGACCCATCCGCGCGCCTATGGAAACTTCGTGCGATTGCTCGGCAAGTACGTCCGCGAAGAAAAGGTGATCTCTCTGGAAGAAGCGGTTCGCCGATTGTCGGGGCTCCCAGCAACAAACCTGGGCCTTGATCACCGCGGGTTTATTAAGGAGGGAATGTTCGCCGACGTGGTCGTCTTCGATCCGAATACCATCGCCGACCGCGCGACTTTCGAGAAGCCTCATCAGTACGCTATCGGAATGAAGCACGTTTTAATCAACGGAGTTCAGGTGCTGAAGGATGGCGAGCACACCGGCGCGAAACCGGGCCGGGCTTTGTGGGGACCTGGAAAAGTAAAATGAAACTCGGCTCTCTTGACGCGCAGGGGACGTCATCGGCGCCAAATCCGAAACGCGCAAACGCCCTCAGGCAGAGCATTTGATTTAACCGGCTAGTGGTGCTCGGCGAAAATGAGTCATCAGCCACAAAGATGCGCAAAGATCACAAGGTAGAAAATAGCGAGAAGTGGCCGCAAGCAATAAATGTGCGGGCCAATCGGGCCTGTAGTCTGTCTTCTCGCTACCGTGCCGTCCGCGCCTTTTTGTGGCTACGAAACTTCCGCCGAGCACCACCAGGCTCACGCGAAAAGGCGGAGATCCAACTCGATCGTGAACGTCTTGCTCTAAAGGGAGGAAAGGGCGGAAGCGCGGCCAACCACAACCGCGCTACACCACTAGCGCTTGCCTGACACCGGTGTGTTAGCCGCGCCGGGCGCCTTCTTCACATACTTGTTGTACCAACCCAGATACCGCTCGTAGCGATCTCGAACGTAGCTGGGTCTGGTGACGCCGTGACTCTCGTTGGGATAGATCACGAGCTGTGTATCCACCCCGAGGCTTCTCAGCGCCTGATACATTTGCTGTCCACCCTGAATCGGCACGTTGAAGTCCTTCTCGCCGCCCAAAAACAACGTAGGCGTCTTAATTCGGTCCGCGTGCAGGAACGGATAGGAGATCTTCTGATACGTTTCCCACGCCTTTGCGTCCCAGGGCGGCCCGATCTCGTAGTCGTATTGAATGATGTACTGATCCGTTCCGTAGAAAGCGACCGTGAAGGCAGTGCCCGCTCCGCTGATCGCTCCCTTGAAACGAGTGTCGCTTGCGATCAGGTAGTCTGTAAGTATTCCGCCGTAGCTCCAGCCGCCCACGCCGAGCCGGTCCGGATCGGCTGCGCCCATCTTGATGACGTGATCGACTCCGGCCAGCAGATCCTCTACTTCGTAATGACCCCAGTCGGCGAAGATCGCCCGCGCATACTTCTGGCCGCGCCCGGAGCTGCCTCGATAGTTCACCGCCAATACGGCGTATCCGTTGGCCGCGAAGACTTGCCGCTCGGCGTTGAACGAATGAGCGTCCTGCTCGTCTGGACCGCCGTGAATGCGAAGCAACAACGGAACCTTGGTCCCCTTTTGGTAGCCAACTGGATAGGTCAACAGGCCGTGCACTTCCGTACCATCTTTGCTCTTGAAACTGACTTCTTCCGTGTCTGCGATTTCGAGTTCGGCGAACAGCGCGTCGTTCTGATGCGTGATCCGGCGCAACGCTCCCCCCTCGACTGCATAGACCTCCGTGTGCTTCGAGTCACCGCCTGAAAGCACCGCCGCTCGGCCTCCGCCCGATGTCCAGCTAGAGACTACAATCGGCGGCGGCATCAAGCGCTCAACCGCGCCGCTGCTTATATTCAGCTTCGCGGGATAGGCCGACCGATCGTCGGCCACGAGAAACGTGATCGAGCCGCCATCCGCGCTGAAGCGAGGAGCCGAGACGCCTCGATCCAATGCTTCCACTGCTCTTACTCGGGCAGGCGCACTGCTTCCGTCGGAGGCTACTACCGCGAGATGCTCCATGTTGTATGCGCCGTATTTCTTCTCGTCGCTTTCAAGGAACGCGATCCATTTGGCATCGGGGCTCCATTCCAACCGAGAACGCCCGCCTCGGCTGGTTGCGGGGGTCACCTGTTTCTCGACGGCGCCCGGTTTAGCCTCGGCTACGAAGATTTGCGCTGACCGCTCTCGATCCGGATCCTCGGCGTGATTACTCATAAAAGCGATGCGAGCGCCATCGCGCGACCACGAAGGGGCGCTTTCATCCCATTTTCCCGCGGTCAAGCGATCCAGTTTTTTGGTTTCGACGTCGAACAGATAGATGTAGCTGTGGCGTCCTGAAAGAAGATAGCCCTGTCCGTCCTGCTTGAACTTGTAGCGATCGATCACGATGGGCTTAGGCGCCTTTGGCTTCGCCGCGCCGCCGGCTGCCGCGCCTTCTCCCGGACCGTTCGCATCCGCCTCCGGATCGGGATCGCCGGCCACGAGAGCCAGCCGTTTCGAATCCGGAGACCATTCGTAGCCTTGCAGCCGTCCCTTGAGTTCAGTCAACTGCGTGGCGTCTCCGCCGGCGCGGTCGAGCAGCCACACTTGATTGCCTTTTGCGTTACCGGGCCGGGACGACGTGAACGAGAGGTGCTTGCCGTCGGGGCTCCAACGCGGCGAAGACTCGCTGTCTTGACTGTAGGTAACCTGGCGCTCGCTCTTACCGTCGAAATCGGCCATCCAGATGTGGGTGTTGCGTTTGTCTTCCTTCACGTCGATCGTTGAAACAACGTAGGCGACCCACTGGCCGTCAGGCGACAATTGCGGATCGCGCACGTCGCGAAAGCGGGCGAGATCGTCAAGCTTAATCGGATGGCGCGCGGGGGCCTGCGGTTGTTGCGCGGGCTGTTGCGCCACGGCAATCATCGTTGAACAAGCCATTGAGCACGCAAGCAGCAGCACAAGAACGTGGGATAGCCTCTTAGCGGACATGGGTAATCACCTCCGAGATATATGACTCGACCTGTTTGAAAGCCTGAAGAGCGGCGGCATTCTATCGAACACGTGGATGAACAACAAGAACAAGTTTGGCGCGCAACCGTATGGAGGTGGTCGACAGAAAGCCCTTCGATCGCGTACTCCACACCTTTTTCCGCGCCGGAACCGCGCACTCCCCGCTAACTAGTTTCTGTCGCGAAACGCTCCGATGTCCGACAAGCCGCTGCCTTGCCGCTGGAATTTGGCCATTCCATTCCGGCCCTCCAGAGGAGGGTCATGTCCTATGAAAGGGGATGTCAAGAACAAACTACCCCCTTGCCGGCGGCAAGATGATTTTTTCTTGCCAGCCAGCCCCTCCGGGGTCACGGTAACCTCCCGGTACGTATT
>JAHFUG010000411.1 GCA_023265195.1 Blastocatellia bacterium | reverse complement strand
CTGATCAATTAGAACCACGCATAGGTGATCGTGATTCTGCAATATCTCCAGCAAAGGCCGCACCCAGGGCCGGGGCGACCACCGAGCGCCATCCTTAATGTCAACCCGCGTTTCCCGCTGCCACCAATACTGCTGGCTGCGGTCGCTAAAGATCACGAGGCCCTTTCCCCGTGGCGTGTACTCGCTCAGAAACCGCCTGACGCCGGAGCGCTCAGCCTCGAATTGTTTCATCTTGCCGCCGTCGAGCTCCCGTTCCTGGGCGATCAGTCTGAGCATATTATCGGCTACCGTCTCGAACCCTCTGTTCAGGTTAACGGCTTTCGATTGGTCAACATCCACATAAAGACTGAGTATGAGGCCTTCTGGTCCCGCTTGATAATTCCTCAACTCCCGCACGTCGTCCTGTGAAATCATATATCCTCCCCCTCCCGCGCGATCGCGGGCAAGCTTCGGCCCGGCTCGCCGGGCGTAACAAGTTCACCAGTCATCCAATGCTTTTCATGCCGACAGAGGGGCTGCCGCGGAAGGTCGTCCGCCGGATGCTCGCTCTTTCCCCGCAAAATTGGGTGTTGGGGTAATTGTGTGCTGGGGCAGGAAAGAAGCGTTTCTCGCAAAGACGCGAAGATCGGTGCAAAGGCCGTTAAGCAGCCTTGCAAGAAAAAACAAAAGTCGGACGCTATGAGCCGCCTAAAGGCCGCATAGACCGCGGCGGGCGGAGCCGCAACAAGAAGCCCGCCGGCGAAGCAAACCCGAAGAATCTCATTTTTCTCGGCAGGCTTCTTTGCCGCCTTTACGCCGATCTTTGCGTCTTTGCGAGAAACTCTTTCTTCCCGATTTGGGCGCGGACGGAGCTTGTCCGAAGAACAACACTCTATGACCCCGCTACCCAAAATTGCGCCGGGAGAAGTCGAGTTCCTGATCGGTCTCGTCATGACTGTTTCAGCTGAAAGCAAATCGAAACCCAGTTTCTGATAGTGTTTCATTGCGTCCAATTGGCCCATAACAGTCGAAACTTCCGCATTCAAGTTGCGAAGAAAATCCTCTTCTGATGATAGCAGCACTATCGCAGGGAAGCCACGCGAACAATTGTCGTCCGGATGAAGGATTCAGGATGAAGGATTCAGGATGAAGGATTCAGGATGAAGGATTCAGGATGAAGGATTCAGGATTCAGGATTCAGGAGTCAGGATTCAGGATTCAGGATGAAGGATTCAGGATGAAGGAATCAGGATGAAGGATTCAGGATGAAGGAGTCAGGATTCAGGATGGAGGATTCAGGATGCGAGATTCAGAAGTCAGGATTAGTAATACAAAATTCAAGCGTGGGATCTCTGACTCCTTCATCCTGAATCCTGACTCCTTCATCCTGAATCCTTCATCCCGCATCCTGAATCCTGAATCCTGAATCCTTCATCCTGAATCCTGAATCCTTCATCCTGAATCCTGACTCCTGATTCCTTCATCCTGAATCCTCATTTGCAGGCATGCGTAGATTGGGTCATAATTGCGCCGCTCAACCAAAGCGACGTGTCATTCTGATCGACTATGGCAAAAGAGGCCCAGTCATTATCGCTCGAACGCAAGCTGAAGATGTATGAGGCCCGGGAGGCCCTGCTCAATAAAGTTGGCGCCGCTACTTTTTCAGTAATCGATCTTGACCATTTCCTGCAAGCAACCGTCAATGAAGTCGGCAAGATGATGGGTGTTGACCGTTGCGACATCATCATGATGCTGACCGGTGAAGGGGAGCTTCGGATTACGCATGAGTTCCGCGCAAGCGAACAAGCGCGGTCCTCATTGGGTCTACAGGCTCGCGTCGATGTGAGCCGGCTTCAAGAGAATGTTGATTTCTACAGTCCTCAGGTGTGCGATGACACCTCGTCCACCCACTTGCCCGAGATGGTCCGGCAGATAACGGAGCTAACCGGAACGCGGTCGGTCGTCTTCGTGCCGATTACGTTTCAACTCGAGCTTCTGGGAATGATCGGGCTCCATTATTGCACACATACTTATCACTGGCTCGAAGACGAAATCGGTTTCATAAGCAGCCTCGCTCAGCAGATCGCGATCGGATACCGCTACACTCGCATATACACCGAGATGGAGCGGGAGGCGCGCGTCAACAAAGCGCTTCTCGACATCGCTAACGACATAAACACCGGTTCAGACTTTACCGAGGTTACCTCTCGAATACTGGACAGGTCGATCGATCTCCTGGGACTTCAAGGCGCGTGTCTCGCCATACTTGACGCCAACGAAAGCGAGGTCCATTTCAGCAATCTTCGAACCGTCGGCGGCGTGAGCGCGGATATCATGAAGACTCGTTCACTCAAGATCCCCAGCCAGCAGATGA
The DNA here is from genome assembly GCA_023265195.1 of Blastocatellia bacterium. Taxonomy (GTDB): domain Bacteria; phylum Acidobacteriota; class Blastocatellia; order UBA7656; family UBA7656; genus QHVH01. The sequence continues at coordinate 4,387 of JAHFUG010000411.1, read as the reverse complement.
TCCCTTCCACGGTTGAGCGCGGCCAGATGCTGAAGCTGCTCGGCCCCGATCAAAATCCGGTGTCCCATTTCTTTCTCACGCAGGTGTTCACGGCCGGCGCGGCCATCATCGTTCCAATACTGATCGAGGACAAGATATTCGGAGCGCTGCTGTTGCTTTGGACGGACCGGCAGGCGGGCTTCAGCAACGACCAGACGTCTCTGGCGCTGGGGATCGCGGATCAGCTTGCGATCACGCTCTCGAAGGACCGGCTGTCATCCGAAGTCTTGCGGCTCCGCCGCGAACTCGATCACGCGCGCAGCAATCAAAGCGGCCAGACTTTTATCGGCAAAAGCGAAAAGGTCATGCGCTGCCTTGAAATGGGTTTGTACGTGGCCGACAGCTACACGACCGTGCTATTGCAAGGCGAGTCGGGCACCGGAAAAGAGATGATGGCCGACCTGATTCAGTCTCGGTCATCGCGGGCCAACGGCCCGTACATTAAGATCAACTGCGGAGCTATTCCTGAAGCGCTGCTCGAGTCCGAGCTGTTCGGCCACGAGAAGGGCGCGTTCACCGACGCCCGCCAGCGCAGAATCGGCAAATTCGAGGAGGCCCATACCGGAACGCTCTTCCTGGACGAGATAGGCGAGATGACGCTTTCGGCGCAGGTTCGGCTGTTGCGCGTGCTGCAAAACGGCGAGTTCACTCGGGTGGGCGGCAACGAGGTCATCAAGGTAGACGTTCGGCTGATAGCGGCCTCCAACGTCCATCTCGAAGAAGCGATGCAGCAAGGGCGGTTCCGGCGCGACCTCTTCTACCGCCTCAACGTTTATCCGATCACCCTGCCGTCGTTGACCGAACGCCGCGAGGACATACCACTACTCGCCATTCATTTTCTCGAGATATACACTAAGCGGGCCAACAAGAGCATAACGGGCATCACTGAGAAAGCCCTGGCTCGATTACGCCGTTACGATTGGCACGGCAACGTCCGCGAGCTCGAGAACGCCATCGAGCGCGCGGTGATCATAGCGCAAGGGAGACTAATCACCGTCGACGATCTGCCCGATTCGGTTCGGGGCGCCGAGAGTGAAGGCGAATCATCGCGCTCCATAGAGATCGAAGTCGGCTCTTCGATGGAGGACGTCGAAAAACGAGTGATCGCGGAGACGCTTGCGCACACTCGCGGAGACAAGACGCGGGCGGCGCAAATTCTCGGAATCGGCCGCAAGACCTTGTATCGCAAGCTGCTTCAATACGAACAAACACAACCACATTAGAGAGGCTTAAGGATTATACATGAGTTCAATACAGACAACCGAATCCACCGTAGCCACAACAGGGCCGGAGTCCGTTAGATCGCCGGAAGTGAACGAGGGCGGCGCGCTGATTGTCCTGACGGCCCCCTTGACCGAGATCATAGATCACGCGGGTTACTTCATTCAGATGGGCATGGCTTCGTTGCCAATCTGGCTGGAGTGGGTCTTCGATAGGAAGTATCCGAATTGGCGCAAGCTCGAATACAACACTGACGGGAGCGCGCGCTACATGCCCGCCGGTGTGCGGCTTGTCGAGAAATCGTTGTTGCGCGAGTACAGCGTGGACGAGGTCGTCGCTTGCTTCCCGGAAGACGTCGACAAGTTTATCGGTTCCAACACGCGAATCGTGGCGGTCTCCACGCACAACCCGCTCGGCGTGACGTTCGCGGCGGGGGTCTACACTTCGATTTTCGGTTCATCCAAGCAACCGATCAACTCGCACTACTCGCGCGAAGTGTTCGCGAAGATCAAATCGAGCCCGTTCCGCGGCGGCTTCAAAGTCATCGTGGGCGGCTCGGGCGGCTGGCAGATTATTCAGACCGATTCGTACGAAGAGCTCGGGGTCGACTGCGTGATAGAAGGACGCAGCGAATCCGAAGGCACGCTGGAGCTCTTTCGTAAAGCGATCCGGGGAGACGATCTGCCGCGCACGGTAGAAGTCGTTCATCCGAAGGACCGCGACTCGATACTCTTTCCCGACAAGCGAACCACTTTCGGAGTCGTTGAGATGACGACCGGCTGCGGCCGCCGCTGCCAGTTTTGCGTTCCGGATCTGAACCCGCAAATCGATCTGCCCAAGGCGAAGATAATGGACGCGGTTCGCGCAAACGTTCGGGAAGGCAACAAGCAGATCAGCCTGGCCACCGAGGACATGTTCATATGGGGTCAGGTGCACACGGAGACGCCCTTCTATTTTCCTAATCGCGAGGCGCTGCTGGATCTCTACGGCGAGATCGTGAACACACCGGGCGTGGAGCAACACGTCTTGAGCCACTGTACGATCGCGCCCGCCGTCGTCGATCCGAAGCTGATCGAAGAGATGTCCCGAATGCTGCTCCCAAAGAGCCCTATTCACCTGCCCTATCTGAGCAGCCACCCAGAAAAGAAGTCGCTCACGCCTTTGATCGGGCTGGAGACCGGTTCGGTTAGAATGGCCAAGGAAATCATGCCGAGCAAGGGCGTTCCATTCTCGATCGAAGACTGGCCAAGCGTCGTTCTCGAAGGGCTCTCGGTGCTGAACCGCAACAACTGGTTCCCGGCAATGACGCTGATCGTCGGCAGTCCCGGCGAAACCGACGAAGACGTCAGAGAAACCCTGGACTTGATTTATGAAGTCGAGCGGCGCGGGTTGTTCGCGTTCTTCATCCCGTCGATCTTCACGCCGCTGCACGACACCCGAATGGAGAAGAAGACCGGAGTGACCGAGACCCGCCAGCTCACGCCGCTGCAATGGCAGTTGATGATGAAGTGCTGGAAGATGAATCTCCGTCCCGGCCAGTATAGCTGGTGGGCTCCGACCGCGTGGCGGGTGGGCGCGCTAAGCTTGTGGGCGTACAAGCTGCGCAAGCTCAACGGTCCGAACTTCACCTGGCCGCTGATGATGTTTTCGAGCGCGCTGCCGGAAAAAGCGCTGAAGATGATGGGGAAGATTCACGTCGGCAGACCGTTTAAGACCAAGACCCGCAAGGAGCTTATCGCCTCGTTGAAGCCGCATTATCTTCAGTATCTGCGGGCTGACAACGGAGACCTGCCTGAGGGTTACGAGCCCGCGGCTCCGAGAGCGATGAAGGCGGCAAGAGCGCTCCCTGTTTTGTAGTGGAAGCGCGTGTTTTCAATTCTCAAACACATCGGAAACCGTCAGTCGTTTATGCCGATCACAACGAGAATTCTATTCCCGTTTTTCTTCGGAGCCGGATATTCCGCACCAGGGATATCAAAAGCCGCCTGTGGCCACGGTCGAGCCGTGGTCACAGGAACTGCGCAGTGCAAGCCGCTACTAAAGGAGTGAAGAATCCGCCTGAGGACCCGGTCTTGAAGCGCTCCCGGGCTCTGGCTCTAGGTTCCGCCTTCGGCTGCGCTTGCCGTACGACGTGGCTCGCGCTCAACCATGCCGCCAAAGTGCCGGGTCGTTGCGGTATTTGTTCCGCACGATCGGATCCTTCCAGTTTGCCGGTTCGCGGAGGCGGGTTCTTTTTTCGCTCGTATGCATGAGTTTCTCTCCTTATCTTGTTTCCAGGAATGGCCGGGTGAGCCGGGCTATAGCGCGCTCAATTCTCGCAGCGCTTCTTTGTCCAGTATGGTTATCGCTTTATTGTGAATCTCGATCAGCCCGACCGACTTCAATTCATTCAAGACCGCGTTGACGGTCTCGCGATAGATTCCAATCTTCTCGGCAAGCTCCCTTTGCGTTACTCCTTCCACCATCCTGCTGCCGTTCGCAAGGCGCATCAGTATCTCGGCCACCATCGAATCGTGGAGTTGAAACTGAGATCGAAAGTTCTCCCGCTCGGCCAGCACAACCCGCGGGACCATGAGTTTGACTACTGATCTTGAATTGGCGTCGATCCAGTCGTTCACCGCCGCGGCGCTCATCGTTGCGATGGCAGCTCCCGTGTCTCCAGCAACCGCTTCGGTCACAAGCATGCTTTGACCCAACAGGGGCATTTCACCGAACAAGCCTCCGGCGCCGATCCGCTTGACCGGGTATTTGTGTTGTGAGTGTCTGATTTGAACCCAGCCGTCTTTGATCAAGCATAGGACTTCGCCGCAGGGAATAAGTTGGCCCGCCGTGAATGATCGAGTAGCCTGACCGCCGAGCGTTTCGAGTGTTGGGAAAGCCTCGACTGTCAGGTAACCGACGCGTGACGTGAGCGACTTGGCTGAGAGCGAGATTGTTCCCGCCGTGAGCGCGTGACTGCGGCGGAGATTGCTCAGTTTTGGAGAGACCGCCGGGCCGGGGGCGGTTAGCTTTTCATTTTTGCGTGAGCCGTTGGTCCGGCCGCTCACGGGGCGTGGCTTTTTTCCGTCCCTTTTCATAATCGACCCCTTTCCGCGCCACGGCGAGGCGCGATGTTCTCGAGTGAGGT
>JAHFUG010000410.1 GCA_023265195.1 Blastocatellia bacterium | reverse complement strand
GCTGCCGACTGCTTCAATGTTTATCTTCCACTCTGATTCGAACCTCCGTTCCGTTGCAGCGAATCTCCGGGACGTACATCGCATGGCCCAAGACCGGTAGCGCATGAAAGACCCCAGGCGTTTCGGCGCGCAGGTCGTAGCGCATCTCCCACACACCTTCAGGCAGCTTGTCGATGAACATCGCTACTTTGCGGTCGCGTAGCTCTTGATACACCCATCGCGACCGGCCCGTGTAGTCTTCGCTCTCTTGTTGCCCGGTTCCTCTGATGCGGCGTTGGCTCGAAAGCGCGCCGTCCCCTGAGACACGTAGCGAGACTGGTTGCGGTACGGCCGACGAGCCCGTGGCGCCGGCTGTTCCCTTGTCTCCGAACTTGTGAGTAACAGCGCCGGATTTCAACTCTCTTGCGAACATCGTTTCACCGCTGCGAATCTCCACTGCTTCGAGACCGGCCGGTTTCAGGTCTTCAAAGAGCAGGTACTCGTAGTTGTTCTTTGCCTCAACGGTGAGCACGACTTCAACTCGGTCGCCGCTCGTGACCGTCTCGCCGTCTCGAAGCGGCAGGCGCTCATACGTGTAGCCCTTCAATAACGTCCGGCGCCCGGCCAGCTTGTAGTACTCTCGTCGAACGAATATCTCGTTGCCGGCTTCGGTGATCGGCTCTTCCTGGCTGAAGAACTCCGCGTTGGCCGCGAAGTAGATAGGACTCGCGCCGCGTCGCCGCGTTATTCGAATATCGTTCTCGCCGTCGCGAATGTATTTTCGATCGATAGTGAATTGACTCGGCGCGCTCAAAGCGTCTTCCGCCGTGAGCCGCTTTGAAGCGATCGGCTGACCGTTCACGACCAGATCGTATTCGAGTTCCGGCGATAGCTCGCCGCTCTGACGCAAGTAGTCGTTCAACGCCAGAATCGTGATGGCCGTGTCGCGGGTGTTGCTCCATTGAGACCCGCGGCGGTTCTTGATCAGCCAGTTCGTCACAGGCTCGATCAATTTGTTCTTGGGGTCGATCGTAAGCAAAGCCTTCAGGGCGAACGACGTGGCTTCAACGCCGCCGTCCGACCAACGCCAGTAAATCCCGTCTTCACCCCAATGAGCCGTGCCGATGACGGCGTCGTGAGAACGTTGGGCTCCCTGCTGAATAATCGAAGTGTCAGGGGTTGCGTCGGTCTTCACGCCGTTCTCGAGGTTCTCGATCAACGTCCTGGCTTTCGATACGTCGCCGAAGCCGTGCGCACTCAAGGCGAATAACGCGCGTGTGTAGGCATTGAGCCGGTCTCGATTCTCCCAGAGATTAGCGATCGCCTTTGTCTGATATGCCGAGAGATCACCGATGTGAGCCGATGTGTGATAGGCCGCCAGCGCGTGAAGCATGAAGGCCTGCTGATCGTAGTTGAGTTCTTCTTCGACGAGCGTCTTATCGAGGAAGTCCGCGCCCCGCTGCAACGCCTCCGGTTTGACCTCGAGTCCGGCGTCCTTGGCCAGCGTCAGCCCCCATACAACATAAGCGCTCATAAAGTGGTCGCTCTCGCCGTCTTTCCACCAACCCCAGCCGCCGTCCCCGTGTTGAAAGCCGTACAACCGCTCGAGACCCTGCTTGACCATCGCGTCGAGTTTGCGAAGATCCTTCGCACCCTTGGGATGAGTCAGGTCAGCGGTGTCTGGTTCAACGCCGCCGAAGATGCGGCCCATGATGTTTTCCGGTTTCAGTCCAAGATCCGACAACGTCTTCTTCGTTATCACCGCGGGAAGAAAGCGGCTCATTGTCTGTTCGGTGCAGCCGTATGGATAGTCGATCAGATAAGGCAACGCGTCCAGCATTGTTACAGCCATGCTGGGCGCAACCTGAACGGTAAGCGTAGTCGTCTCGTGGTTGCGCTCGGCGGGGATGTTGAGTTTGACGGTTACTTGATTGCCACGCATCTTGCCCGACTTCGAAACGAACTTTTCGACGCCATGCTCATAGACTATGAAAGTCTTCTCCATCGCGTCGGCGTATTTGGCGTTGCGCGCGGTGACTTTCAGCTTCGCGTTTCCCGCGTCTTTGACCGCGACGAGCCAGTCGACTCGGCTTTCGCTGTTGGCTGCGATGTTCACAGGGCCTTGCTCGCCTTTGACCGGTTTGCCGTCTTGTATCAATCCCGTGACTGTGACTCCTTCGGCCGCGAGCGACGGCGCCACGGTCATTGGCGCGTCGGTGTTGTTGTTGATCACCGCGGAGACGGTGACTTCATCCCCAGCGACAAAGAAGCGCGGGGCTTCGAGACGGCAGATAAGCGGCTGCTTGGTGCGAACTGTTGCGTTGGCGATTCCAAACTGACTGCCCTCGGCGGCGACGCGCGCCGTTGCGGTCCAGCCCGTGAGTGAATCGGGGAACTTCACCTTCACCGAAGCTTTTCCATTCTTATCGGTGACGATGTCAGGCCGCCAAAGCGCAGTCGCTCGGAAGTCGCTACGCACCTGCACGGCGGGTTCTTTGCCGCCGACGCCGGCCCTTCGGAATTCCGCGTTGAAGTCCTTTCGCAGTTCTTCCGAAGCCTCTTTCTTTCCCGCTGATTTCGGAGATGCAACGGCGTCGGCCATCGTCATTTCACTCACAGCGCCGTTCTTGCTCAGGCGCTGGCCAGCGCCAGAACCTGAGCCGATCCCCGCGGCCACGCCACCCGGCGCGCCGCCAACAACGCCGCCACTGACGCCTCCTTCGACGCCATAGACATTTCTTTGATCTTCGTCCCGCTCCCGCATCGCAACCCGATCGTCTATCAGTTCCTTGTTAGCGCGCTCAACCAGCCTCGTATAGTTCTTCGATTGAAAAGTGCTCGAAGTCTGAACGTGCTGTTGCCGTTTCTGGCCGTAGTAAAACTGGCGAGGATCGCCCGCGTAGTCCTGCTGAATGTAAAAGACCGATTCGTCAACAAGTCCCAGGGCTACCTCTGCGGCTACCGGCTTTCCATCGGCGTCGCGTGTCGTAACAGCGAACGTGCCCTCTTCGCGAGGCTGATACTCGTTGCGGTCGGGTTTCACTTCGACGCTGAGGAAGTGTTCTACGGGTGGAACGACGACTTGTTTGACGTCGGTGAAGATGTTGCGGTCGGCCACCATAGCCGCGCTGAGGAAGATGTTCGGGACGTGTTTGTCTTCGATGGGAACCTCGATCAGCTTAACCGGCCCGGTAAGGTGGACGAGTTGATAGCTATAGAGGTCTTCGCCTTCGACGCTGAACAACACATAGCGATCGCTTGCCGGCGCCACCAGCATCACCGGGGCCTTCTGGCCCGCGCGAAACGTGTCTTTATCGACGATGATCTCGAGGCCGCCGTACCGATAGCCGAGGTCCGTGGTTGCGCCCGTGGCCACCCAGACCGCGGTCTCCGCCGTGATAGGAGCCGCGTTTTTGTCTTCGCTGGTCCACACCGCGCGGTAATAGCCCTCGCGTCCGGGGGTGAAGCTAAACTCGGCCTCACCCTGCGCGTTGGTCTTGACGACGGTGTTGAGAACGTCCTCGTGCTCATAGCCTCGAAACTTCAACCGCCAGGGCTTCGATCCGGGCCGCGGCGCCGGAGGAAACGCACCGCGATCCGTCAGAGCTTTTAACTCGGCTCCTTTTACCTCTCTGCCATTTGAGTCGAGCCAGATTTCATACCAGTAATCTCGAGTGACTTTGATTTTGCCTTCGGCAGAGACCGGCTGGTCATTCGCGTCGAGCGCTTTGATCTCGACGTTGACCTTGTCTTGAGGCCGATAGAGATAGTGGCTCGTTCGCGGATTGACGTAGTATCGTTGCCGAGTGACTCTGACGGTGCTGCTGCCGGTAATCTCTCTTCGCGATGAGTCGGTGACGCGAGCCTCGACGAAATACTCGAGGTCTTGCTGCATGCCGTGCGGCGTATCGAAAGTCAGCGAGGCGCGGCCCGCGGCGTCCGTTTTCAATACCTCTCGTTTTATTACCTGCCCCTGCCGCGCGCCGTAACTCCGATAGCGCGGGTTCATGTCTTCGTAATACCATTCGTAGTCGTGGCGTTGATACCAGTAGCGATAGAAAGGGTTCTGGTAAACCAGCACCTCGACCGTTGCGTTGGCCACGCCGCCGCCGAAGTAGTAGTCGGCCTGAACGTCGATGCCGATCTTCTCCCCGAGGCGGAACGCTTTTTTCTTTCCGTCCTCTTCGGGTGTTTTCACGCTGACTTTGAACTCGGGTAATTTGTATTCTTCCAGTCGAAACAGCACGGCGTTTCCGATGCCGTTGTGACGACCGTCGTCCCAAAACGTTACGCGATACTCACCGAGCGGCATCGTGTCTTTTAACTCGAGCGAACCCCAGGCGCTTCCGAATGCGTTGAACTGGACTTTGCCCTCGGCAACCTTGGAGCCGCGCGGATCGGTCACCTGGTATTCGACCGTCTGATTAGCCGGCGTGGAATAGACTCCGTTGGCGTACCTTCTCGCGACGAACTTCCACTGAGCGGACTCGCCGGGCCTGTACGCGGGCCGATCGGTGAATGCGTAGATTCGCCACGGGACCTCGCCGGACTGATACCCGCCGCGGTAGCCGCTGGCGAACGCCTGCTTATTTCCGAGCGCCGCCACGGCGTAGACCTGTCCGCTATAGTTGCTGTTATTGAGATCGAAGACCGCAATCCCGTCGGCGTTCGCCGCTTTCGAAGCCGCAACCCAGACGTACTGGCTGCCGTTGTAGGTTTGTTGCCATAGCTTCACTTGAGCTTCGGCTACGGGCGCGCCGGTGACCGCGTTGCAGAAATACACGAGGGCTTGCTTACCCGACGTTTTCAACACCAGCGAGGCGTCGCTGACGAGGATCAGGTCTCGCGCCTTCTGGCCGCCGCCCGCCGCTTCGATGACATAGGCTCCAGTGGCCAGCTTGGCGTCGAGCCGCAGCGTCTCCTGACCCGGTTTGAAGTCTCCACCGTCGTCGGTGTCCTTCGACCATGCCTTCAAGCGTTCGCGGCCGGCGGTCGCGATATGTTGAACCCCAGTACCGTCGTCATCGCCTTCGTCATTGGTCTTCGAGAATCGAACATCGCGCGTAAGATCGACCCGATACAACGCGAGGTCTACTCTCTTGACGTTGCGCCAGGTCAGATCGAATTGGATTTCAGAGTCCGGCAGGAAAACGTTTGAAACGGCCACGCCGACCGAAGGCTTTGTTATATTGTCGATCTGATTCTTCGCCTGGTCGTAGTAACGGGTCTCGCCTTTCTGATGTTCGGCGACCAGCCGGCGAAACAACTCGACCGCCTTTTTGTAATCAGGCGTCTGAGTCCACTGGCCGTCCGACTGCTGTGTCATCCGGCCCGTGCTCGCCATCCACTCGGCGTAGTAATAGAGCGCGTCGTCATACCAGTCGGTAGTCTTGCCTGGTTTGATTGCGGCTTCGAACTCTTCAGGTACGCGTTGGCGCTGATCCCAATCGCCGCCGCGTCCGCGAATCGTCATCGCCATGAGGTAGTGCAAATGGGCCAGATCGTTATCGGTCCGAGCGATCTTCAAACCGTTCTCAAGAATCTCCTGGGGAATAAAATTGCCGTAGTAACCGTAGTAGTAATAGGGTTCGCTCCACGCGGGTTTGGCGATCTTCCAAACTATCGTGAGGTATCTGTCGCGGGCTGTTTCAATGTCGGCGGAACCCGCCCACCAGTCGAGCGCTTGTTGATAAGTCTGCCAGCCGGCGCCCCAGTTCTTGGAATCGTTTCGCATCCACCAGAAGTCTCCGAGCGATTCTTGCACTTCGGCCCAAACGAGGTCGCGATCCTCGACTCGAGTTATGTCACGAACGAGGATCTCGAGCCGGCGCCTGGCTTCGTCGTATTTCGTGGAGTCGGAAGTGTGAGTGGCGGCTTGAGAACGCCACTCGGTGTCGGCGAGCCTGAAGTCGACCCATCGCGACTCCGTCTTGGATAGCTCCAAGGCGCGAGCCTTGAGGTAGACCTCGCGGGCCTTGCCGTAAGAAGCGTCCGCGTAGAGATGTTCCGCTTCCGATTTGAGCTTGTCGTAATCCGATTGGGTAGGTTGGTAGGCTTGAGCTGCTGCGAGTCCGAGGGCGAATAACAGAGCGAACACGATGATTGTTTTCATAAGCGCACGTTCCTTAGTAACCGATCTTGGCGAAGAGAGCGGCAGTTCTTGTTTTCATCGACACGAACGGGTTCTTCTCGACTAATGATACACCCGATGTCGAAGCTGCCTTAGCGTACGTTTGATTGAACGCCTAACCGCGAATTTGTTGCAGTGATGGCGAAAGAAGAGTGCGGAGTTCGGAATGAAGAGTGCGGAGTGCGAAGTGCCGAGTACGCAGTTGGGAATGAAGCGTGCGGAGTCAGGACTGAAGCGTGCGGATCTCTCCTATTGAAGACAAATGACAACTGACAAATGACAACTGACAAATGACAACTGACAAATGACAAGTGACAAATGACAAGTGACAAGTGACAAATGACAACTGACAAATGACAAGTGACAAATGACAAATGACAAATGACGAATGACAAATGCCTAACGCCTCTTTCCAAACAAGCGCTTGAATGAACGCACGACCACCGCCCATAAAGCTCGGAACGCGAGCGGAACCGCGCTCACGGCTTTGGGTTCAGGCGGAGTTTCTTCGACCGCGCTGGGCCCCTCTTCGACTTCAAGGTGTTGTTTGACGCACGCCGCGAACTGACGGAATAGTTGCCGCGAGACTTCTTCGATCATGCCCCGTCCGAACTGAACGATCTTACCAACGAGGTCCAC
>JAHFUG010000409.1:4055-6770 GCA_023265195.1 Blastocatellia bacterium | reverse complement strand
ATGCCCCCACGCTCGACAAACTTAGACTTGGCGCCGTGCAGTTCTTGTGGAGGCTCGGGCTGGGAGCCGGTCGAGGATAAGGGTGTTCGGCCCTGTCACTGCCGGATCGAAACTAGATCGGAGACTCTTCTCGAGAAGGCGCGAATCCCCACTCGATTTCAATCGTGCAGCCTCGAGAATTTCGACGCCTACTGTCAGTCTATGCAGCGGGCCGTAATGTTCTCGCGAAAATTCGTCGACGAATACCCCCTGGTTGACGTCGGAATCCTGTATCAGGGCAGTTGCGGCGTCGGCAAAACGCATCTCGCCGTCGCCGTGCTGAGGGCGCTCATTCGAAAAGGAATACCGGGGTTGTTCTACGATTTTCGCGATCTCCTTAAGGAAATTCAGGACAGCTATAATCCGAACACCCATTCGTCGGAGCTCCAAATCCTCGCTCCGGTGTTGGAGGCTGAAGTTTTGGTGCTGGACGAGCTTGGCGCCAGCAAACCTACTGAATGGGTGCACGAAACAATCACTCACATCATCAACAGGCGCTACAACGAGCGGAAGATCACAATATTTACGACGAACTTTTTGGACCTCGCAGTAGGAACCCAATACGCCGAGCCTCTCACCGACAGGATCGGCGTGAGGATCAGGTCGCGGCTCTTCGAAATGTGCCGCCAAATTCTGATCGAAGGAGAGGAAGATCGAGATCCTGATTACCGCAAGTCGATTCAAAGCAGCCGCGGCAGACGCTTCTCCCAATAGTTCAACCGGAATTGAAAGAAACCATCATGGATCGGTATTCGCCTAGTGGTGCTTGGCAGAAGTTGCCATACCGGGAAAGCCGCTGATTTGCGCTGACTGCGTAACGCTGATTTGCGCTGACTGCGTAACGCTGATCTGCGCACACTGGGCTTGGCGCGCAACAACGAAGGAGTGCAATGGAAAAGAGTTTTCTCGAAGCCTGGGATACGCACAATCGAATCAACGTCTATTTGCTGGACGCGATTCAGCCCGCCGCCCTCGAGGCGGTTTCAGCGTCGAAAGGACGCCGCGTAGCGGAACAGTTCGCGCACATTCACTACGTGAGACTGATGTGGCTCAAGGCCTCCGCGCCCGACCTTCTCAAGGGATTGATCAAAATCGAAAACGAAGACGCGGCCGATAAGAAGCTCCTGAAAAAGTCGCTGGAGAATTCCGGCAAGGCCGTCGCCAAACTGCTGGAGAGAACCGAAGCAATAGGACGGATCAAAGGCTTCAAGCCGCATGCGGCCGCGTTCCTCTGCTATCTGATTTCACACGAGTCTCATCATCGAGGCCAGATCGCTCTTACCCTAAAGCAGGCCGGTCACTCGCTCGATAAGAAAGCAGCCTACGGTATTTGGGAATGGGGCGTCAGATAAAATCACTTCGAAACAAGAATCATGATTGCGGTCAACACCAGAGCCATCACTATTGATTCGATATAGACCTTGCGGGCCTGCCTGCGTAGTTGATCCTCGATCTCACGGTCGTTCACAGGCTCGTCTCCGGCGTCGAGGTTGCGCGTCCCGCGCGCGGCAAGCACCACTCAGGTTTTTTCCCGCGCTTGAAAGAATCCGAGGCCCGACATCAACAGAGGTAAGAACAGCGCGGCGCTCCACCACCTTGGCGCGCGCAGGATCAGCAAGCCAACTCCAATCCCGGCGGAGATCAAAAGCATAATCCAACCCGTCCTGACTCGCTTGGCCCGTTCCTTCGGCCCTATGTTTATCGCGCACACTTCTTCGCCCATGGTCCTCCTATTCGGCGCCGTTCAAGCCTGCCGCAACAACCCGTAGCCTGGAGTTTGGCCGGTTCAGAGAAGACCAACTCCAAATCAGGCGTTCAACTTCAGCCAAATCACAGGTCGGGAAGAGGAATTTATCCCCCGCTCCTGCGCTTACGATTCACTCGAACTGGCCGGAAGAATCCGGGCGGGAATAGATCCCTCTTCCCGGCCTGTGATGTTCTGGTGTTTTGCCGGCAAATAAACCAATTTCTTCCTGCCAAAAAGCGCAACTCCAAAAGCCAAACTCAGGGCGGGCCCGCCAGTAGCCGCTTGCTGTCAACCTAACCGTGGCCCTCTCTTCAACTATGCCCGCTAAACCCGGCCAACATCACTGCGATTGGGTCCACGTCATCGCGAGAGGAACCCGCTCCGTCCGCGCTGTAGTTATCGTTCAGCATGATAGAAAATACAAACCGCTCGCCCGCGGCCGTTGTGACGTACCCTGATAGCGTGTTCACGTACCTCAGCGTGCCGGTCTTTGCCTTCACATTAGAAGCCGCCGCGGTTCCTTTCATTCTGTTTTTCAAGGTTCCGTCCACGCCGGCTACCGGCAACGCATCTCGATAGATGTCAGCCAATTTATGGCGCGCCAAATAGGCTAGCAGCGAAACGGTAGCATCAGGCGTCACCATGTTTCGTTTGGACAGGCCCGATCCTTCCTCCAACAGAACGTCGCCTCTCTTGACTCCGGCCTCCGACAGGAAGAGTCTCAACTCGTCCAGCGCGGCTTCTTCAGTTGTTTGATTCTCTAACACGCCGCCGGCCGTTACAGCGGCTCCCCCATGCCCTCCGTTACCATTCGACCATCGAGGCCGCCCGAGCGCCTGTTCTCTCTCCAGCTTCAGCCGTGGAGCCGCCGCGCCCACTTGCAAGAGCAGGAGCTGCGCGTAGAGATTCTGTGACGGCTTCATCGTATC
>JAHFUG010000409.1:0-3955 GCA_023265195.1 Blastocatellia bacterium | reverse complement strand
CGGAAAAAACTCTCATCTGAGATCAGGTCGCCTTGAACGCGCTTTACCTTCGCAGCCGCAATCGCGCTCGCAAGCGGCTCCAGCGCCTTGTAGTAATCGCCATCGTTCAGGCTGGCGGCGAAAGTCGGATCACCCCGGCCGTATATCAGCAAATCTCCCTTTAACACTCCCTTGGAGTCAGGCTTGACAGTTGAGTAAAGCGACGTCGGAATTCGAAAATCGCCCCCAAGTCGATCCAGCGCCAGCGCGGCGCTGTAAAGTTTGCAATTGGATGCGGGATAAAAGTACTTTCGCGGATTGAATTCAAAGAGCGTCTTACCCGTGTCAAGCGACGCGATCTTTACGCCCCATCGAGCGGCTGCGAACCTCGATTGGTTGATATGATCTTCGATCCGCGCTCGAAGGGATTCGAGGTCCCCCTCGGAGCGGCTTCCTCTTTCGGAAGCCTTTTCTCGATGAGATTGGCCGAGAGCCGCCGACGGCGACTGCACCGCGCCGGTCGTCGCGAAGCAGGCCATCACAATGATCATTGCCAGCGGCTTGGATTGTTGTTGGAAAGCTCTCACGCGTTATATGTCCGTGTGCGCCGAAGCCATTGAGAAGGTACAACCCGCGTGGGGCGAATGCAACCCGGCGCTTCTCAATGATACAAGAACAGCGCAAGAATACGGCCAGACAAAGAACGATTCACGAGCCAAGGGCGGCCGATACCCGAGAATGGCGTCTGGATAGCCGCCCTTGGCAAGCAGCATAGCTTAACGCTGATGACCCGTGACGCTCATTTGCGAGAAGTTGACCGCTTGGCTTTACCTTGCGGCGCCGCGCCGGCAAGATGAGTTCACGAGCGACCAGGAGTCCCTGGCGCGGAACGTTGAAGGTTGGGAGGGGCCTGCGGAGATAAAACAATTATGAAAAAGTCATTTGAGGAAAGTGCCTTGTCTACCTCTTCCACAATGGAACTGCCAACTCTTATTTTCCATTCCTCGAGCCAAACTTGGACATTTTCGCTTTTTAAGTCATTCGCGAGTTTTAAGACGACACGAAGGGTTTATCAAGGCTAGCTTAGCTAGTGTGAGACAGAAACACTTTCATATTTTCCTCCATCATTAGCGAACAACTGCAAGGAGACCTGACAGCAGCGTCACCGGGCCGCGCGTTGATACCAGCACAATCAGGGAGACAAGACCGCGTCATCAGAAACGCACTGGCGCGGCTCCGGTGCACGCAGAGTTATGCGCCGAGGATTTCGTTGAGCCCCTCGATCACTTGTGCAACCTCTTCAGATGTCGCTCGGCCAATGCGTTTACCCAATCTAACCACCGATAACGTTCGAACCTGGCTGATCTTCACCCACGACCGCTTCGGCATCTTCGGCGACATCAACTCGAGGGTAAGTGGATAATGCGCTTTCGGCTCCTTACTCGTGATGGCCGCCGCGATCACCGTTCCCGAGCGCTCGTTGAACACCTCTTGGCTCAATACCAAGATGGGCCGACGACCCGCCTGCTCATTCCCCTTCGTGGGGTCGAGTTCGGCCCACACGATGTCGCCTTTCAGTATTCGGCCCATTGCGCGGCCTCCCCGGCGAGCCCTTCGTCAGCAAGCGATTGTTCTTCGGTAGGCTCAAGTTTCGCGCACTCTCGCGCAAACCGCGTGCGGTCTATGCGGGCGATCTTTTCCTTGACCGCTTCCTGAACGACTTGGCTTCTGCTCGGAAAGACCCGAGACTTCACCAACCGGTCGACGCGATTCAGAAGAGATTGTTCTATCGAAACCGTTACCTTCGCAACACTCATAATCTCAGTGTGACGACCGGTCATACTGGCTGTCAAGCGGGGGATCAGGCGCATAACGTTCCGATTGACCGTGCGCGCGTTGAGTCCAACCTCACTAAGGAAAACCGACCAGCATAGCAACGACCGACTGCGCGCTACGGTCGAATCGGGGGTTCGGCGCCGGGATGAAATTCAATACACTTTTTCCACCGTAACCAACTCGGGTTTCTTCGGCGGCAAAGAGACAACTTTCCGCTGATTCTGCTTTTCCTGTTCCTTTATGTCCTTGTAGATAGCTTCAACGTCGTGATTGAATTTTGCTTCGTACTCGTCGCGCACTCTTCGCACTTCCGCGACAATTTCATCTTCCCACATATTTAACTCCCTAGAAGTTCTTCCGGCGTACAAATCACTGGCGGTTCATATCCTGTCACACGACACAATTTTCCGATTCCGATTTGCATCTCGGCATTGGCGATGTGCTTGCAATTCCAAGTTAGCAAATAGTCCATGCCGTTAGTTGCCGCGACGGCGATATCATCACAATCAAAGCGAATCCAGCTTCTTCAAACATACGTGATAGCCGCTCAGTAGTAGTCAGTCCTGCTGGCTCTTCGCGGTTGAATTCGTCCCATAGCAAATGAAGACGGTCTTGGATAAAATCCTTTAAATTCCGCCAAGCACTGGAATGCCCATGCCCAATAAAAATCCTCTTTCCAAGAATTGGTATGCCTTGCTTTTCCAAAAAGCTTTCGATCCTCTCAACTGTGCGAGGAAGCACCTTGTCCACGAATTGCTGTTCAGTAATTTCCTTGTCTGAAGCGGCATCTATAAAGTGTTCCAAGAGATACCAAGGGATATCCGCTTTCAACGCAAATCGCCGTATCGCATCTTCAAAATCTGTACGAACGATGCCCCTACTCAAAGCTGCATCCCTGCTGAAGGCTGCAAGACAGATGTCAGCACCAAGCTCGAAGCACGCAGATAGGCGATCAGCTTCTTTTGATAGATGGCGACTGATCGAGTCTCGAATTGGCATGAAAGCACTGAGTTCGCCATTCAAATTACAAATTTCCATGAAGTTAATACCTACTCCCAGTCGTTCGGCAAGTTCTGAAGCACGATTCCTTATTCCCTCGCGTAAGCCTTGAGGTTGAACTTGGTAGAAACCAGACTGAAGGCGTGGACACCTAACTGGAAAGCATCCTGAAGTGTAAGCATAGGCAACTTTCTAAAGCTATCAAGGGCATAACGCTCCCGTTCGGCCGAATCTCACGTAAGTCCCCGTTTCTTTTTCTCCCAAAAATGCAATGGCCGAATGATCAAAGGCATTCCTTTATTCTCTGGTCGTATCTCGATATGAAAATATCTTGCGTTCGTATCCGCACTCAGAATCTTGAGTATGCCGAAGTACTTATTCCTGCGTAAGAAAACTCTAGCTACTCTTGGACTACCTGTAGGCGATGCCCATCCATCTTCCGAAGGAATCATAATAGTTTCGCCGTCAATGGCACAAAGAGCTAATGGCTGTCTTTCTTTCGCAAAGATGTCAACTTTCATAGGATTCTTCTCTGGCGAGCGCACGGACCAACAAAGCTGGTCACCTGACACCGGAATAAATATATCTGGCGTGATATGAGCCTCATTGCTTGGTGGAGGTGGAAGTACATCTTCTGGAGTAATCTCTATAGGGACAAATAAGCCATTGCTTGGCCTATTGTCCAATAGCCACTATTATAAATGCGGCATCTTGCATGGATGCCATGTGGTGCTTCAGGGTAGGCTTTAATGCATCTAGTCAGATTCCATCGGCTGATTCGCGGGATAAATACATTGAAGAATAGATTGATTATAAGGCTAGCGACTCCACCTGCCGCTGCTCCCCATAATGCGAGTTGAATCTTTATATTAAAATCGTCTGCCATCCGGTCGACCTCCGAAATGCAAAGCTATAGATTAAGATGGCGCCCTCATAGGCCTAACGCTCCCGTTCAGCGGGGCCGTGAACGGCATCAAGGGTAATCACAAGAACCGCGCTTCACGGCCTCCGCTGCAACGGGTTGTTGAACTAAGCGCTACGCGCAGTCGCTGGAGCGCTTGTCTGAAGACTGTCATAGCTCGATCATTCTCAACCTGGAAGCCTGATCCGCTACACTGAGTTCAGGACAAACTCAATCCAA
>JAHFUG010000408.1 GCA_023265195.1 Blastocatellia bacterium | reverse complement strand
GTTTCGGCTTGTCACTGCCGCGCTATCGCATTAGTATACGCTGGCGTACTGGGATGTCGTGATCGGTTTCACCGTGCTTGAGCGCCGGAACGACGCTCTTGACCGGCGTGGATAGTTTCAAGATTCCAGAATTTTCTGGCTCAGCAAAAAGTCGAACAAGCGTCGGTGTTGAAGTCGCCTCCGCCGCCATAGCCGCTCGTGATTCTTATCGCGCCAGGATCGATTGCGGCGGGCTCGGGGTTCCTGATCAGAAAGCCATTTGGGAGAAATCAGTTGGGCAAGAAAGAGATTTCACGGCGCCAATTCGTAATCAAGTCCTGCGCCGGAGCGGGATCCGCGTGGTTGCTGTCTAACCTGCCCGAGATTCTTCTCGCTCAGGAACATGCTCATCAAGCGGCGGCGTCACCGGCGCCGGTCAAGCTGGATTTCTTCAGCCCCGAACAAGCGGCCGACGTCGAAGCGATAGCGGCGCAGATCATTCCCACTACTGAAACGCCCGGCGCGCGTGAAGCTCGCGTCGTGTATTTCATCGATCGAGCGCTGGCGACTTTCTCGTCCGACGATCGTCCAGCCTTTCTCAAGGGTCTCGCCGAACTCCAATCTAAAGTCAGGAAAAGGTTCAAGAAGGCGGATCGATTTTCGAACTTGACGTCGGAGCAACAGATTCAGTTGATCAAGTCGATTGAAAAGAGCGAGTTCTTTGAGTTGATTCACACGATGACCATTCTCGGGATGTTCGCCAATCCCGCCTACGGCGGCAACCATAATGAGATCGGTTGGAAGCTGATCGGCTTTGAAACCGAGTTTCTCTTCGAGCCGCCCTTCGGTTTTTATGACCGTGACTACGAGGCAAAATAATAATGGCGAAGACGGAACTGCGTGACGAAAAGGTCAGGTTTGACGCCGGAACTGAAGTTGATTTTGTGCTGATCGGCGCCGGAGCGGCGGGCGGAATCATCGCCAAGGAACTGGCTGTCGCCGGATTTAGATTGGTCGTGCTCGAGCAAGGACCCTATCTGACCGCCCGCGATTTCGTGCATGACGAATACAAGTTCATGCAACAGCGGGCGATCACAAACGATTACCAGCGCCAGCCGAACACCTTCCGCGGAACCGAAAAAGAGGACGCCAAGGTGCAGCCCGCTATCATCTATGGCAGACTGGTGGGCGGCGGGAGCGTACCCTTCGCGGCCAACTACTGGCGCCTCCATGAAATTGACTTCATCGAACGCAGCAAGTTAGGTCCGATCGCTGGAACAGGCTTCGCCGATTGGCCGATCACTTACGCCGAACTGGAACCCTACTATACGAAAGCGGAGTGGGAGTTGGGCGTCTCAGGACAGCCAGGGCCCTTCGACGCTCCGCGCTCCAAGCCCTATCCGCTCCCGCCGCTGCCGATCAAATCCTCGGGCGTGCTGGCGGAGCGGGCCGCGCGCAAGCTGGGCTGGCATGCTCAGCCCGCGCCGATGGCCATACTCTCCAAGCCTTATCACGGTAGGAGCGAGTGCGCGCATTGCGGCTTCTGCTCTTATTTCGGCTGTGAGATGAAAGCGAAATCTTCGACTCTGGCGACGGTTATCCAGGAGGCCGAGAAAACGGGGAGATGTGAGATTCGCCCGAATAGCTACGTGCGCAAGATTGAAATCGATAAGTCCGGGCGAGTCACGGGGGTGACATACTTTGACGAGCATCGCCGTGAAACCTTCCAGCGCGCCAAGGCCGTGGTAATGTGCGCAAACGGCGCGGAGACTCCTCGTCTCCTGATGCTCTCCAAGTCGGCTTTGTTTCCCCACGGGCTCGCCAATTCGAGCGGAAAAGTGGGCAAGCACCTCATGTTCAACGGGCACGCGACCGCCGGAGCGGTTTTCGAACACCCGCTGAACGAATTCAAGAGCGTCGCCGTGAGCCGGATCATTCACGACTTCTATGATTGCGATCCGAAACGCGGATTTTACGGGGGCGGCGGACTCGATACGCGATTCATTTCCTACCCAATCGGTTTTGCCCTGCGAGGCTTGCCTCCGGATGCGCCTCGTTGGGGAGCTGAGTACAAAAGGCTACTCGAGGAAAACTACACGCGCACCCTGACCGTGCTGTGTCACACAACCTCGCTGCCCGTGGAGAGCAATAACATCTCTCTCGACCCGCGCGTCAAAGACGCCTGGGGATTGCCCGCGGTGAGGGTGACCTACAAGGATCATGCTCACGACCTCAAGATGATGCAGTTCATGCAGGACCGCGGCCGGGAGCTTCTCGACGCCGCCGGAGCGCGAAAGGTCTGGTTTCGCCCAGTGGCTGAGCAGTCATTCGGCTTTCACCTGCTCGGCACGTGCCGGATGGGAAATGATCCCAAAAGCTCCGTCATCGACAAACGTCACCGGGCTCACGACGTACCCAATCTCTTCATATGTGACGGGAGCAGCATGGTAACGTCGGGGCGCGGCCAGCCTACGTGTACGATTCAAGCGTTGGCTTATCGAGCATCCGGCCAAATAATCGGAATGGCTAAGAGCGGAGCGATCAAATCGGCTCCGTGACATTACACAAAGCGGATAAAACCACGAAGCTCACGAAGAACACGAAGTCATAACGCTCTTCTTTTGAACCTTCGTGAACTTGATGGTTAAGGTTCGTCAAAAAAAGGAGACTACGTATGAAACACGCGCGATTGCTTGCCACACTTCTCCTGGTTGTCTTCGGTTTGACTGTTACTACCGCCTCCCGGCGATCGAGAGCAAGCAGCAACGAGGAAGGGGGAGCGGAGGGGCAACAAGCGCCGGTCGAGTACTCGAGCGCCAAGAGCACAGCCAGCCGTCCGTTCTCCGACGTCGTCCGAGTCGGAAACATCCTCTACCTCTCGGGAAAGCTAGGCACTGACAGTTCGGGAAAGCTGGCGCCCGGCGGTATAACCGCCGAGACGAAACAAGCACTGGAGAATATCAAAGCCGTCCTCGCCGCCAACGGCTCTTCACTCGATAACGTAGTCAAATCCACCGTTATGCTGGCCGATATGAAAGAGTGGGCCGATATGAACTCGGTGTACACGACCGTCTTCAAAAAGGACCGAATGCCGGCTCGCAGCGCGTTTGGCGTAACGGGCCTGGCGTTGAACGCCCGCGTCGAGATCGAGTGCATCGCGACGTTGAAATAGCAATTCAAGTCGAGACACCGCAGTCCTCGGCCTGAATTCTCTCGATCGGTTTCGGGCGCTGAAGCTGATCTGTCTCGCGGAGTCTGTTATTCGATTCGTACGGACTCTCGCTCCGGCGCAAAGTAACCGCGCCCTCTGTGAAACGATTGAGCCGCTCTTCATAAATCAGCACACCAGGCGTTAAAGAACTGGTTTGCTGAAGAAAGCGGCGTGATGTAGCGGCATGATTGGGGGAATAACAAGTGACGCCGGAAGTCGAAAGCGCTATACACAAATACACTCAGTGGTTCGGGTCTTATACGCGCGGGGGCGAACTGAAGAAGATCCAGGTTTGGCTGACGATTCGAGTGGGCCGCATCGAGTTTCTAACGCCCGCCGATTCACTTAAGGTAAAACGAATCAGGCGGAACCCTCGAGTCGTCAGCTTTCTCGGAGACGAGAAGGGGCCGAGCATTCCGGGCTCGGCGGAAATCGTGACAAGCGCGGCCGAGATAATGAGAGTCTACCGCGGCTACTGGAAAACCCACCCAATCATGATGGTTCTTCTCTCACGTACGATTAAGCGAAGAATCGAAACCGGGAAGCAAGTTCTGATTAGAATCACGCCTGATGAGCCAAACCCAATTGAAGGGATTACTGCTCCTCTTCTATGAAGCACGCGGATTCGTTTTGCGTTTGACCACGAAGCTCCGTGGAATGAATTTCTCATCAAGCCGGAAGAGGCGTCTTACCTTCACGTCCGCGCAGGGCGTAGAGTCTACGCACGCGACCCAGGCGCCGGTTATGTCCTTCCATGACCCGCCCGAGGGCAAAGGGGCCGCCGCTCGAAACCAGCCGCTTCGGCCGATTAATAGGTTCTCGCGTCCCAGCGATGAGTTGGCGGTTCGTCCGTCGCGCAAGCGCAAGACGAGTTCCGCCCCCAGTTTTTCGCGCTCGGCGAAAGCCTCGACATAGATGTACTGGCGGGGATCTCGAATTCCGTGTTCGCCGCCTTCGGAGGTCTTCCCCTCGCGTTCGAGTTCTTCCGACATCACCCGGTACGACCAGCGATGCCGGTCCATGATTTCTTCTCGAGAATGACCGTTCAGATTCATCGGTTCGGGCCAAAGCGCGAATCTCATCCGCGACTGGCCCTGGTCCGCGAAATTGTTGTTGTCGGAGGCAATCAGCAAAAGCGGATGAGCCGCGGCCTTTTGGCCGCCAAAGGGCAGAGTCTTGTGATCCAGTCCTTGATAGTGCTCTTCGAGTATTCTGCCCCGGTTCAGCTTCACTTCGTACGCCCATTCGATGTCGGTGGTTCTGCCCCACCTTGCCATTAACGCCTCGGTTTCGGTCCCGCCATCCTCGTTGGAAAAGACGAAGCTGTAGCGAATGGTGAGGGTGCTTCCAGCCCTCGAGGCTTCGTACCAAGCTAGCAAAGGAGTATCGTTGAAGCGCCCGATCGTGTTTGGCCGCGCATAGAGCAGAGGCGCGTGCTCAAGAGCCGTCAGCGTCACGGCGTTCCTCGTGCGCAGAGGAATAATCCGCAAGCGCGATATCAAGACGGCTCCAGAGGTCTCCGAGGATAGCTCGCGATTGAGATCGAGCCGCACTTCGTGCGCGCCCTTTTCGAATCGTCCGAGCAATGCTCGATAGACGAACGGTTTGGAGCCTGCGAAAAGCACAACGTCCTGATTGTGCTCGCCATCGATAGCGATGGATACAACCGCGGCTTCGGACCCCTTAAGCGCCCAGGAAGCGCCATAAGCGCTGGCGGTCAGCTTGATCGCTACTTCCGAACTCTCTGGCAGCCGAAAGCGCTGTTCAGCGAGAACATAATTCGAACCCTTGACTGGCCGCCCGGCCGTTCGTTCGGCCGCATGGGACCCGACGCAGAAAATAGCGATCATCCAGACGGGCGACAGCGAGCGATTCAGGCGAATGAGCCAGCCCATCGACCTACCTTCCTTTCTTCGCGGTCTCTAAGAAGCGGCTTTGCGCGCGGCTCTTTGACGAGTATTGGCGCCCTTGCCTCGCTGCTTTATCTTGATTGGCGTTCCAAAAAAGCCAAACTCCTCGCGAAGCCGGTTTTCAACATAGCGTTCGTAGGAATAGTGCAGATGCTGGCGAGGTCCGTGAGACGTCGTGAAAAGCACGAAAGTCGGAGGACGGGTCGCCGCCTGGGTTATATATAGCACCCGGCAATAATTCTTCGCCCGCGTTGACGCCTTAGGTTGATCCAGATGCCGTTCAAAGAAGCGGTTCAGTTCCGAGGTTGGAACGCGCTTGAGCCGTTGTTGATAGGCCTTGGCGGCGTCGTCCAGCAGCTTTGTCACGCGTTGGCCGGTCTTCGCCGATACGAAGACGACGGGAGCATAATCGGCGAACCTCATCATATCGCGAACCCGCCGTTCATACTGAGCCGTGGTTCCCGTCTCCTTATTCTCAATCGCGTCCCACTTGTTTACCGCGATGATCAGGCTCACCCCCGCCTCGTGCGCGTAACCGCCGATCGTTGCATCGAGAGCCGTAGGTCCTTCGATGGCGTCGATCAAGAGTATGGCCACGTCGGCGCGCTCCAAATGACGGCGAGCCATGACTACCGAAATCTTTTCAGCCATCAACTCCGTCTTGCCCTTGCGGCGAATGCCGGCGGTGTCGATCAGCCGGTAGCGGGCGCCTTCGTGCTCGATCTCGGTGTCGACGGCGTCGCGTGTTGTGCCCGGCACGGGCGAGACGATAACTCTTTCCTCGCCGGTCAGCCGGTTGATCAAGGAGGACTTGCCGACGTTAGGGCGGCCTACAATGGCTATGCTGATTTCGCGCGCCGCCGTCTCGGGGTCGGTCTCTTCGGTCGCCGGCGCGGAGATCAGATCCAGCGCCGCGTCGAGCATGTCGCCCAGACCGTTGCCATGTTCCGCGGAAATCGGGTAAACCGGAAAGCCCCACCGCTCAAACTCCAGGGCGTCGGCTTCGAGCTTTGGCGAATCAACCTTGTTGGCTGTAACGAAGATAGGTTTGTTGACGGATCGCGCGAGTTCGGCGAGCTGCTGATCAAGGGGAGTTATGCCGGCCCGAGCGTCCACCACAAGCATGACGAGGGACGCTTTGGTCAGCGCGCCTCGCGCCTGCTTGAGAATGTTGGCGGGAATCAAATCCTTTTCATCCGGAATGATTCCTCCCGTGTCGACGATGTTGAATTCGCGGCCGGTCCATTCGACGCGGCCGTAGATACGGTCTCGCGTTATTCCCGGCTCGTCGCCGACGATCGCGCGCCGCGCGCCTACCAGCCGGTTGAACAGGGTCGATTTCCCTACGTTTGGCCGGCCCAGGATTACAACCAGCGGAAGAGGTCTCGTGCTTTTTTGAATTCGATTCATAGGTTATGAGCGCAACGCAACACCAACGTACCGCCCGTTAGATGTGTTTCGCATTCTCGCTATTAGTGCTCGAGCGGGCCTTTCAAAGCGCCTAAACCAATCTAGCCAGCCGGCATGACTTTTACAAGCTGGGGGTGGGTTGGGTGTTGGTAGCACATCATATGTCCGCTCGATATAGCAGGTGAAGTGTCCGCTTTCAGCGGGTAAGGTAGAGCCTAGTCAAAGGGGGAAAGATGAGGCGCTACAACCAGACCGCGGTGGAG
>JAHFUG010000084.1:19828-21066 GCA_023265195.1 Blastocatellia bacterium | reverse complement strand
CGGGCTCGTTACTACAGACAGGTCACTCCTACGGAGTTGAGAATGGGAATCGCCAAACTCCAGGCGCCGGCTAGCGCCGGTGAACCAGCGGATTCAATCATTGTTGTTTGATGGGGATAAGCTGGGGAACGTATATAGGTTTCAAGCCTGCGGAACAGGAGCAAGCGTCCGAAAACTCGTTAACGCGTCCGGATTAGTCCGGCGTCCGCCGATTCGCCGAAGTCCTCGCGGCTCTTCACTACCGAGCGTCTGTGATGTTACATTGACTCATTACCCTCAACAGCAAGTTCTCAGGAGAGCACGGAATCCCACATGAAACTCAAGGTCTTACACCACGACCACTGTTTTGACGGACTGGCGTCGGCAGCGGTCTTTTCACGTTTCTACATCGAAAAGATCGCCGACTCGGAGGAGATCGGGTTCGGCGGCCTTTCTCATAAGCCTAATCAGGTGATGATCGAAGATGAATTGTTCGACGGCGATGAGAATGCCATTGTCGATTTCAAATACAGCCCGTCGCCCCGGCTAACATGGTGGTTCGACCATCACCAAAGCGCGTTTCTCTCGCCCGCCGATGAAAAGCATTACTACGCGGAAAAATCGCCGACCAAGTTCTACGACCCGTCTTACAAGTCATGCACGAAATTCATAGCCGATACGCTCAGTGATAAGTACGGCTTCGATCAATCATCCATGAGTGACCTGATTCAATGGGCCGACATCATAGACGGGGCGTTGTACGAAGACGCCAAAACCGCCGTTGAACTCGAAGCGCCCGCGATGAAGCTAATGCTGGTAATCGAAGCCTCTCGCGATCCTGGATTGACCGAGACGATAATAAGAGAGATGCACCGCACGCCGCTCGCCGATATCGTCGCTTCGCCGCGCATTCAAAGCGAGTTTAGCCCGTTGTATCAACGCCACGCCGGTATGATCGGGTTGATCCGCAACGCAGCCGAGTTCAGCAAGGGCGTCGCCTTTTTCGATCTGAGCAGGCACGACGCCGAAGGCTACAGCAAGTTCATACCTTATTATCTGTTTCCGGAGTGCATGTACTCGGTAGGGGTGAGTCTCTCCGAATTCAGATCGAAAGTATCAGTCGGGTTCAATCCGTGGAGCCCGCGGCCCCGCCGTCATAACCTCGCTTCCATTTGCGAACGCTACAACGGTGGAGGCCACGCGGTAGTAGGCGCAATCTCTTACAAGCGTGAAGAACTGGATCTGGCTAGACGGACGGC
>JAHFUG010000084.1:6171-19728 GCA_023265195.1 Blastocatellia bacterium | reverse complement strand
CGGCCCGTGGTCAGATCCTTGACCGGCTGGTTTCCTCCGTGGTGGCCGAAGGGCAGCTTGTAGGTTCGTCCTCCGAGGGCCAGCCCCATTAATTGATGGCCAAGACAAATGCCAAACACGGGGTAGCGGCCGATCAATTTCTTCAGGTTCGATATCACATCGGTCAGGGGCTCCGGATCGCCGGGGCCGTTCGACAGCCATACGCCGTCCGGCTCGAGAGCCGCTACGTCTTCCGCGGTGGTATGCGCCGGAACGATCGTGATGCGGCAACCCAGCGCCGCCATATTGCGAAGGCTGTTGCGCTTCAACCCGAAGTCATAAGCGGCAACGTGCAGCCGGCGTCCGGAGTCTTCCGGGCGGCGCGTGGAATGAAGCAGGCTCGGGGAGCCGTAGGCGTTCGCTTGCGATTCGACCCACTCGTAAGGCGCTTTGCACGTCACAACCGAAGCCAGGTCGAGTCCCGCCATCTCCGGCGCCTGGCGAGCTCGCGCGATCACTGTTTCTTCGCCTTCGCCCAGTGTGCTAAGGCAGCCGCGCATCGAGCCGCGATCGCGTATATGACGCACAAGAGAGCGGGTGTCTATTTCGGAAAGACCGGGGATGCGGTGACGTTTGAGGTACTGATCCAGTGACTCGGTGGACCTCCAGTTGGACACGACGCGCGAGACCTCTTTGACGATGAAGCCTTCGGCGTAAGGGGCGCCCGATTCGGCGTCCTCATTGTTCAATCCGTAGTTGCCGATCAGGGGATAGGTCATCGTCACGATCTGGCCGCAGTACGAAGGATCGGTGAGGATTTCCTGATATCCAGTCATCGCGGTGTTGAACACGACTTCACCGGCGACTTCCGCGCGCGCGCCGAAACCGGCGCCACGCCAGATTCTCCCGTCTTCAAGAGCTAATATAGCTTCCACTTCAATTCCTTTCCGAGTGTGACTCCCGTGTAGTGGTTCAGTTTGGTCTCAGGTAAGCTCGCGTTTCAGGTTTCCCGGAATAACCGCGGGTCAACGCTGCCTTCGGCTCGCTGATCCGCGCCGATCAGCGTTACATAGTCAGCGCTAATCAGCGGCCTCTTCCATCGCCTATTCGCTCGGCTCAAACTGAACCACTACCGAAGCTCGATGTTATTCCGCGATTCCCTTGCCCCGCTTGCGCGCGGTGCGGCCCGCGATGAACGACTGCGCGTCTCGCATCCACTGTTTCTCCAGCCTGTATTTGTACGGAGGGGACGTGCGAACCGATTCGATGACGCCGTTCATCTCCGCCGCCGCCTCCTGTTCGCGTCCGAGACCCTGTAACGCGAGACCATAGTGATAACGCCCTTCAGCGTCCGAAGACCGCCGGTCGAGAAATCGCTCGAGCGCCTCGGCGGCGTCCGCGAACTGGCCGGCCTGCAAATAGGCGCGGCCAATCTCGCGCCAGACCTCGCTTTGGCTGTGAGCCGGGTTCAATCGCACCACCGAATCGAAGTGGCCGATCGCATCCGGCAGCCTTCCCTCGTCCCGCGCGATTCGTCCCATCTGATAATGCGCGTCGATTTCCTCGGGATCGATTTCGATCGCCCGGTTGAAAAACGTCGTTGCCTCTTCATTCATTCCGCGCTGCTGGTAGATCAAGCCCAGGTTGTAATGAGCCGTGGCGTCGGCTTGGTTGAGCGTAGCCATTTCCATGTTTTGCTTGAATCGGGTACGGGCTCCGTGCGATGAAAGAAGATCGCTCGCGTAGCGCCTGAGAAACAGGATGACCAGGATCAATATCATCGGCGATGAGAGAAAGTGCATAAGGCTCGGGACAAGCGGCAGCACAACCAACGACAGGCACGCAAGCAAAGCGCCTCCAGCCGCTCCGCCATATGACAATCTCAGGACAACGTGAAGCGCCAACGCCACCAGAGTCACGAAGTAACCCAGCCTGGCGGCCCAAAGACCCGCCGCGGCGCCGAGGTTGGCTTGCATCGCTCCGCTAAGAAAGGCCGCTGGAATCGTCAGGGCGAGATGTGATATCGCCCAGCAGTAAAAGACGCAACTGAGCAGCCCGGCGTACTCCTGCCTTAACAACACCCCGAAGGAAGTCCGGCGGTCGATGAGGCTCGCCGCCAGTAGACAAGCCGGCGCGAACACCAGCGCTATGAACCCCACCGGAGCCGCCGACGCTATCACCTTGCTGAACAACAGCGTGATGAATAGCGGCGAAAGACGTTCGGCCGCCGCCCCGCCTCGCGGCTGGGACATAACCCACAAGGCGCCGCTTGCCGCGTAGTCGTATAGCAGCGTCGCCGCCAGAGCGAGCAAAGCCCCGGCGAGATATGGCGCGCTATCGCGCAACGAAGCCAGCGCATACTTTGGCCTGTAGATCAGCTTGAATAATAGGGCGAGGCTGGTCGGCATCGGCTATCAGATTGCTAAGACTCGGTAATCGGTGACGGCTAGGGCGCGTTCCGGCAACGCCCGCCCGAATCGAGGGCCGGGCGTCATTGAAGAACGCCTATTCGGTTAAGCGGCCAATAGCGAAACATTGCTTTGCCGTATATGTATTTCTCGGGCACGAGCCCCCATCGCCGACTGTCGTTGGATGCGTCGCGATTATCGCCCATTACGAAGTAATAATGCGGTTTGACGAGCGTCTCCGGTATCGCGGTGGGGAACTGAGTGTACTCCGGTGAGAGAAACTGCTCTTCTTTAGGGCTGTCGTCGATGTACAGGCGCCCATGCTGATCCATTCGAATTCTCTCGCCGGGCAATCCAATCACCCGCTTGATAAACGACTTGGACGGGTCCTCCGGATACCAGAAAACAACGATGTCGCCGCGCTCGATGGGATCGAAATTATACTTGAATTTGTTTACGAAGATGCGCTCGTCGTTATGAAGACGGGGAAGCATCGAGGTGCCCTCGACCTTTACCGGCTGAACCACGAAAACAACGATGAGCACCGCGGTGACCGCCGCGAAGATGATATCGCGAGCGAGCGATTTTGCTTCCGCCCAAAGCGAACCGCCACCGGACGAATGGTGGACCATTACTTCAATATCAGCGTCGTCTTCGGGGAGCAGGCCGGGAAAATCGGTGTGCTTGATCTCTTTCATCCAACAATTACCGAGCTTCAAGTAGTGCACTTGAGCCTTGAGAAGATTACTTGGGCGGCTTTGGCTTGTCAACGGGCCGCGCTTTTCCGCGACGCTTAGGGGGCGTAAAAAAATAAGTTCCTTTTTGAATTATGCGGCAGCGCGAGATGAGTACCGCCGGTGAAGTGAGAACTTCACCGCAGAGACGCAGAGATCGCTGAGAGAGCCGCGGAGAGTAAGCCACATCTGCGTCCCTCTCAGCGGTCTCCGCGACTCCGCGGTGAGTCCTCACTTCACCGGCGGTACTCACCTCGTGCTGCCGCATAACTCGAAACGGGAAGTCATTTTTACGTCTCCTTATTTTAAGGATGGCCGAGGGCGATGATTGAACAGGTAAACGACCCCGGGTTTCCACCGAGGTTATGCGCCAAGCCTAGCTTCATATCCTTCACTTGACGTTCGCCCGCCCGCCCCTGCAATTGGGCGTAAATCTCGTAGAGCATTCGCAGTCCGCTGGCTCCTATAGGATGACCGAAACTCTTCAGTCCACCGTCGGTATTGACGGGCAAGTCGCCGTTCAACGTAAACGCGCCGGCGTCGATGTCCGTCTTTGCTTTGCCCGGCTCCGAGAATCCGAGATCTTCATAAATGATCATCTCGGTTATCGAGAAACAATCGTGAACCTCCGCCATGCTGACTTCACGGCGCGGCTCTTTGATATCGAGTTGATCGTAGACCTGCTTTGCCGCCGCCCTGGTTTCGGGAAAACTGGTGAAATCGAACTCCGGATCAAGGCGGCCGGTTCCCGGGCCGACCGCAAGTCCCATGGCTTTGATCGTCACATAGTCCTTCTTGAACCTCGGCGCTAGATCCGTCCGCGTGATGACCGCCGCCGCGGCGCCATCCGTAGTCGGGCAGCAATCAAAAAGTCCCAACGGAGACGCGATCATCGGGGCCTTCATCACCTGATCGACCGTTATCTCTTTTTGAAAATGCGCCTTCTTATTTCGCGCGCCGTTGTAATGGTTCTTGACCGATATCTTCGCGAGCTCTTCTTTTCCCACTCCGTACTTATGAAAGTACCGGTTGGCGGCGAGAGCAAATGCGCCGGGCGCGGTGTTGCCCGCGCCAATCACGCTGCTGGAGGCGCCTGGCAGTCCGGAATATCCCGAATCCTTGAGCTTCTCGAAACCGGCTACCAAAGCCAGATCGTAGGCGCCGGCGGCAACCGCAAACGCCGCGTTGCGCAGAGCATCCTGGCCGGTTGCGCACATGTTCTCGACTCGAGTAACCGGGATGTATTGAAGCTTGAGCGGCCGGGTCAGGCTCAATCCGGAAATGCCGGATGTAAGCGTGCCGACCCAGCCGGCTTCGATTTGATCCGGCTCAACGCCCGCGTCTTCAAACGCCTCGTAAGCGGCTTCGACTATGAGATCATCGGCGCTCTTATCCCAGTGCTCGCCGAATTTCGTGCAGCCCATACCTATTATTGCAACGCGGTCGCTGAGCTTCTTCATTGTTTGTCTCCCATCACGGATTCGGGCGCCGTCTCGCCCGGCCCACGCAAGTGATACCAGACGGTCTTGGTCCCGTCAATCACGAGAAGTTGAGACGCCGGCGGGAGCCGTATTCCGCTTGAAGCCGCCGCCTCTTGTGTGTCATATATAGCGGCGCATCGTAGAGTCCTGGCCTTGTGGGGGCGATTCGTCCGGCGGACTCTCATGCTTATGGACTGAGCTTCCGCTCGAACGCCGTCCCAAACGGATGGCCGTTTTTGAAATCAGCCGGCAAAAAGAGGTGAGACGATGGACACCAAGGTAGATCGCAGGCAGTTCGTCAAATCCGCGGTGGGCGCGAGCGCGGCCATTGGGACCCTTAGCAAGACAGGCAAAGCCGGCGGGAAAATCATCGGGTCAAACGATCAGATTAGCCTGGGGCTGATAGGAGCAGGCGGCCGTGGCCGAGACCTGCTTCGCTGGGCGATAGACACGGGGCAAAAGCCGTTGACACCCGCTCACGTCACGGCGGTTTGCGACGTCTACGTCAAGCGGAGAAGGATGGCCGCTGAATTCGCGAAGTGCGGCGCCATAGCGGACTACCACGAGCTTCTCGAGCGAAAGGACATCGACGCGGTAATCATCGCGACACCCGATCACTGGCACGGCAAGATGGCGGTAGACGCCATGAACAAAGGCAAGGACGTCTATCTCGAGAAGCCGATGACCCATACTCTGGACGAAGCAAAGGCCGTGGTCGAGACCGTCAAGAAAACCAACAGGGTGCTTCAAGTTGGCTCTCAAACAACCAGCTCCGACCAGTGGTGGAAGGCGCGCAAAGCGATTCAAGACGGTATGATCGGAAAGCTCGTAATGAGTCAGGGCTCTTATCACCGGAACTCGACGGACGGCGAATGGAACTGGCGAATCGATCCGGCGGCTGGGCCGGACGCGAAGGGCGATGATTTCATCGACTGGAAGACGTGGCTGGGCGGCGCGCCTGAACGCCGGTACGATCCGGACCGCTTCTTCCGATTTCGAAAGTATTGGGATTATTCCGGCGGCATCGCGACCGATTTGTTCTATCACGTGCTGGCCCCGATGAATCTGTGCTGGGGCGAGGCTCAGTTCCCAAGCCGCGTAATGGGAACCGGTGGAATCTACATCTTCAAAGACGAGCGGGAGGTGCCCGATACGTTCACTCTCACCGCCGAGTATCCGCAGGGGCATATGGTCGTCATAAGCTCGACGATGACGAACGACTCGCACATTTCAGGGCTGATACGAGGTCACGAAGGCACGATAATGATGGTGCCCAACGGACGCTTCGAAGACACCGTCAACTTCATTACCGTAACTCCACAGAAAATCGCCAAGCAGAAGTTCAAGGAGAAGTACGGCACCATAGAGATGATGTTCGAATGCGAACCTCGCGAATCGCACATGGAGAATTTCATCAGATGCGTTCGAACTCGCGAGACTCCCGTGCTGGATGCAATGACCGGATACAAAGCCCTGGTTCCCATCGCGCTGAGCGTTCAATCATACCGCGAAGGGAGGGTGTTGTACTTCGACGAGCACAAGCAAAAGGTGGTCGATCATCAAACCAAGGCGTGAGCCGATTAATATGTTGCTTGCGGCCGCGGTCAAAGCGATCCTTCAACAGCCCCGGCAGTTTAGTAGTGTCCTAATTCCGTGTTGCTCGCTAGAGAAAGATCTCGAGACCCGAGAATACCCCCAACGCAGTTGGGGGATACCTTCATTCGCTCGCTACAGACGGCGCACCGCGGCTTTTTTCTTGAATACCCCCAACCCCGTTGGGGGATGGTTCATATGCAGCCTATCCAACGCGCGAGCATTCGTGGGCACGCTAACAAGGGCTCGGATCGCCTTGGAGATTCGTTGATGGCCCAGCGCCTAGCTGCCGATTCCCGAGGTCCAATTCCTGGACGACCCGTTTCCTCACTTAAGCTGGCCGAACCGCTTCATCAGCTTATAAATATCGAACGCCGCGCTGATCAGTCCCGCCACGAGCCAGATGATCAACCACATCGGCGCCGTTCCGTAACGATTGTCCAGATACCATCCGATCAACGCGGGTATTGCGATCATCGACGGGATCGCGAGCGCGAGGCCCACGCTTGCGACTGCCTGACGCCAGCTTGCATCGCCGTTGTCGTTCTTGGCCATTGCGATAATAAGACTATATTTCGAGAGATTGCTCAAGCGCCGGAGCGCCAAACCGGGTTGGGGGGACTGTGATTACTTGCCGGAGTCGTATCGGGTTTGAGCGGAGCGCTCTCATTAGCACCTCGATTCATCGAGGTTGGCCCTCCGTAGGAGGGCCCTGGAGTTTGGCCATTTCTTCCGCCCTCCGTAGGAGGGCGATGTTTATAGCAGGGATCGGGCTCGACATCTGCCCTCCGTTAGGAGGGCCATGTCCATCTATTTAGGGGAACAATAAAAGTGTCGCAATTCCAGAGAACACATGGCCCTCCTACGGAGGGCGGATATTCCCACGACACGTCCTATAAACATGACCCTCCTACGGAGGGCAGAAGTGAAATGGCCAAACTCCAGCGCCCTCCTGCGGAGGGCCGAAGAGAAATGGCCAAACTCCAGCGCCCTCCTGAGGAGGGCCAGAGCGCGGGACAAACCCGGCGTCTTTACCTCTCAGGGGAGCCCATGCTCGGGAGATTCAATGGTTGGTCCGCTTCCTTGGCGTTGTAATTGTAGGTCTTCAATGCTTGAGACTTCGCGGCCCGTTGGGATATGTCGATAAACCACTTGGGATAGACGCCGATGAGAATGATCACCACCGCCGCCGCTGAAAGAGTCCAGTTGAGCACGCGCGACGGCGCGAGCGGCGCCGGCTCGCTCTCGCCTTCTATGTACATATGTTTGATTAATCTCAAGTAGTAGTAGAGCGAAACGGCGGTCATCACAACGGCAAGAAGGGCGAGCCGCGCCAGCCACGGATTGCCGGTCTCGATCAATCCGCCAAACAGGTAGAACTTCCCGATGAACCCGGCTGTTGGAGGGATGCCTCCCAGCGAAAGCAAGAAGATGGTCATCATCACCGTCAGCCACGGAGCCTTCTTGATGAGCCCGTTGAGATCCTCCATTGTGTCGCCCACGATCCCGCGCCGCCTCAAGGCGATTATGCAGCCGAAGACGCCCAGGTTCATGATCGTGTAGATAAACAAATACAGCACGACGCCGATATAGCCGGTCTGATTTCCCGCGATCAACCCGAGCAGCGTATATCCGGCATGCGAGATGGACGAATACGCCAGCAGCCGCTTCAGGTTGTTCTGGGTCAGCGCGCCAAGATTACCCCAAACGATCGTTACCGCGGCTACAATCCCCAACAGCACGGCCCATCCCGGAAGCGTAGGCGCCGACTCCGCCGCGTTACCCGCGATCGAACCACGCAGATCAGGCAGACCATAGAGAAAGAGCCGGCCGAACATCGCGAAGCTCGCGGCCTTGACGCCTACCGACATAAACGCTGTAATCGACGTCGGCGCGCCTTCATACGCATCCGGCGCCCACATGTGAAACGGCGCGGCGGCGACCTTGAAGAACATGCCAGCCGCCATCAACCCCATTGAAAGCAATAGCAGATAACGCATGTCCATGACCGATTTGTCGGTCATCGTCTTGGCGACGTCGATCTTGATGACGTTTGGAATAGCCGCCGCTATGGCCGCAAGGTTCGTCGAGCCGGTGAGACCGTAGACCAAAGACATTCCATACAACAGCACGCCCGAGGAAAACGCGCCGAGCAAGAAGTATTTCATAGCGGCTTCGTTGGACTTACGGTCGCGTTTGAAGAAGCCGACGAGAATGTACACCGAGACCGCCATCAACTCGAGAGATATAAAGAGCGACAGCAGATCCACGCTGCAGGCCATGAACATCATTCCGACGACGGAAAACAAAATCAGCGCGTAGTACTCACCGTGCTGCTCGCCTTCTTCGTCCAGGTACTTAATCGAGAGAATGACGGAAATCCCCGCGCCAATGAGAAACATCAGCTTGAAGACGATCGCGTAGTCGTCCAGCAGAATCGTCTGGAAGAAACCCGACCGCGCGGCCTGATCCTTCACGAGATTCGGATAAAGTATGCCGAGTGAAACAAGCGAGAACCCGATGCCCGACAGAGAGACCCAGGCGACTATTCGCCTGTGCGCGCGGGGCAGCAGCACATCCAGGACAAGCGCCGCGCACCCAAACACGGTCAAGATCACCTCGGGCATGATGAGTTGCACGGTCTCCCGCGAGATCGTGTGAAAGTCGGTGAGTCCTTGTAATAATGCCAGCATCGGTTTTTTTGATCCGCACGCTCTGTTTCTTAAGTGAGCGATTCTTATCTAGGTACAGGCGCTTGAACCCGCACTGGAGTTTGGCCGTTTTGATTCCACTCTTGTGAGGCGTCCAGATGAAGCAGACCGCCAAATATCATAAAATCACAGGCCGGGAAGAGGGATTTATCTCCGCTCCTCCGGTTGACGCCAGCAGGAGCGAATCGCAACCGGAGGAGCGGGGATAAATCCCTCTTCCCGACCCGTGATTTTTTGAGATTGAACATGGAATCTGAATTTGCTATCTCCGAAAATGGCCAAACTCCAAGCGGGACCGCTTGCGCCCGCATCATTAATGAACTACTTCGCTTGAGCCGCCGCCTCGGCTGAATCAGTGTGAACAGTGTCCGGTTGATCCGCTGATTTGCTTTCAGCCAGCTTGCGCTCGGTTGCCGGTCCGGTCTTGAAATAATCGGGCTGGACAATCGCAACCACGGTGTCGGTCTGTGGCCTCACGAATGACAGAATGGGTTCGGGATAAACGCCGATCCAGAATATCAACACGATCAGCGGCGCGAACTGCCATGCCTCCCTCTTGTCCAGGTCCTTTAGCTTTTCGTTCGACGGATTCGTCAACGGGCCGAAGAAAACTCGCTGATACAACCACAACATATACGCCGCGCCCAAAATCACCCCGATAGTCGCGAGCGCGCCCCACAACACTCTTGCTTCAAAGGCTCCTCTCAACGTCAAGAACTCGCCGATAAAATTGTTCATCAGCGGCAGCCCGAGCGAGGAAAGAGTGACGATCAGGAAGATCGTCGAAAAGGTCGGCATCTGGTGCGCCAGTCCGCCAAACTCGGAAATCTCATAGGTGTGCCGCCGCTCGTACAGAATGCCGGCGAGCATGAAGAGCGCGCCCGTCGAAATTCCGTGATTGATCATTTGCAGCACGGCTCCGTTGATCCCGCTTGGATTGAAGGCGAACAAACCCAGCATAACGAACCCGAGGTGCGAAACCGATGAGTACGCGATCAGTTTCTTCACGTCTTTCTGAGCCATAGCCACAAGGGCGCCGTAAATGATTCCTATGATCGATAGCGCGATCATCACCTTCCTTACTCCCGGGTCCGTCGCGGCGTCGGGAAAAATCGGAAGCGAGAACCGCATGAACCCATAGGTGCCCATTTTCAGCAGGACGCCCGCCAGAATCACCGACCCCGCCGTCGGCGCGTCGTAATGCGCGTCCGGCAGCCACGTGTGGAACGGGAACATCGGCACTTTTATCGCGAACGAGAGCGCGAATCCAATGAACAGCCATATGACGAGCGATAATCCAAAGACCGTCTTGATGTGAGGCCCGGCTGCCGTGAGGGCCGTTATGTTGAAGCTGCTGCGAACATGACCCGGCGGCAGCGACCGGTCGTCGACGCGGCGCATGGCGTCCAATGCAAGGTTGAGCATTCGATCGTTGACTTGGCCGGTCTCGCGGCTCGTGGCTATCTGCCGCGCGGTCGCTTCGACTCCGGGTTTCTGGGCTCGAACAACTTCCGGAAAAATAAAGAAGAGCTTCAGCACCGCCAACAGCATGACCACCGAACCGACCAGCGTGTACAAGAAGAATTTGATCGCGGAGTAAAGCCGGTTCTTGCCGCCCCATATTCCGATCAGGAAATACATCGGCACGAGCATCACTTCCCAGAAGATAAAGAACAGGAAGAGATCCGCCGAGACGAACGCGCCCAGCATCCCGCTTTGAAGCAGGAGCAGCATGATGTAGTACTCTTTTTCGCGGCCCTTCTCGCGTATGTAAGCCCACGAGCATATGACCGATATGACTCCAAGGAGCGTCGTCAGCACCACCAGCAGGAGGGCGAGCCCGTCCACGCCAAGCTGATACCGGGACCCGATTACCGGTATCCATTCGTGGTCTTCGATGAACTGCAAGCCCCCGAGCCGCCGGTCGTAGCCCGTCACGAGCGGAATCGAAACCAGGAAGCACAACACGATCCAAACGTTGGCGAACCATCGAATGCCGTCGTTCTTTTCGCGATTGAAAAGAAGTATCAGCAACGCTCCGACCGCGGGCAGCCACGTCACCCACGAAAGGATCCCGATCCCGAAGATCTCCGCATGCCCAGGCATAATTAATCAGTCTCCTCGCACGTTTCTTCTTAAACCCGCATGATCTCGGCCGATGCGATTCACGTCGGACAGCCGGCAACCCGCCTGCTTCACTTGCCGGCGCGGCCCGTGATTCCGCGATAAAACCCCATCACCAAATCCATGAGCGCCGTCCGTTCGTACAAGAACAGAACCACGAATAACCCGGCCGTGAACAACAACGCGTAGTTCTGCCAGAACCCCGTCTGTACGGCTCGAAGCGCAATAGATCCAAACCGCGCAAGCCAGCCGGTTGCGTTAACAAGTCCGTCGACCACGTACTTGTCCCAACCGCCCGACACCAGCGCCGAGAATCTTGTGAGCCAGCCCGCTCCGTTTACGCCTCCGTCGACAAGAAGCGCATCAACTCTCCACAAACCCTTGTTGATTCCTTTGCCGGCTTCGACTCCCTTAACGTCCAGCAGGTAATCCCAGTACCACTTGTTGAAGCTGAGCGTGTACAGCGGACGAAGGCGTTCGGCCCAGAGTTTAGGCAACTCAGGCCGCTTCAAGTAGAACAACCTTCCGAGCCAGATTCCGGCCGCGGCGATCGCCAGCGAAAGAACCATCAGCACGTATTCCAATGGACTGGCGGCCTCAGCCTCTTCCGCGCCGGCCTTTGCGTGCTCGCCCGCGGCGGGAGCGGCTATGGTTGCCGGCGCAGCGTGCTCACCGCTGCCCGCTACCATAGCCGATTCAGCGGCCGGCTTATGGTGGACGTTCTCGATCGCGGGCTCCAGCCATCGTTCGAACAAGCTCGCGTGCGGAATTCCGATCAGCCCGATGAAAACCGAGAACGCGGCCAGCACGATCAATGGCGCGGTCATGCTGCGAGGCGATTCGTGTGGCTCGACCGAGCCGTGGCTCGAGCCATGAGAGGCGTCTTTGTGTCCCGAAGCCTGCTTGAACCGTTCTTCGCCCCAGAACGTCAGCGCTATCAACCGCGTCATGTAGAAAGCCGTGATTCCCGCCGTGACGAAACCGAGGAACCAGAGTATTTTGCCGCCGCCGAAAACTCCGGTGGAAAATGACTTCCACAATATCTCATCTTTGGACCAAAAGCCCGCGAACGGAATGATCCCGCAAATGGCAAGCCAGCCGGCGAGCATCGTCTTGTAGGTGGTCGGCATGTGCTTAGCCAGCCCGCCCATCTTCGGCATCTCCTGCTCGTGATGCATTCCGTGAATCACGGAGCCTGACCCAAGGAACAAGAGAGCCTTGAAGAACGCGTGAGTGAACACGTGGAAAATCGCCGCGATGAAGGCCCCCACTCCCGCGCCCAGGAACATGTATCCGAGTTGAGACACCGTCGAATACGCCAGCACTTTTTTGATGTCGGTCTGAGTTATGCCGATGGTCGCGGCTACGAAAGCAGTCAAACCGCCCACCAGCGCAACGATCAGCATCATCGTGGTCGAGCGTTGGAAGATGAAGTTCGTCCGCGTGACCATGAAGACGCCGGCCGTAACCATCGTGGCGGCGTGAATCAGCGCGGAGACCGGAGTCGGGCCGGCCATCGCGTCCGGCAGCCAGATATAGAGCGGAATCTGGGCGCTCTTACCGGTGGCTCCAATGAACAAACCAAGAGCCAGCCAGCTCATCAATCCGAACTGCCACAGGCCTTCGATCGAATATCCGCCGGCCAGTTCGCGCACCTTCGTGAATTCAAGGCTCCCGAACACCGCGAACACGCCCATAATCGCGAGCGCGAATCCGAAGTCGCCGATGCGGTTTACTATGAACGCTTTCTTCGCCGCGTCGCCAGCCTCCCGGCGGTCGAAGTAGTACCCGATCAACAGGTAGGAACAGAGTCCCACCCCTTCCCATCCAATGAACATGATCAGGAAGTTCGAACCCATCACGAGCAGCAGCATCATGAACATGAACAAGTTCATGTATGCGAAGAACCTGTAGTAGCCCTTATCGCCGTGCATATAGCCGGTGGCGAAGACGTGAATCAAAAACCCGACGAACGTCACCACGAACATCATCACAAGCGAAAGCTGATCGATCTGATAACTCCAGGTGATCTTGAAGTCAGCGAGCGCGCCCGCTGAATGGCCGAACGTCAGGTGAGCAACTCCGGCGGGAAGCCACGTAAACAAAGTCGTCAGGTACGGCGCATTGTTGTGCTGCGGCGCATAACTCCATCCGTATTCATAGAAGGCCCCCAGCGTAATGACAAGCGATACGAGCACGGAGGCGCAAGCAATGACCTTCACCGCTCCCTCGCCGAGCTTGAACCGGCGCCCGAAAAGGAAGTTGACCGCGAAGCCGATCAGCGGTGCAAGAGGAACTAGCCAGACGAGTTTTAACATAAGAACAGTTTTGAGTCTTCAGCGTTCAGCAATCAGCGTTCAGCAATCAGCGATCAGCGATCAGCGTTCAGCGTTCAGCTTTCAGCTTTCAGCTTTCAGCTTTCAGCTTTCAGCGCGCTTGCATCTCCGCGGTCTGACCGCTGAGTGCTGACCGCTGAATGCTGACCGCTGCTTCACCACTTCAAAAGATCTATCTCATCGATCGACAC
>JAHFUG010000084.1:0-6071 GCA_023265195.1 Blastocatellia bacterium | reverse complement strand
TCAGCTTTCAGCTTTCAGCTTTCAGCGCGCTTGCATCTCCGCGGTCTGACCGCTGAGTGCTGACCGCTGAATGCTGACCGCTGCTTCACCACTTCAAAAGATCTATCTCATCGATCGACACCGTCTCCCTATTTCTGAACAGCGAAATGACGATGCCGAGTCCCACGGCCGCTTCGGCCGCCGCCACCACGATTATGAAGATCGTGAAAACAGGGCCCGCCACTGGATTCCCTGTGATGCCCCTCTGCCTCAACGCTTGTTCGCTGACCTGCAGATACCGCGAGAACGCTATCAGGTTGATGTTGACCGCGTTCAGGATCAATTCGATCGACATGAATATGATGATGATGTTTCGCCGCGAGAGGACGCCGGCCACGCCGATTATGAACAGGAGAAAACTCAGCATCAAGAAATTCACCAGGTTCGGCTCGAATCGCTTCAAGTAGTCGAGCAGGCGCGACGGCGAGCCCTCGCTACCCGACTGAATCATAATGGCGGCTGCGCAATTTAAAGCGCCGATCGCAAGAGCGTTCACCAACTCCTCCTATCCGTCACTTCATGCAAAGGTTCTTCATTCCGCTGTCATTCCGTCAGTTCTCTTCAGGGTCACTCGTGAAGCTTCTCCTGTTTAGACCCTCGCGCGAGCAAAATGGCGCCAACCATCGCCACAAGGAGCAATAGCGACGCGATCTCGAACGGCAAAGCGGCTTGGCGATAAAGAGCGTCGCCCACCTTTTGCGTATCTTCCGACAACGAGCCCGCGCCTGCCCCGGTTGTCGTTCCCCTATCCGCCGCCGTCACAGTCGAGTTTGCCGAGTCGGATGACAGAAACGCGCTTTGAGCCGGCCGCATCGCCGCGATAAAAGAAAACGCCAGCAACATCGCGATCACGTAAACCGCTTTTGTCTGCCCGGTGTAAAGCTTGACCTTGGCTTCTTCCTCGGCGCGCGTTTGCACGAGCATGATCACGAACAGAAACAGCACCATGACGCCGCCGACGTAGACCAGAATCTGCACGCCGGCCACGAATTCAGCCCGCAGCAATATGAATATCAACGCCACATTCACGAGGGCCGAGATCAAAAAGAGCGCCGAGTGGACGGCGATGCGGGCCGATATG
Source organism: Blastocatellia bacterium (assembly GCA_023265195.1). Lineage (GTDB taxonomy): Bacteria > Acidobacteriota > Blastocatellia > UBA7656 > UBA7656 > QHVH01. The sequence continues at coordinate 4,951 of JAHFUG010000084.1, read as the reverse complement.
ACAAACACCGCCATGATCAAAGTCATGAACGCCAGTACGTAAAACAGCACCGCTTCCCAACCGTGTAGTTGCATGTTTGTCCTTAGTCCACGTCGTTCGTCCCTTGTCTCCTTGCTTCTCCGTCTTCCTGGTCCCAGTGACAAATGACCAATGCCAAATGACTATTTAGCGTATCGAACGTAGTCGATCCCCTTCTCGAGCATTTCGCGATCCCACCGGAAGCCGGACCGGTGATAGACGGCCAGTTCGAAGCTCTGCGTCAGCTCGAGACAATCCGTCGGACACGCTTCGGAACATAGATTGCAAAACATGCAGCGGGACGTGTCGAAGACAAAGGTCGTCAGCACTTTCTTCTTGTTGACCTTCTCGCCCTCGCGAACCTCGCGGCGAATCGATCCGACTTCGATGCAGTCCACCGGACAGGCCAGTGCGCACAGATCGCAAGCTATGCAGAGCGTCTGTCCCGTCTCAGGGTCGAGGTTCAATCGCGGGGCGCCGCGAAATCGCTCCGACACGCGCGGACGCTCGAGCGGATATTGCTCGGTGTAGATCGCCTGGTTCGGATTGCCCCCCTCGCGCTTTTCGTAAAGCGCCCGCCAGTTATAACTGAAGGTCACAAACAACCCTTTGAATAGATCGAACAGCAAGAGACGCTTGATCACTTCGCCAAGCGTCCTTCGGCCTATCGTTGTCTTTACTGCCGGCATATATCACCCACTCTCGAGAGCCATCCGAAGCGCCGCGGGCTTCAGCTTGCGCCCTTTCGATCGCTCAACCGCAAGAACTTCCGCGCCGGGTCAGTACCCGCCTTGCCGGACCACTTGAAACATCGTCCGCGCTACATTAATTATGACGCGATTATGACGCGCTTTCTCCCGCGGGTTCCGAATGCCTCTGCAACCGCTCGGCGCGCAGCTTAATCTGAAGCTGGCGCTGCGCGTGCAAGTTGAAATCTCTCGACCTGCGATTGATCGAAGCCAGCACGATCCATATTATCGGGATCGTGACGGCAAACCCGGTCGCCACGAAATAGGCTATCCCCCATTTTGTGGGAACCAGCCGATCTCCCTTAAGCGCCATGAACCCCCAAAGGCCCCCTTGCGATTTCGGCAGGGCGAGAACGTACCAAATCCCCGTGAGCACGATGTTGGCAAGCCCCGCGGGTATCATCCATTTCCACCCGAGATCCATCAACTGATCGTATCGGTATCGAGGCCAGGTCCACCGGAACCACATATAAAGGTAGATCAACACCAGGATCTTGGCCGCGAATACGCCGATGCTCACAAACGCGAAGACCGTTTTGTTCGTGATCAGGTTCAAGCCGGGAAACTGCCACCCGCCGAGAAATAGCGTCACCGCGATCGCCGACGTCACGATCATCCCGGTGTATTCGGCCATAAAAAACAACGCCCATCGAAATCCTGAATACTCGGTGTGATACCCGGCTACAAGTTCCGATTCCGCCTCGGGCAGGTCGAACGGGGCCCGGTTGGTTTCGCCAAGCGCGCTCACCATATAGACCAGAAACCCGATTGGCTGGAAGAACACGTACCACACGCCGTCCGCCTGTTGAGCGTCTATGATGCCGGACATGGATAATGTCCGCGCAAACATCAGCGCGCCGATAATCGAAAGGCCCATGCCGATCTCGTAGCTCACCATTTGAGCCGAGGATCGCAGCGCGCCCAACAACGAGTACTTCGAATTAGACGACCAGCCCGCCAACACGAGTCCAAGCACTCCGACGGAGGAAACAGCCAGGACGAACAGAAGGCCGATGTTGATGTTTGCTATTGTCGCCCACGCGGCGCCCCACGGAATCACCGCCAGCACGACGAGGGCCGACACCACGGAGATGATCGGCGCTATCTGAAATACGGCCTTGTCCGCCTTCAGGGGAATGATGTCTTCCTTTAGCAGCAGCTTCAGTCCATCGGCGGCGGGCTGCAGCAATCCCCACGGTCCGACTCGCATCGGGCCCAGCCTCGCTTGAATGAAAGCGGACACTTTGCGCTCGAGGTAGACCAGATACGCGACGATCGTCAGAACGATAAAGAGCACCAATAGTATCTGTATCAGCGGCCAAAGCACGAATTCAGCCCAAAACGCATTGCCGCGAGGTTCTTTCGTCCACCTCCGCACCCACTCCGGCGCAACGAACATCAGCGTTGTAAGAATCCCCAACATGTTGAATTGATGATTGATGAATTGTGAATTGATGATTGATGAACGAAGAACCGACTGTCTCTCCGTTCCGCATTCATCAATCATCATTCATCAATCATCATTTCCCCTCCTATCCGATGAATCCCAACATGTTTGAATTGATAAATGACGGATGATTATTGATGAACCAGCCTTCCGGTCCCGCATTCATCAATCATCATTCATCAATCATCATTTCCCCTCCTATCTGTCGACCTCGCCCAGCACGATGTCGATCGTTCCTATCAGCGCTACAACGTCGGCGACCAGATGCCCTATGGAAAGCCGCCTCAACGACTGGAGGTTTATGAATGCGGGCGGCCTGATCCGCATTCGATAGGGCTTGGTCGTCCCGTCGCTGACAAGGTACACGCCTATCTCGCCCTTAGGCGCTTCGATCGAGAAATAGACCTCGCCGACGGGCGGCTTGATGACCTTTGGCACCTTCGCCATCACCGGCCCCTCGGGCAGTCCGTCGAGTGCTTGTTCGATAATTCGAATCGACTGTCTGATCTCGGCCATCCTGACCAGATACCTGTCGTAGGTGTCGCCGTTTTCGCCTAAAGGAATCTCAAAATCAAACTCGGGATAAGCCGAATAAGGCTGAGCTTTTCGAAGGTCATAGTTAACGCCGGAGCCTCGCAGCACCGGCCCGGTCAAGCTCAAATTGATGGCTTCGTCCGCCGGCAGGATTCCGATTCCCACCGTCCGGCTGAGCCAGATTCGGTTGGCGTTCAAGAGCGTTTCGTATTCGTCGATGCGGCCGGGAAGGATCTTCAGGAAATCGCGGACGCGCTTGTCGAACTCGGGGTAGGCGTCCCACCAAAGGCCGCCGATCCTGAAAGCGTGCGCCGTCAGCCGGGCTCCGATGAAATCCTCGAAAATCTTCAGTATCTCCTCTCGCTCCCGGAACGCATACAACAGCACCGTCACCGCGCCTATGTCAATCGCGTGCGTGCCAAGCCATAACAGGTGAGAGGCGATTCGTTGCAGCTCCGTGAGGATCACGCGGAGGTATTCGGCTCGCCGAGGAACTTCGACTCCTAAGAGCTTCTCGACTCCGCCCACATAGCATAAATCGTTAGACACCGCCGCCACGTAATCGAGCCGATCCCAGTAAGGCGTGATCATCGCGTAGGTATCGTGCTCGGCGATCTTCTCAACGCCTCGATGCAGGTAGCCGATGTCGCAGTCCAGGTCCCTTACGGTTTCGCCGTCGAGCTTCAGGATCACGCGCAGCACGCCGTGCGTGGACGGATGCTGCGGTCCCATGTTGATCACCATCTCTTCGGCGTCGAAGAGGGTGCCCGGTGCGATCTCCACCTCTTGCTCGTGCATACCTTTAACCAGGCCTTGAGAGTTGGGGATTTGGTTGTTGGGAGCCACGTTCACGGCAATCCCATGCTCCTAATCCCATCCTCCTGAAAACTGAAGCCAAGCAATCGTCCTAACCCCTTGCCCCCAGTCCCACTCTACTTTCTTTCACCGTACTTAACGTCGATCAGCGAAGTGTCGTAGTCAACTTCGCGGTATTCGATATGCTTATCGGTCCATTCATTGTCACGATATTCTATAGGATACTCTTTCCGAAGCGGATGACCGGGCCAATCTTCGGGCAGCAGAATCCGCCTCAAATCCGGGTGACCGTCGAACTTGATCCCAAACATGTCGAACGTCTCTCGCTCCATCCAGTTGGCGCCCGCCCATATGCCCGAGACGCTGGGGCACGCTTCGCCGTCCGCCAGCGGCGCCTTGATTCTGATTCTTCTGTTGTTAGGCGTCGAGTAAAGCAGCAGCACCACTTCGAACTCCTGACCCGAGCGCTCCGGCCAGTGACTCGCCGTCAGGTCGGTGCACATATCGAATCGAGCCGTTTCGTTGTCGTGAAGAAAGCCGCACAATTCCAGATAGCGATCTCGGTTGACCCGCAGAATCTGTTGTCCTAACGTTTGGACCGCTTCGGTTATGGCCAAGCCGAATGTTTCTTTGATCTTGTCTATGAAGGGGTCGCCAGCGATCTCCGATGTGATGGATGGTTTCTTCGCGGGCGCGGCCTTGGGCGGCGACGGTTTATCGGAGGGGGCCGCTCGCGGCGGCGCAGGTTTATCCGCTGAGGCTTCGGTCTTCGCTGACTGAGGAGACTTCTCTCCTGACGTCTCTGATTGTTGCGGCTGATCGCCGCTTGGATCTGGAGGCGTGACTTTTTCTTCGTCTGACATGATGACTCAAGCGGAGAGCATCGAGCGCATCAAGACGGCGGCGGTCTCTAATAACTCACCTTTGATCGCTCGGGCTGCTACACTAGCCTTAATTTGGTCAAACTAAAAACCAGCCAACTGAAAAGCAAGAGAGCTTTTAGCACACGGCTGAAAATGTTGTCAAACGAGCGCCCTGTTGTCTCCCTTGTTATCTTGTTATCGGCTTCAAGCACTCGCGACGCGATGTTCTCGGAGGAAGTTCTAAACATTCGCTCGGTCGGAACTCGCCGGTCAGGACGAGTGTGCAAAGTTCTTTTTGCCGCCAGCATTACGCGCGAATCCTAAGGAGGCGTAAAAATGACATTCGGTTTTGACTCTCCGTCAACCCCGAACGGGGTTGCAGTCCCTACATCTCAGGGTTGCTGGTAGAGCGGTGACGGAATAGACACGATAGGACTGTACGACCCAGCGGCCGGGACATTCTGAAGTGGCGCAGACTTCAGCCTGTAGGCGTCTTGTCTAGCGAACGCGTTTCGCCTGGAATT
>JAHFUG010000407.1 GCA_023265195.1 Blastocatellia bacterium | reverse complement strand
TAGCACGCGCGGTAGAACGGCCGCCCTCCGTAGGAGGGCCATGTTACAAGCGATTGAGCCATCTCTTGGCGGTCACCATGACACATGGATCAACATGGCCCTCCTAGCGGAGGGCGAATGCTGCCCTGATCCTTACTATAAACATGGCCCTCCTAACGGAGGGCACGTCCCACAAGCTGCGGCTTGTCGGACATCGGGCGTTTCGCGACAGAAACTAATTAAGTGAGTGTTTGGCGCCGCAACGCGGTTGCTGTATTATTCACGCAAATAGGCTGACACATAGAGGAGGAGCAAAATGGCCCGATTCTTATTGACCATCGTCGCCATCGTTTCAATCTTCACGACACCGGGTTGTAACGCGGCCGGCGCCACCGTAATAATCCCCGATCCCGCCGTTGACGCGCCGCTGGCGAAGGCAAAAGGCGAGCAGACCGCCGTCATTGCCGGCGGCTGCTTCTGGGGAATTCAGGCGGTGTTTCAACACGTCAAGGGCGTCGTGAGCGCGACCTCGGGATACTCAGGCGGATCAGCCGGCGCGGCTCACTATGAAATCGTGAGCACGGGCAGGACCGGTCACGCGGAATCAGTGAAGGTCGTCTATGATCCGTCACGCATTTCGTTTGGCCAGCTTCTCAAAGTCTTTTTCTCGGTGGCCCACGATCCGACTGAGTTGAACCGGCAGGGCCCCGACACGGGAACTCAGTACCGTTCCGTTATCTTCTATTCAAACGACGAACAGCAGCGGATCGCGAATGCCTACGTCGAGCAGCTCAATCAAGCTAAGTTTTTCTCGCATCGCATCGTGACGCAGGTAGTCACGCTCGATGCATTCTATCCGGCCGAAGCCTATCATCAGGATTACGTCGTTCATCATCCGGACGAGCCTTACATAGTCTACAACGACCTTCCTAAGGTGGCGGCCCTGCGCAAGCAGTTCCCGAATCTTTACGTATCGAAGTAGCATAACCACGGATGAACACCGATGAACACGGATAGAATTGAGAATCAGTGATAATTGTTAGCGCGAATCGAGCGGGGCCGGAATGCGAGTAGGGGATCGTGAAAGAGGGAGAGCATAGGCGTAGGCGGTCTGGAACGGAGTCTGAAGCGGCCCTACCGATTGGTGGAAACAGGATACTGGCTGAGCGCTATGCAATTCCTGATCTGTGTTTATCGGTGTTCATCCGTGGCTCTACCCCTCATCTCGGTAGAGACTGAAGCCATTCATCAAAAGCGATGATCGCCTTGAATTCACCTTCCTCAGTCATTCGCCGCAGGTATTCAGTCAACACGCCGCTCGTCAGCATCGGGAGCGCCCGGCTGGTTTCCGCGCTGACGTAGCCGTCCCGTTGCAACTGAAGGATGGTCATTTCGTGCCCGTCATAGCGCCAGATTTCTGGCACTCCGAACGCGGCGTAGATCGGATAGTTGTCGCGCGAATCGTGATGAATGTCGACTTCGACCACCACGTCCGGGGGGTCAACGGCCGGATCGACGTCGATTCGGTTGCCGATGGCCGCCGCCGACTGGACGTAGAAAGACGCATCTGGCTCGTTCCCTTTGTTTGCTTTTCGCTTCATCGTCGCGGAGCCGTGAGAAAGTATGTTGATGCGAAGCCTTAATCTCAATGATGAGATCAGAGAGTCAATGAAACGAACATATTTTTCGTGGCCGGAGGAAACAGTCATGACTTTGAGGGTCCCATCATTGAAGCTGACGTGGAGTCCGCTAGCCTCGCCAACATGAGCAAGAAGTTCTTCATAGTCTTCCCAAGTTGAGTTGTGGAAGATCACAACGGTATCCGCGGGCATTTGATCCACGATCGAGAGGTAATTGGCGGTTTCGGCAATCATAGGCTCGCCCGAGTGATTACTGAGTCGGACTGATTTTAACGCGGCCCAGACTTCAAGGCAATTACGGCGGGGAAAGGGAAAGGGGAATTGATGATTGAGAATTGATGATTGATGATTGGGGGAGAGGGGAATTGATGATTGAGAATTGATGATTGGTGATTGGGGGAGGAGGGAATAGGGGAATTGATGATTGAGAATTGATGATTGATGATTGGGGGAGGAGGGAATAGGGGAATTGATGATTGAGAATTGATGATTGATGATTGGGGGAAAGGGGAATTGCGGATTGCGGAATGGTGAGGGCCGGATTGAGAATTAGGGAATGCCTATAGCTGAGCGAGTTGAATTGATCGCTGACCGCTGACCGCTGACCGCTGGCCGCTGACCGCTGATCGCTGACCGCTGATCGCTGATCGCTGACCGCTGATTGCTAACCGCTGATCGCTTTGTGGCGTATAATGCCGGGGGAGACGAGATGAGCAAAGATCCAATAGAGTTCGAACCGGATCCGGTTATCGAGTTTTACAAGAAAGACATCGACCGGACGCTGATCCGCGAGAACCTCCGCTTGACAGTCGAACAGCGCTTTGAGCAACTAATGCGATTGCAGCGGTTCGCCGAAGAGATGCGGCGCGCCGGAAAAGATGCGTCGAGGACCGAATGATGGACTTTCCAGCGCTGCTGAGTGTTTTGGTGAGTAACGATGTGAAGTTCATCGTGGTGGGCGGAATGGCGGCCACAGCGCATGGATCGGCTCGGTTAACTCAAGATCTTGACGTCGTTTATAAGCGGGACCGTGGGAACATGGAACGACTGGCCGCGGCGCTTGCTCCTCATTCGCCCTATCTTCGAGGCGCACCCCTGGGCCTGCCGTTCCGGTGGGACGCAAGCACGATACGGCGGGGGTTGAACTTCACATTGACCACAGCTCTGGGCGCTGTCGACCTGCTTGGCGAAATCACTGGTGGCGGAGGCTATGACGATCTCGTATCTGAGACCATTCACCTTCAACTGTTCGGTGTGGACTGTCTTTGCCTCAATCTGGAACGGTTGATTCATGTGAAGCGCGCCGCGGGCCGCCCGAAGGACCTGGAAGCCGTCGCCGAGTTGGAAGCGATCCTTCAAGAGCGGCGGGGCAGGTAAAGGCGGATTGTGTCGCCTCGATGTGACGCCACGTTATCTAATGGCCCTTTGATTGTCCGGCCAGCGCAATGAGTCCGAAGACCGCTGATCGTTTGCTTGCGGTATTGTGAAGAGGACTCTTTCCAATCGGGCGTCAACCGCTGGTCGCCGCGGCATTCGGTTCGCCGATCTGCGTTACGTAAGTCAGCGTGAATCAGCGGTTCTTCCCATCGTTGCTTCCATTTAGGTTAATTCACGCTTCCGCTAAACTTGACACTCATTGAAGCCCCAGCGTATAAGACTTGATTGATTGCCGCATTCATTCGAAAGGACAAATAACAAGATAACTCATGATGAAGACCTTGCTGCTGAACCCGCCGTCGTTCGAAGGGTTCGATGGTGGAGCTAGCTCGCGGTGGCCGGCTACTCGCGAGATCGAGTCATACTGGTATCCGGTTTGGCTGGGCTACCCAGCCGCTATGATCCCCGAGAGCCGCCTGCTCGATGCGCCTCCGCACGGCGTGACTCCGGAAGAGACGGTTCGCATATCCGGTGACTATGATTTCTTGGTGTTGTTCACAAGCACTCCGGGGTTCACAAGCGACGTCAGGCTGGCCGAGATGATGAAGGAGAGAAAGCCGTCGCTGAAGATCGCCTTCGTAGGGCCTCACGTATCGACGCTCAGAGAGCAAAGCCTCAGGGCGAGCCACGCGATCGACTTCGTCACCGACAAGGAGTTCGATTACACCGTCGCCGAGTTCGCGGCGGGCAGATCGCTTAACGAAATCAAGGGCGTCAGCTTCATCAAGGATGACAAGGTTGTCTACACCGGCCCGCGCCCGCAAATCGAAAATCTCGACGCGCTGCCGTGGGTAACGCCGATCTACAAACGGGATCTTGATATCACTCGCTACAACGTGCCTTTCCTGTTGAATCCCTACATCTCGTTTTACACGACGCGAGGCTGTCCCGCGCTGTGCACCTTTTGTCTCTGGCCGCAGACGTTCGATGGCCATCCCTGGAGACAGCGTTCGGCCGGCGACGTTGCTAACGAAGTCAAACACGCGCTTGGGCTGTTCCCGAACATCGAAGAGATATTCTTTGACGATGATACGTATACGATCCGAAAGTCGCGGGTGCTCGAACTGTGCGAGAAGTTCAAGCCGCTCAAGTTCACGTGGTCATGCACGTCGCGGGTTCACGTGGACCTCGAGACGCTGAAAGCTATGAGAGCCGCCGGCTGCCGGCTGTTCATCGTCGGCTTCGAGTCGGGCGACCCTCAGATACTCAAGAACATCAAGAAGGGCGCGACCGTCGATCAAGCACGCGAGTTCATGAAGAATTGTAAGAAGGCCGGAATAGTCGTTCACGGAGACTTCATAATCGGGCTTCCAGGCGAGACTCCCGAGACGATCGAGAAATCGGTCAAGTTCGCGCAGGAACTCGATTGCGAGACGATCCAGGTGTCGATCGCACACGCTTATCCAGGCACGGAGCTCTATAACTTCGGAAAGGCGAACGGTTTTCTGCGGACCGACGTCGAGATGACCGACGAGAGCGGCCATCAGCTTCCGCATCTCGAGTATCCCGGTCTAACTCGCGCCGAGATGATGCAGGCCGTCGAACATTTCTACGACAAGTATTACTTCAGGCCGCGAGTCGTCGCCCGAATAGTCAAGAAGGCGGTCTTCAATTCGAAGGAACGGCGCAGGCTGTACAAGGAAGCTCGCGAATACATGACGCTTCGGTCGAAGCGAAAACAGTTCATCGCGAGCCAGCAGGCCTGACGGCTTCCGGCGTGAGAGAATACAAACCACGAAGCTCGAGAAGGCCACGAAGCGCTTAGGATGGTATTCGGCTGAAACTATTGAACATTGGCGGCCTGAGAGTCTCGCCGAGTCAGCTTCCGGATTAACCGCTAATCTTCGCTGCCTTCGGGCCGCTGATCCGCGCGGATCAGCGTTACGTAGTCAACGCAAATCAGCGGCTTTCCTGCATGGCGACTTGCGCCGAGCGCCCTTGGGTCCCCGCGCCGATCGTACGATGTTGCTCGTGACTGTTCGCAGCTATGGCGCAAACCCAGATACAAACCCTAAAAGAGTTCGCCGCTCCTGAAAGCTCGGCTAACGGGACGCGGCGAATGGCCGTTGTAAACGGCGATGACTTCGGCTTCTCGCGTGGCGTCAACAGGGCCATAATCGAAGCGCACGAACACGGAGTGCTGACTAGCGCCAGCCTGATGGTGACTGGAGACGCTTTCGAAGAGGCGGTTGAGCTAGCCAGACGGCGTCCCAGTCTTGCGGTTGGTCTCCACCTGGTTCTGGTAAGCGGAAGAGGCGCGTTGAGTCCCGCAGAGATCCCGCACCTCGTGAATAGTAAAGGCTCTTTTCCATTCAGCCCGTTTCGGACTGGGCTCCATTATCAGTTCAACTCGAACGCGAGGCGTGAACTAGGGATGGAAATTCGCGCGCAACTCGAGAAGTTCGCGGACACCGGGCTGATCCTTTCCCACGTGGATGGGCATCTTCACATGCACTCGCATCCGGTGGTGATGCGGCTCCTGGTTGATCTTGCGGGCGAATTCGGGATTAGAAGAATCCGTCTGCCACACGAAGAGCTTCGGCTGACGCTTGGGATAGACCGAAGCAATCTGATCAACAAACTGATATGGTCGGCCGTCTTCACTCGGCTGCGCTTCTATGAAGAGCGGTTGCTTGGACGCGCCGGCATCGATTGCGTGGATCGAGTATACGGGCTTCTGCAAAGCGGTAACGTGACCGAGAATTATCTGCTTAATCTCATTCCGATGATTAAAGCCGATAGATTCGAGATCTACTGTCATCCGGCGTCGCCCGCCGAGGACGAGCCTTTGAATGGCCCTAAGGGCGCTGGAGAGGCGGAGTTGAAGGCTTTGACAAGCGAGAGAGTTCGCCGCGCGTTCCTGGATGAAGGGATAGAGTTGTCGAACCTCCGCGAGGCCGGCGCAACGCAACAAGCATGAAGAATTCCATCGTACTAGCTCTGGTCGTGGTGCTGCAGGTAATCGGGAACGTTTTCCTCAGCCGCGGTATGAGGCAGGTTGGCGACACCGGCCCTTTGTCGCGCGCGGCCTTGCTCGATTTTTCGCTTCACACTGTCACAAATCCATTCGTCCTGCTCGGAGTCGCATTGCTCATAGCGTTCTTCATTCTTTACCTCACCGCGCTGTCTCGGCTCGATTTGAGCTTCGTCTTGCCGATGACCGCGGCGACTTACGTACTGACCGCGCTGTTCTCTTGGCTGATCCTGCGCGAAACAATTTCTTCGGCTCGTTGGGCTGGAACGTTGGCGGTTACGGTTGGAATTCTGCTGGTTGGCGCCAGCGAGCAGAAGGCCGCGAAGCAGAGAGCCGGTGAGCAGGCGTCCGCCGATTGAATTATGAAGACCTGGTTCATGGTTTTATTGATTGTGTTCTCCGATTCGGCGGGGAACGTTTTCGTTACTAAGGGCATGAAACAAGTCGGGGAAGTCACGAGTTACAGGCCGCGCAATCTGCTTCGCGCGGCAAGGAGCGCGCTTACGAACCCGATGATGGGCCTTGGCGTCCTTTGCATGGCGGTGGCTTTTTTTTCGTTCCTCGCGCTGCTCAGTTGGGCGGACTTGAGCTTTGTCCTTCCCGCGACGGCGCTGGGTTACGTCGTTAGCGTCATAGGAGCAAGGTGCGTTCTGAAAGAGAATGTGACGGCCGCGCGATGGATCGGCGCCATCATAATATGTCTTGGAGTAGCGCTGATATCTCTTAACTCAGGCGACTAGTATCGCTCGCCGGGAGTTTCTTGCCCGGAACGAGACATT
>JAHFUG010000083.1 GCA_023265195.1 Blastocatellia bacterium | reverse complement strand
GAACTCAGCGCGCTCAATTTGAACAGCCGCTCCGCGTTCCCGGCGTAAATCCGCTGTCTCTCGTTGCCGGTGAGGTCGAGCTTATCGATTACATCAATCGTCTCGCGGGTGTAGAGAGTCCCGCCTTCGGGATCGAAAGGGGAATCGGAGGCGAACAGCACGTGATCGACGCCAAAGAAATCGAGGCCGCACCTGGTCGCCGAGAACGCCCCAAACAAAGCCGTGTCCGCGTAGAACATCTTGAAGTAATCCAGCGGCCTCTTCTTCATCGACCTTAGCAACTCCTCATAGTCTTCATCCGACGTGCGTTTACCGAGCTGGTCCCAGCCATGCCCTACTCGCCCCTCAAAATACGGGATCATCGCCCCCATATGGTGGGTAACGATTTTGATGTTGGGAAATCTGTCGAAGAGACCGCCAAAGACCAGCCGAGCCATTGCCACGCTGGTTTCGTATGGCCAGCCGAAGGTCCACCAGATTTCATATTTCGATTTCTCTTCGCCCGGATAGTCGGCGAAATGGGCTCCTCGCGCAGGGTGCAACAGTATAGGAAGATCGTAGGCGGACATGGCTTCGAATATCGGCAAAAACTCCGGAGCGTCAAGCGGTTTGCCCGCCGCGTTGGAATAGATTTGTATCGCCCTGGCGCCCAGGTCTTTGACTGCGCGATGCAACTCGGCGGCGGCCCTGTCGGGATTGTTCATAGGCAGCGCGGCGGCGAACGCGGGAAACCGATCGGCATGACGCGCTACGAGCTCGGCCATTCCGTCGTTGGCCATTTCCGCGAGCATCGGAGTTGTGTCCGCATCAGCCATTACCTCGATAGGAGGAGACGCAATGGAAGGGATTTGGCAATAGTCGCCAAATTGGTCCATCATGCGGAATCTGATATCTAGATCGACCAGCGACGGTATGTTTCGCGACCGCTTTCCCATGTCCCCGTGACTCGACGCGACTTCCATCAGCTTTTCAAAGAAGCGGCGCGGATAGATGTGATTAAAGATATCGATCTTCACTATTCCCCTCCCATCCGGAACACTACCAATAAGAGCTATAGTCTCCACCGTTCAAGGTATATTCCCGATCACGCTCGCAATCAGCGCCCTTGAATAATATTATTTGAGTTCGGACTGCGCCGGCGCCCCGGTTTGATTGGCGAGAGGCGCCGCGGAATCCTGATAATGCACGGAGGAGCGCTTAAAGTAAAACCAGTGCGCTCATCAAAGCCTTTCCAAATCGTCTTTCACGGAGAATAGTCATGAGACTCTTGGTCGTCACCCTCATTTTCAGCAGCGTTTGTTGCCTTTCGGCTTCAGCCAAGAACAACTTCGCCACGACGTCAACAGCCGCCCAAACCCGAGTCGAGCGCATATTGATCAAGGGCAATCGCCACATTAAGAGAGCCACGATCTTATCCTGGATAGGCACGCGCTCGGGAGGTAACTACGATCCCGCCCAGATTGACCGAGATGTCCGTGCGCTGACAAAAACAAATCGGTTCCAGAACGTCAAGGTTGAAACCTCCGAAAGCCGTAGAGGGGGCAAAATCGTGATGTTCGAGTTCAAAGAGAAGGCGAAGTGAGGATAGAGGATAGAGGATAGAGGATCGAGGATAGAGGATAGAAGATAGAGGATAGAAGATGGAGGATTGAAGATTGGGCATAGGAGATTGAGGATCGAGGATAGGGAACCGCATGTCTCGAGTGCGAATCCTGAATCCTGGTTCCTGAATCCTTTATCCTGAATCCTGAATCCTCCATCCTGAATCCTAGTTCCTGAATCCAAGTTCCTAATGCAAACTACAAGGAGGAGCGATGCCGAAACAAAGCTCCGGTGTTCCATCTCAAGTCAAGCCAATATTCGACGAGATCGTTCAGCTCATTAACTCAGCCTGCAGGCAATGTCTCGATGAAGAGTGCGCCGGCGCCGCCGCGTTGCTTGTGGCGGCTCTGGCGCGAAAACGCCCTTCACCCTTGCTCAAGGGAAAGCGGAACGTCTGGGCCGCGGGCGTTATCTTCACCATAGCCCGAGTGAATTTTCTCTTCGATCCCAGCGTGCAACCCAGTTGCCGCCCTGCCGATCTGGCGGCTGCGTGCGGCGTCAGCCAATCGTCGGCAAGCGCGAAGGCGCGGGATATCGAGAGACTCTTCGGTATTGGCCCCTTCGACCGTAAATGGACCCTGGCCAGCAAACTAGACGACAACACGATGGCTTGGTTGATAATGATCGACGGCCTCATCGTCGACGTCCGTACTGAACCCCGTGATATACAAGAGGAGGCGTTCCGGTTGGGACTCATCCCTTATCTTCCATGACGCTATTTGGAGGCGGCGGTCTTTATCGGATTGCCAAAGCCGGTGTGCTATATTTCATCTTCACGTTTGGATCTGGCTTTGTGCTAGGAACGGTTCGCACTCTCTGGGTGGCTCCTTATCTCCGCCCCCGGATGTCGGAATTGATCGAGACGCCTATCATGCTCGCCGTCATCATTGCTTCGGCTCGTTGGGTCATTAGGAGCATGCGCGTACCGCGCACGGTAGCTGACAGACTGGGCATGGGTCTTATTGGGCTTGGCCTCCTATTGACAGCTGAATTCACTTTTGTATCGTGGGTGCGAGGCATAACCATCCGAAGCTACATAACCAATCGAGATCCCTTGACCGGAACAGTCTACGAAGCAATGCTGGTCGTGCTTGCCCTGACGCCGCTTCTTGTGCGTCGAAGCTGAATTGGCGCACGCGCCGGACTTAACCTGCCGGCCTCAAATTCGAGGAGAACATTTATGGGATATGCTCATCGCTTGGACGGCGGCCGCCGGATCAAGCTCAATGATTTTGACGCGGGAGCGGACTCGGGATTGAAGCACGAGGAAGCCGCGGCGGCGACACAACGCATAGTCGCTGAGTTGATCGAGCTTCAAGAACTCCTCGCGGCCACGCGCCAACAAAGCGTGCTGGTCATCCTGCAAGGGCGCGACACCAGCGGCAAGGATGGAACGATCCGCAACGTCACCGGCCCCTTGAATTCTCAGAGTTGCTCCGTAGCTTCTTTCAGGGCGCCTTCCACTGAGGAGCTTGCCCACGACTTTCTCTGGCGCATCCATGCCCAGACGCCGCCGGCCGGCCAAATCAGAATCTTTAACCGGTCGCATTATGAAGACGTCTTGGTCGTGAGAGTCCATGACCTGGCCCCGAAAGACGTCTGGCGCAAGCGATACGACCACATCAACGCGTTCGAGCGGATGTTGACCGATTCCGGAACTATCGTCCTCAAGTTCTACCTGCACATTAGCAAACACGAGCAAAAGCAGCGGCTCCTCGAACGGGAGAGAGATCCGCTGAAATCGTGGAAGCTATCGGTGGGTGATTGGAAGGAGCGCGAACTCTGGGACGATTACACGGCGGCCTACGAAGACGCGTTGAATCATTGCAGCACTACTAATGCGCCGTGGCATATCGTACCCGCGGACAAGAAATGGTTCAGGAACCTCGCGGTCGCGGAAGCTCTGCGTGACGCCTTGAAGCCGCTGAAGAAAGAATGGGTTGAGAAGTTGGACGAACTCGGACGAAACGAGAAGAAGGTAATCGACGAATACCGCCGCGGCCACAACCATTCAGGTTGAACCAGGGTTTGGGCCGGACGTTCCAGTCACACTTGCAGCTATTACCGTCTCGGTAAAACTCCGCCTTCAGACCCAAGAAAGGACCGCAAGAAGCTTGCGGCGATGGCAGGGAAGGCGATCAATGCCCATTTGCTCGCCAACGAAGAAGCCGCTTTGTGTGCCGCCCCCTTCTCCGCGTATGTTCCCTCTTATCTTTCACCAGGCTGCGCACTAGCGCTGGAATCCGGCGTTGGCTTAGTTCGTTCGCGGAAGACCTTGACCGTCTCGAGCACAACCAGGGGAATCGCGCCGATGGCAAGTAAGACAAGGCATTCGGACCAGGACATCAATGAACTCTTGAGAAATTTCCCAAGAGCCTGATTATGGTGTGTCCAGGGCTGAAATAAAATCGCCGCGATAGCCACTATGGTCAGTTGGACGTTTGAAAAGAGGCCGATCTTCCAGATGGGCTTCTTCTCGCTGCGGCAGCCGAACGAGCGCAAAATCTCTGCATAGATGAGAGCGGCGAACGCCTGCGTCCTGGCCATCTCCAGAGTCTCATATCGTAGGGCATACAAGTACACGAACAGCGACACTCCGGCGGTGAGAATGCCGGTCAAGATCATCGTCGTGAGAAAGGCGCGGTCGGTGAATCTCTCATCGCGGCGCCGAGGAGGCCGCTTCATGACGTCGCGATCGATTGGATCGGTGGCGAGCGCCAACGCCGGCAGGCCGTCCGTCACCAGATTGATCCATAAGAGGTGAATCGGGAGCAGTGGTATGGGGAGGCCCGCGGTGACGCTGACCGTCATAAGCAAGAGTTCGCCGAAGTTGCCGCCAAGCAGATACTGGAGCGTCTTCTTAATATTATCGTAGACGCCACGGCCCTCTTCGACAGCGGCGGCGATCGAAGCGAAATTATCGTCGGTGATGACCATGTCCGAGGCTTCTTTCGTTACCTCGGTCCCTGTTTTTCCCATCGCTATGCCGATGTCGGCGCCCTTGATCGCTGGCGCGTCGTTGACTCCGTCACCAGTCATGGCGATAACCGCGCCCTGCGCGCGCCAGGCGCGGACAATACGCAGCTTGTGCTCGGCGCTGACGCGAGCGTAGACGGCGACACGCGTAACCTTATGCTGAAGTTCTTCGTCGGAGAGTTGATCGAGGTTTGGACCGGTGAGCGCAACGTCACTGCCACTGGCGATACCAAGCGCGATTGCGACGGCCATAGCGGTCCGCGGATGGTCACCCGTGATCATCACCACGCGAATGCCGGCGTTGCGGCATCGCGCCACTGCATCCTTGACTTCAACGCGCGGCGGATCATACATCCCCGCGAGACCGGCGAAGACCATCTCACGCTCTATGCTGTCCGCTTCAGCGTCTTTGATCTCGTCTTCACTGACATCACGGTAAGCCGCGGCAAGAACACGAAGCGCGCCCTGCGTCATGTCCGCGATCGCCTCCGTCACCAACTGGCGGTCTCGCTCGCTTATGGGGAGCACGCCGTCTTCGGTAAGAATATGAGTGCACCGCTCGAGGAGAATGTCAGGAGCGCCTTTCACCATCGCCTGTAATTGGCCGCCGGGCGTCTTGCGGACTACAGTCATCTGTTTTCGTTCGGAATCGAATGGAAATTCGTGCGCTCTCGGAAGACTTGACTCGACGGCGTTCCGTTCAAGTCCGAGCTTCATTCCCGCCGTCAGCAGCGCGCCTTCAGTGGGATCACCAATGACGATCCACTTTCCGCCTTCTTGCGAAAGATGCGCGCCGTTACAGCCGACCAATAGCGTCAACAGCGCCTGGACATGCGCGGCTTGCCGGTCATTCAGACGATCGTTGTCCAGAAGAATCGCTCCTCCCGGACCGTAGCCTTCTCCGGTGACCGTGAAAGTCCTTCCCGCCGCAAACAGCTTGCGTACAGTCATCTCGCCTACGGTGAGCGTGCCGGTCTTATCGGTACAGATAACGTTCGTCGAACCGAGAGTCTCGACGGCTGGAAGCTTTCGAACCAGGGCGCGTCGCCGCGACATCCGCTGAACACCCAAAGCCAGCGCCACGGTGACGACAGCCGGAAGGCCCTCAGGTACAGCGGCCACGGCAAGGCTTACGGAAGTCAGAAACATTCCAACCACGGGGTTGCCGCGAAGAAAACCGAGGATAAAGATCACACCGACGATGCCGAGTGAGGCCCAGACGAGCATTCGTCCTACGGCTTCGAGCCGCTTCTGCAACGGCGTGACTTCGTCTAGCGAAGCTTCTTCAAGCAAGCTGGCGATGCGGCCGAACTCGGTCTCCATTCCGGTCGCGGTGATGACGGCCAGCCCAGCACCGGCGGCGATGCTAGTGCCCATGAAGACCATGTTCTTGCGATTGGCGAGCGGCGCTTCTGGCTGATCCAATGTGACGGCGCGCTTGCTGACCGCGTCAGACTCGCCAGTCAACGCCGCCTCGACGCTCTTGAGCGACGCCGCTTCGATCAACCGCGCGTCGGCGGGCACGAGGTCGCCGGCCTCGATTTCGATAATGTCGCCCGGAACGATCTCAGCCGAGGGAAGCATGACCGCGCGCCCGTCGCGCCGGACCTTTGCGCGAGGCGCGGTCATCTTCTTTAAAGCTGCGATCGCGCGCTCGGCGCTGTACTCCTGATAGAATCCGATGATCGCGTTGAGGATGACGATAGCAATGATCGCTATGCTGTCGATCCACTCACCCAGAAAGCCGGAGACGACGCCGGCGCCGATCAGAATCCAGATCACGAGGCTGTTGAACTGACTGAGCAGGATGGCGAGCGGATTGATCGGCTCCGCTTCGCGCAGTGCGTTTGGCCCATGCTCCTGAAGCCGCCTAGCTGCTTCCGCGGACGATAAGCCGTCGCGAGTCGCAGCCACTCGTTCGAGCACCTTCTCAACAGGCTGACTGTGCCAGGTGATGGCTTCGGTTGAAGCCTGCGGTCGTGTCATGGGGCGCCCCCTACTACCTCGCTCGGTGCTGTGCTTGATTCTTGACTTGGTTCATGGCGCGGCGCTTCCGGTGGGCCACTCGGGAGATGTCGCAAGTGAAAGCTCCGCCAGATAACGTAGACGGCCGGAATCACGAATAGAGTCATTAAGGTCAGAGAGACCAGCCCGCCCCACAGCGGCGCTGCAATTCGTTGCGCAACATCAGAACCTACCCCGCTACTGAGCATGACTGGGAAGAGGCCCATGATGTTCAGTCCAACCGCCATCAGCAGCGGCCTGACTCGCGAGCCGCCGTGGTCGACAGCCATCTCTATCAGGTCTTTGGCCGTCTTAATGCGGCCATTCTTGGACCACTCGGCGAAGCCTTCATCCAAGTAGACCACCATGATTGAAGCCGTTTCGGCGGCGATGCCGAGCAGCGCGATCGTGCCCACCCACACGGCAATCGAGGTGTTGTACTTCAGCGCATACATGAGCCAAATGGCGCCTACAGCCGCAAACGGAACCGAGAGCATAACGGTGAGCGTCTGCGCCAGACCCCGGAAGTTGAAATAGAGGATGACCGCGATCAGCAGCAGCGTGATCGGGACGACGATTGTCATCCGCTTCTGGATTCGCTCGAGAAACTCGTACTGGCCCGTCCATTTCAGGTAGTAGCCGGACGGCAGCTTTAGCTCGCGCGACACGGCTGCTTTTGCATCATTGACGTAGCCGCCGATGTCGCGCCCTTCGGTGTCCACGTACACCCAGCCAGTGAGCGATCCCATCTCGTTCTTGATCATCGGCGGACCCATCGTGGCTTCGATCCGTCCGAGTTGGCCAACCGGGACCTGCGCAACGCGGCCGGGCGAGGCGCTACCCTCCGCGCCTTTCATTCCCATTCCTGAGGTCGCCGCCATGCCTGCGCCACCAGCGCTCGATTGCATCATCCGGATAGGGACGAGAACACTGCGCAGCTTTTCAATACTGCCGCGAAGCTCGCGCGGATACCGCACGTTGATCTTGTAACGCTCGCGGCCCTCGATTGTGGTGTCGAGGTCCAGGCCGCCGATGGCCGTTTCGATCACCGCCATCACATCCATGACCCGCAGCCCATAACGGGCAATCGCCGCGCGATCAGGGGTGAAGTCTATGAAGTATCCCCCCATCTCCCGCTCAGCATATACGCTGCGCGTACCGGGGACCTTCTGAAGAATCCCTTCCAACTGTTCGCCAAGCACCGCGATCTTGGCGAGGTCGTTGCCGAAGATCTTGATCCCGACAGGAGTGCGGATGCCGGTAGTAAGCATGTCGATCCGAGCTTTGACCGGCATCGTGAAAGCATTTTGCACGCCGCCGAGCCGCAAGGCATTATCCATCGAGTCGACTAGCCGATCTCGTGTCATGCCTGGCCGCCACTTCCCCTTCGGTTTGAGCATAACGACCGTCTCGACCATCGAAAGCGGCGCCGGGTCGGTTGGCGTTTCGGCTCGCCCGGCCTTGCCGAAAACAGATTCGACTTCGGGAAAGCTGTGCAGAATCTTGTCCTGAAGTTGAACGAGTCTCTTTGCCTCTTCAATCGAAATGCCGGGAGTCGTGATGGGCATGAATAGGAGCGAGCCCTCATCCAGCGGCGGCATGAACTCCGAGCCGAGCCGCTTGAAGGGAATGACCGTCGCGATAACTAGAGCAAGAGCGCCCAGGACGATGACGAAGCGCAGACGCAAGCACAACCGCAGCATCGGGCGATAGAGACCGATACACAATCGGTTGATGGGATTCTTCTTCTCGGGCCATATCTTGCCGCGCACGAACATGACCATCAGCACCGGCACGAGCGTAATCCCCAGCAGCGCTCCAAAAAGCACTGAGAAGGTCTTGGTGTAAGCAAGCGGGCTGAACAGGCGTCCCTCCTGAGCTTCGAGGACGAAGACAGGAAGAAAAGCGATGACGATGACAAGCAGCGAGCCGAAGATGCTCGGGCCGATCTCCTTGGCCGCCTCGATGACGACTTCCTGGCGTGGACGGCGGCCTCCGTCCGCTTCAAGCTTCTTATGCGCGTTTTCGACCATGATCACCGCCGAATCGACCACGTCACCAATGGCGATGATGATTCCGGCCAGCGACATGATGTTCGCGGTTAGTCCCATGTAGTACATCGGGATGAATGAGAATGCTACAGCGATCGGCAAGGTAATGATCGCAACCATCGTCGAACGAAAGTGAAAGAGGAAGATCAGTATGGTGAGCGACACGATGATGAGCTCCTCGATCAAGTTCTCCGACAGCGTGCGCATCGAATCCCTGATCAAGGTCGATCGGTCGTAGGTCGGCGCCAACTTGATCCCTTCAGGAAACGCCGGCTGCACTTCGGCGATCTTCTGCTTAATTCGGTCGATGACGCCCAAGGCGTTCTCTCCATAGCGCATCACCACGATGCCGCCGACCACCTCGCCGTTACCGTTGAGCTCAGCAAAGCCACGGCGGATATTGCCGCCAATCTGGACGCGCGCGATGTCCTGAAGCAGGATGGGAGTGCCGCGGCCGTCGGCGCCGACTACAACCTGTTCGAGCGCTTCCTTGTCCGTGATATAGCCCCGTCCCCTTATCGCGTATTCGTGGCCCGCCATTTCGATCACACGGCCGCCCACGTCGCCATTCGACATGGGAATGGCCCGCGCCACTTCGGACAAAGAGATGTGGTATGCCTGGAGCTTCACCGGGTCTATCTCGACCTGATACTGCTTCTCGTAACCACCAATGCTCGCCACTTCGGCAACACCCGGAACCGACGCGAGCCAGTAGCGCAGAGACCAATCCTGGAAGCTGCGCAGTTCTTGGAGGCTTCGTTTGCCTGATTCGTCAATCAGCGCGTATTCGTAAACCCAGCCCACGCCGGTTGCGTCCGGTCCGATCTGCGGTGTGACGCCGGGCGGCAGTTTACCCTGCAGCTTCGACAGGTATTCGAGCGAGCGGCTACGCGCCCAGTAGATGTCCGCGCCGTCCTCAAAGATGACGTAGACGAACGACATTCCGAACATGGTGAAGCCGCGAACGGTCTTGACCTTGGGCGCGGCCAGAAACGCGGTGACCAGCGGATAAGTGACTTGATCCTCGACCAGGTTGGGACTGCGGCCCATCCATTCCGTGAAGATGATGACCTGCGTATCGGAAAGATCCGGCAACGCGTCGAGCGGCGTGCGATTGATGGCGAAAGCGCTCCAAAGCAGCACCAGCACGGTGCAGATGCCAACTACGAGCTTGTTCCTCGCGCAGAACTCGATCAGTTTCCCGACCATCACTTTTTTTCCTTGCCCATGCCGGCGTGTCCCGGCATAGCCCCGCCAGCCGCTTTGAGGCGGCTCTCCGAATCGAGCATGAACTGTGCGCTTGTCACCACGGTGTCGCTTGCCGACAGACCAGAAAGCACCTGATAGAACTTGTCGGCTTTGCCCCCGAGTTGCACGTCACGCGGCTGGAAGCGGCCATCGCCGAGCGCGACGAAGACGATCTTTCTCTGGCCAGTGTCAATCACAGCCTCTTCCGGCAGGGCAAGCCCGTTCCCCATCTCGTGCGTCAACTCGACGGTCGTGTACATGCCGGGTTTGAGCAGCCCTCCCACATTGTCGAATGCCATCCTGACCTTGGCGGTTCGAGTCGTTTCGTCCACGACAGGACTGATGAACTCGATGACTCCGTGAAGAGTGCGGCCGGGCAAGGCTTCGAGCGTCAGTGCTGCTTTCTGTCCTAGACCGATGTGCGGGATGTCGCGCTCATAGATTTCGCCTTGCACCCACACGCGAGACAAATCGGCGATGACGAACATATCCATCCCGGGATCCACATTCATACCCTTGACGGCGATCTTCTTGAGGACGACGCCCTCGCGTGGCGAGTTGATAGTCAGAGTTAGCCGCGGCGTCCGCTCTTTCTCCAGACGCTCGATCTCGCCAGGAGGAATGTCCCATCGCTCGAGCCGTCTTCGGGATGCCGCCGCGAGGCTACGAGCCCATCGATTGGCTTCCGCCGCAAACGGCCCCTCGGCCCCGCGCTCCATACCTCGGAGCGCCAAGAGATACTCTTCCTGACTGGTTATGAGATCCGGGCTGTAGACGGAAAAGAGCGGCTGGCCGAGTTTGACGGGTTTGCCGATGTAGTCCACGTAGAGGTCGTCGATCCAGCCGCTGAATTTCGTTTGCACGTGGGCGACGCGCGTTTCATCTATCTCCACTATGGCGACCGTACGGATTGTCTGAGTGAATCGGCGGGATGCGAGCTTCTGAGTAGTCACGCCCATGAGTTGCACGCGTTCGGGATCTAATCGCACCTCGCCATAGCCTGGGATTTGGGCTTCTGTAGCAGGTATAGATGTTGGCGCGGAGCGATCCGCGTGGGTCTCAGGGGAATGGCGCTGCTCCGCCGAAGTATCCGCGTGGCTCTCAGGAGAGTGCTGCTCCGCTGTGTGAGCCCGTGAGCACGCGGTCATCGCCACGGCAACCAGAATAAGGATAAACGGAATGTCGCGCCTCATAGAGTCCTTACCTCCTATCGGTCCCGACTCAGAACAGATGTTTAACGTTCTCGCCTTCGATGTGCACTTCCTCGACGGTTTTTTCACCTGCCGGATTGATACCGAAGCGTATTCCGCCATGCTTGGCCGTCTCGGCGAGCGGTTCGACTCTGCACTTCACGCGGGTTGCCTCCTTGTTGGAAACGCCCTGCGCCGAAGTGCGATAGTCATAGCCCTTGTGCAGCATCTTCCTGAATACGATGTAATGATCGGAGCCCTCGACCAGGTGCTGAATCTGATACTCTCCGGGCGTGAGCAACACATCGCCGACCCGGACCGGCGTGTCGAAAGGGATGACTCCTTTCTTGCCGATGCGGACCATCTGCCCTTGCTGCGCCTGTCCAGGAGCCGCCACGCTGACGACCCCGAGCAAGAAGACGAGAGTTCCAATTATGTAGAATGGGTTCTTTCTCGGTTTCATGGTTTTCTCCTTTTTCAATTTGGTGGTTTTCACCTATCTAACGGGCCACCGCTGGCCGGATATCGAATCATGATTACTCCCCACCTTTCGAAGTTCTTTCGATCACGAGCTTTCTGATTGAGCTTGACCGTGAAGCTGACGGCTCGGCGTCAATGTCAATTCAAGAAGCTCAACCGCGCTCACTTGGTAAAGCCGGCGGCAAGCGAATGAGCGGGAAGCGTTGCCGCGCCACTACCGTGCCTGTGGCCAACAACGGGAGGCCCGCTTCAGCGCCTCATCGCTTGCCGCCGAGGTACGGCCTGTTCAGAACAGGTGCTTGACGTTCTCACCCTTTATCAGTATTTCCTCGACCGTCTTCTCACCTGCTGAGTTGACGCCTAAGCGAATTTCATCGTACTTGGCCTTCTCGGTTAGCGGCTCGGTTCGGCACTTGACTCGCGCCGCGTCCTTTCCGGAAACGCCGGTATGGTAAGCGCTGCCGGAGACGATCTTATTGAAGACGATGAAATGGTCCAGGCCCTCAACGACGTGCTGAACCTGATAGCGGCCGGCGCTGAGCGACACGGCGCCTGCCCGGACAGCCGAATTGAAGGTAACTTCCCCTTTCTTACCGATGAGGATATTGTCCCCGTGCTCCCCGTGTTGCGCCACGGCGGGCAGGCTGAGGATTCCCAGTAAGAAAGTGAGCATTATGCTCGTTACGATTGAGGTGATTCTTGTTCTCATGATTTTTCTCCTTTTCTGTCTCTAAGCTGAGGCCAATGCCTCTGGCGAACGTCGCCGTCTCTACGAGAGAGCGACGTCATAATGGTTGTTGCTAGACTGATCCGAAACCCCGCTTTAGAGCCACGGGGCTTCAGCCGTTTATCCCTCGCTTGCGCGAAGGAGCGCTCGACTTCGACTTCTGCACTTCATTCCCATCAGTACTCGCGGGGCCGCCGCCCGCTTGCGCCACGAATTCAGCTTCCGCGGCGAGGGATGCAATGGCTTCTCCACTCAATGATGTAAGCACCTCTGGTTCCGCCCGAAGCCAGTCGTCGAGATCGCCACAATGCTCGCCGCCACGGCCTTGAAATAACTCGTAGGCGCGCATGGCATCGACTCGCTGACATCGACACTGCCCAACGAATCCCCACCAGGATTCTCCAACTTACGGTCGCCCATGACTCGAACCTCCTTATCAGTTCTCATATTCATCCTCCTTGTCTGCCCCTGCCGCAGCTACTGCCTCACCTCCGGTGAAGCTGGGAGAGTCACCTCATAGACCCGTGCCCACAAGTAATCGTAGACCGCATCGTCCATTCGTTCTTTCAAATCGAAGTTGAACGTCTTAGTGGGACCTCCAAACTTTCGCTCATACGTCGTAATTCCAAACTGATAAGGTCCCATACGGCTGATGCTCCGTATGTCCGTCCATCGCCAGCGCCGCGAGTTCTCCGGGTTGACCGAATCGTATGCGACTCCGTCCGCGTAGATATTGAGTACGCCCTGATCGCCGCCGAAGCTGTGGCGATGCCTGACGAGAATCGCGTATGCGGGCTTTTCTTCGGATTTCGCGAAGCTGGTTGCCAGCGGCCTGGACACGCGCCCGAGCAGGAAATCGCTCACCTCTTTGGACACCTCGCCGTTCAGGATCTTGAATTCGAAAGTCTTGTCACGGCCGAACTTCATCCGGCTGCTCTCATAAGTCAGGACCTCGATGTGTTTGGGTGAGGCCAGCTTGATCATCGCGATATCAATGAACGCCCACTTTCGCGCGTGGTCCTTGTTGGTGGTACTGTATTCGATTCCTTGTGCGTTGATTACCAACTCGCCTTTGCAGGACTTGAACGCGTGATCGTGTTCGACAAGGAAGGTGAACTCCTGAGCTTGCCCCTTAGCCTGGCCGGCCGCACCGGCGGTGATCAGAGTCAGCAGCGCCAGACTGCTTATCAGTCGAAAGATTACGCTCTTCATGACTACCTCCGTCTTTCAATGCCTGCCCCGAGGCGCGCCCACGCCGCCAACACTGCCGGCACATACTTGCGCGTCTCCGCCGCCAGATAACCCCGGCGCGCCATCTCGTCGAAATCCCGTATGCCCGTCTTGTCGATTACTCGCTGAATCCGGTCCTCTCCGGCGTTGTAAGCGGCGAGCGCGAGCTTCCAGTCTCCGAATTGTTGATAGAGGTCCCGCAGATACCTGGCCGCCGCGCGAGTGGAGTCTTCTGGGTGCGTGCGATGATCTTCGCCCGGCTCGACCGTAAGGCCGTAGCGGCGAGCGGTAGCGGGCATGAACTGCCAGATTCCGCGCGCACCCTTCGGCGAGAAAGCTTGTGGATTGAATCCGCTTTCAACCAGCGCCACGGCGAGCAACTCGGCGGGAACCTTCTCTTCCTCGAGGATGTGAGTCAGCGCGGCCCGGTAGGCGTTGAGCCTGCCACGCGCGGCCTGCGAAATAGCCGCCGTTAGAGGATCGCCTGATGTAAAGACCGCCGTTCGCGCGGCCTTGGGAGAAAGGGCATCCAACTCGGCGTCGATCATCGCGCTCAGTTCTTCGATTAGAAAGGAGCGCTGCGCCAGGCCGTTCGTGGAAGCGATGCTTTGGGCTTCCTTCAGCGCTTCAATTGCGCGGTCCGCGTGTCCCTGCCTCCTTGCCGTGGCGCCATCATTGACGAGCTTCGAAGCTGCAATGACGCGGTTCGCGGCCTCGGCGCGTTGACCGATCGAAGCTTCAATGCTATTCATCGCACGCGAGACCGGGTCATCGCCGGGAGTCGGTGCGCTGGATTGTGCTCGCGCGGTTTGCCCCGCCGCTGTTAACACGACTGCGATCAGGATGACCGCAAGCGTCGCGCCTTTTCTCCCTCGCTTCCTCCTGGCGCGTTGAACCTTGTCTCGTCCAGCGATCTGGCTCACACGCGCAAACTCTACCGCTTGTGTCTGTTCCTCAAAGGAGCGGTACAACATCGCTTTGACGATCATTGACAGAAGCGCGAACGAAAGCACTCCGAAGTACTCGGGACCCTTGATCACCCATCTCGTCAAACCAAAGCTGAGCAGAACAACAGCGACCTCGGCTGATTCGAGAGTGGAAGCGGCGATCAGCTTTGCTTCTTGCGTCTCAACTCCAGCGGTCTTTGCCGCAATCCATGCAAATGCGAACTTGATGATCAACGCGCCGCCAACCAGAACGAGCAGCATCGGGATGTTGGCGGCTACGCGCCCGCGCGACTGGAAGAACAAAAGCGGAAAAGCCAGCGGCGGAAAGACGCCCGCCGCCGCTGCTTCGGCTTTCTCCGGCGATTTGATCTCTTCAGTCATGTTATGCGCCACGATGAACCTCCCGTTCACTGCCTGAGGCTCACGCCGGCAAGTGACTCCATCGCCGCAACCGCCTTCTCCACATTGCTGAGTTGTTCGTAGTAGCTGAGTTCGTAGTTGAGCAGCGTGACGATGCTGTCGAGCAGCGTCAGGAAGTCGACTTTGCCCACTTCGTAACTTGCGATCGCCGACTCAAGCGACAGCGAAGACTGCGGGATGATCGTTGTTCCATACAGGCTCACCAATCGTTCGGCGGTCGTTGCGGCGAGATACTTGTCCTTGAGCTTGAAGAACAACACAGTGGTCAGGTTCTCCAGCCGCTTCTGCTCCGCGGCTTTGCTGGCGGCCGCTTCCGCAACAGCCGGCCGCTGCCTCCGCCAGAAGTAGAGCGGGATCTTTACACCAACGCTGACCCAGTACATCTCAGGCATATCCGGCCGATTCTGATAAGTGAATTTGACGCTAAAGTCGGGATAGAAGTCCTTCTCGGCAAGCCGAACGCCGAGTTGCTCTCGATCTATCTTGCGTCTCTGCATCTTTAGAGCCGGATAGTTCTTGAGCGCCAGTTGATTGAGCCCAGTCAAGGTCTCCGGCAGGCTTTGCGGTTTGACCTCCTCGGGTTTTCCAAGAGGGAACTCGGGATTGCGGTAGAGCAGGCTGTTCAGTCGTGCTGCCGCTGTATCTCTGCGCTGCTCAAGCATCGTTGATTGTTCGATCAGCTTTGAAATCTCTACCTGCGCTTTCAGCACATCTTGCTGGATGCCCTTGCCAACCGCGTATCTCGCTTCGGCTATCTTCGCGAACTTCTCGAGCAGATCTTTGTTTTTCGCTACCGTTTCAAGAGCTTTGGTGAGATAGAACAGGTCAAAATATGTGTCCTTAACTTCAGCGATGACGTTGAGCCGCGTTTGCTCATAGTTCCACCACTCTGATTCAGCTTCCGTGGCGGCCATCCGGCTTTTGAGACCGAGCTTTCCAGGAAAAGGAATCTCCTGCGAGAAGCTCAGCATTCGAGCGCTGGATGGGTCGCCTTTCTGAAGGTCGAATGGGGGAATTGGTACGATGTTGCCGAGGTAGCCGACTTCAAGCATCGGCTCGGGCAACGCCTTCGCTTGTGGGATGCGCGCGCGCATCATGTCAAAGTTGCGAGCCATCGATTGAATCTCCGGATTGCGCTCCAGCGCCTGATCGACCAGATACTTGAGCGACACCGGGGGTCCCTCCCGGCTTTGCGCGCCGGCCCCGCTTCTCTGCCGCACCGCAGGACCGGGAGCAGTGGCATCGGCCGGAGCTACAACAATGCTCTGGTGCGCGAGCCCATTCCCGCCGCTGAGAGAGACCGACACAATCACGTACACGATCAATCTTGTAAATCGCCTGGGTTTCATCGATACCTCTCCTTGCTCACACGTTGCACCGAGTCCGCACGTTTCTCCGCGGACTTCCGGAGATGTGGTGGCCGCCGTCGCGCTCACAACAGTGCCCACATAAGATCGAGTTCAGATTATGAACTGCGGAAATTTCTGATAGAGGGAGGTTTGTTAGATCAAAAGGGACGATTGGACTATGTAGAGTGGGCGGGAGCACTCAGACCGGGACGGCGGCCCATGAATATTAATATTGCCGGAGGCCGCCGTCACAAGTACCGTGACGGCAATGGCAGGCGCATACCAAATCGCGGTCGGCTGTTGAGCCGGAAAATACACAACCGAAACTTCAGGAACCGGCGCCTGAGATAGGCAAGAGCACGAAACATCACTTGTCACTAACTGAATAGATTGATCCCCTGGATTACTAACGGCCGTAGCCGATCCTGCGGACGAGATGTCTTCGTCATTGTCCTCCGAGTCATGCGAATCACTGGCTGCTTCGTTCTCGCACGATTCGTTGTGGCATCCAGAGTGATGCGTATCCGAAAACTGTTCTATGTAGTGCGTGGAGTGAGCCAAGCTTGCTACGAGATTACCGTGGGATTCACAGCGGCAAGCTATCGCCGCCCTGGGTTGCTGCGCGGACAAGACTGACAGTCCAATCACCAGTGAGGCCGCCCAACGGCTAGTCCTGTGAAAAAGGATTATCGCTGTCTGCTTCCTTTCCACTTACGCTCCTAATAACAAGCGGCCAGAATGAGCTTTTCTGAACAGGAACAGGGAACCCGGATAATGCGGCGCCCGTCACTGAATTCTCTTCACTGTCCGACCTTCTCTCGGCAATGAGCTCTCGGCAATGAGCGTGCCACCCTCAAATATGCTCTGTAGCGCGCACAAACCGAAGCTCATGGCGAGAGCTTCCACACAATCTTGGGCAAATTTCCGCAGACGAGTTCGGAAGGTTTCCTGGTCCAAGTCTCCCGTCGAGGCCCGCTCCGCGGGGCAGGATGCGTGGTGCGTCGGACGCGATGCCTCTTTCCTTATGGCGTTACGGCTCGCCAGCCTCTTTTGGCGCCCGCGGAAGAAGGTCGGTTGTTTGTTCGGCTACGCTCAATGGCGTTGCTCGCCGGCTCTGCTCGAGCAGGGAATCATCTCCAATCCTGGGGGAATATTCACGCAGCCCGTCTGGCGCTGCTTGGTTGAGCTTGAGTATATCCAGCTTCTTCAAGTGCCGGGCTATCCCCCAGTTGGCTAGAAAGATCATCAACGCTATCCAACTCAACACCCCGGCGAACGGAATAAACTCGTCGCTTTTTATTTGTCCCACTCCGAAAGCAAGTATCCATAGAATGGCAAGGACGATGATGAGAGAGAACAATGCTCCTCCAAGAATGCGGTTTATGTGCTTTTGACGGATCATGGCGATCTCCGCGCTCGCGGGGTCTTCAAGAAGCGCGGCGGAGACCTTACCTAGGTTGCATCCGCACGACTTGCAGAACTTCCGCGGAACCTCATTGTTGGAGCCACAATTCGGACAAAACATTGATCCGTCCTTTGTCCCTGTCCCGGCGCCAATCGAGCCGCCATTATCACGCACCTAACCGAGCCGCGATCATTTTCTGAACTTTTCGACGGCGCGAGCGAAATCCGCGTTCTACAGTCAATCAGGAGAGCCGAGGCGTCGAGTCCTAATCACATCTCTCGACGCTGCACGTAGGCGCCATGCCAAGTGTGATACCAGACCTGCCCGGTCGCGCCGTTTACGCTCAGCATTCCGTACTTCGCTCCCGTCGCAGCTTCGCTGACATCGAAGTTGTAGTACCCGAAGTACACGTCGGGCGTTCCATCAACAGCCAAAGCCCTTGAAAAGCGTTGTCGCAGAAATTGATTAGCGGCGGAGGTCGCGGCCTGGACGGTGACGGTCATGTTCGGATCGGTCATCCTTCGCTCCCGCTTGTTCATGCCGCCGCCCATCCCGTCAGACATGTTGTTCATCATTCGGCCATATTTCGCGTTCCATGTCATGTTGGGGCCCGGCTCCGGCATTACCGAGCCGGTCCACTTGTCAATGATCAATTGATAGGCTTTGTAAGTCGATGGCGCCGCTTCCTTCACCACAACGTAATAGTTGAAGTCCCATTCTTCGATTTCATCAAGCGCAAGTGAGCTGATGCTGGTGGAACTCAGGTAGCGAATAGCTATAGCGGCGGCGTCATCCATTGTTACCCGTGCGCCATCGGTCCGGTAGGCCGTTCCACCGCTGACCAACATGATTGCGCCCATTCCGTTTCCCATGCTGGCCTGATTGGAACCGTCGCCCATCCCGCCTCCGCCACCCATTTGAGCGTGTATCGTAGAGAAGGACGTACCGAGAGCGAGAATAACGGCCGCTGACAGGCTAACCCCGCCAAGCGTGAAGATATTATGAGTGCGCTTCATTTCTCGTGCTCCTTCCACGGGCTGCGCCCGCGTAGAGTTTGAGGGCATTGATTTATTTGCCCTTCCGCCGCGGCTTCCGTCACGGCGCGCAATATTCAAGGAATTCCCACAGAGTGGGCGAGAGCAACTGACATTCCTGTGTGATTGTCGCCAACGGCCCGCCTTCGCCGGACTACCCGTCCTAAAGACCTACCGGCTCAAAGACCACGATTCTAGGGAGTTCCGCCAAATCCAAGCGCTTTGTTCTTGCGCCGGTCTATGCTGGCTAAAAGAAATGATCTCTGGAAAATACTGGGTAACATTCCTGGGCGCGGGCCAATTTGCGCAGCAACAGGCTCGTTCGCCGTCTCTTCAAGCGATCAGTGTGTTGAGCCTCTTTCAGCGCTCTGGCGACTCGCCTCGGCCGATCTTTTGTTCACTTCCCCCCCTTGGGCGTTACAAAAACTGAGCATTGGTATTCGGATAGTCTGGCGGACTAGCCTTCCAGATTAACCGAGGATCTTTGCTGCCTTCGGGTCGCTAATCTGCGCTGATCCGCGTTGCGTAGTTAGCGCAAATCAGCGGCTTTTCCATATGACAACTTCTGCCGAGCGCAACTAATGGTGCTCGGCGGAAGTAAATCACCAGCCACAAAGATGCGCAAAAATCGCAGGACGGAACTCCGGGAAGGCTCGAGGTACGAAAGGACGAGCAACCGAAGGATATGCTTGTCCGTCTTCTTCATCTCTGTGACTTTTGTGCCCTTTTTGTGGCCATGAAACTTCTGCCATGCACCACTAGCAGCTTGTGTTGCGCCGCAAAGCATAGTGTGTTGAGTCTCCTCCTTCTCGCAACCCTTCGTATTCAGACCGCTACCCGCTAACCGTCATTGCCAATCATCAGCCGGGCGCATATGATGACCTACCGTAATTGGCGCTCATAACCATGAGAGGAGATAAGAATGCCGGTGACCAATAGACAGTTCACGCTCGCGGCAAGACCCGTTGGCTTGCCAAAAGAATCTGATTTCAAACTTGTCGAAACGCCCGTGGTCCCGCCGGGCGATAACGAATTCCTGGCTCAGACATTGTATCTGTCGGTCGACCCGTACATGCGTGGACGAATGAACGACGCTCGGTCCTATGCTCCAGCGGTGAAGATAGGCGAGGTAATGGTTGGCGGCGCATTAGCCAAGGTGCTCGAATCGAATAATCCTGGTTTTCAGCCGGGGGATATCGTGGAGGGTTTCATCGGATGGCAGGAGTACGTCACCACCAACGGCGCCGGTTTCAGAAAAATCGATCCGAGTCTTGCTCCCATCTCAACCGCGCTGGGCGTGCTTGGAATGCCTGGGTTGAGCGCCTATTTTGGACTGCTCGACATATGCAATCCGCGGCCCGGCGAAACCGTTGTCGTGTCCGGAGCGGCGGGAGCGGTTGGATCGCTCGCAGGACAGATCGCCAGAATCAAGGGCTGCCGAGTCGTCGGCATCGCCGGGTCGGACGACAAGATCAATTGGTTGACCGGCGAGCTGGGATTCAATGCGGCGTTCAATTACAAGACGGTTCAGGACTACGTCGCGCAACTGGCTGAGCTATGCCCAAGCGGAATCGACGTATATTTTGATAACGTTGGCGGCGAAATCACTGACGCCGTGCTGAGATTGATCAACACAAAAGCAAGGATATCGATTTGCGGCCAGATCTCTCAATACAACCTGGAAAAACCGGAGATGGGTCCGCGCTTGCTCGCGATGCTTTTGGTAAGACAGGCTCGGGCTGAAGGCTTCCTGGTCTTTCAATTCGCCGACAGATATGAAGAAGGCATTAAGCAGATGGCTCAGTGGATCAAGGAAGGAAAGCTGAAGTACAGCGAAAGCATCGTCGAGGGCTTTGAGAACACTCCTCGCGCGTTCATTGGCATGCTGCGGGGGGAGAACACGGGCAAGCAACTGGTGAAAGTGTAGGATTCAGGAGCTAGGATTCAGGAAGGATTCAGGATTCAGGATGCAGGATTCAGGATAGAGGACACAGGATTCAGGAAGGATTCAGGATTCAGGATGCAGGATTCAGGATAGAGGACACAGGATTCAGGAAGGATTCAGGAGCTACAATTCAGGAAGGATTCAGGATTCAGGATGCAGGATTCAGGATAGAGGACACAGGATTCAGGATAGAGGACACAGGATTCAGGAAGGATTCAGGATTCAGGATGCAGGATTCAGGATAGAGGACACAGGATTCAGGAAGGATTCAGGAGCTACAATTCAGGAAGGATTCAGGAGCTAGGATTCAGGAGCTAGACTCGTACCCAGGAGGAGATCAGTTCGTATTTTCGTGGTGTGCGAGTTCCTGAACCCTATCTGCGGAATCCTGAATCCTGAATCCTGAATCCTAGCTCCTGAATCCTGAATCCTGAATCCTGTATCCTGAATCCTGTATCCTGAATCCTAGCTCCTGAATCCTAGCTCCTGAATCCTGAATCCTAGCTCCTGAATCCTGAATCCTGAATCCTGTATCCTGAATCCTGTATCCTGAATCCTAGCTCCTGAATCCTAGCTCCTGAATCCTGAATCCTGAATC
>JAHFUG010000406.1 GCA_023265195.1 Blastocatellia bacterium | reverse complement strand
TCCCAAATCCCCCACACGGCAGTGTGGGGATAGTTCAAGCCCGACCTACACAAAAAGGGCCGCCTTCTTCCCCTTCCCAAATCCCCCACACGGGCAGTGTGGGGATAGTTCAAGCTCGACCTACAAACGGAGAGCCGCAGCCTGCTTCCCGAACACACCCGCGGCAGGGGTGGATGATTCCATCTCAACCTGCGAACGGAGAGCCGCGCATCCATCTCCCTTTCTCCTCGATGGCGGGTTGAGGGGCTTGCCGCAATAAGGTTGAGCTTGAACTATCCACCCACTGCCGTGGGTGGGATTCGGGAAGAAGTTGCGGCTCTCCGTTTGTAGGTCGGGCTTGAAACATCCACCCACTGCCGTGGGTGGGATTCGGGAAGAACTTGCGGCTCTCCGTGTGTAGGTCGGGCTTGAAACATCCATCCACTGCCGTGGGTGGGATTCTGGAAGAAGCTGCGGCTATCCGTGTGTAGGTCGGGCTTGAAACATCCACCCACTATCTACAGTCTTTTGGGATGTGGGACACCATGCACACGAGCCTAAGTTCAATTAATTCTAGGAAGGCCCATTAGTTCCTGCTCTGCGGCCTCCACTCTTAGTTGGTGGCCCTGCCTTACTCCCAGTTGAATTGTGGCCTCGAGAATCCTCCGAGCCTGCGCCGGGTATCCGCGTACATCAGCAACGCGAGCGGCCAACACCAACGCTCCTGTGAGGCGTAAGCCCATCCTCGACGCTGAGGCTATCGCTAGCGCTTCCGCAGATCTTCGTCCCGCCAAGTCAATGTCTCCTTGGTCTAGGGCAAACTGTGCATTCACGATGTAGGCATCAGCCTCCAGCTTCGGCAGACCCACTCGACGCGCAAATCTGGCGGCCTCATTAACAAGGTTTACCGCAGTCAGATCCCTTAGTTTCTTCCTTCGGATATTAGCCTGCGCCAGTCGGGCATAATAAAGTAGATCAGGATAGCGCCCCGACTCCGCTGCGGCAACGCTAGCTTCGACGTCGCGTTCCGCGTCCTCCAGAGCGCCTATCCGCCTAAGTAGATCTCCACGATGCCGGAGAAAAATGCTGAGCGCTCGGCCGTTTCCTTCGTTGGTCAGATTATCGATGGCAATTTCGTATTGCTTCTTGGCGCGCGCATAGTCTCCTGATAAGTGGTAAACCAATCCAAGAAAGCCGATCGCCTGATTCTTAACGTCGGACTGACGCAGTCCGTGTCCGAATCGGAGGGAGTTCTCGAGATGGTATCGCGCGCGCCGGAGCCATCCCCGCTCAAGCTGAACCAAGCCGAGGTTGATCTCGGACTGGCACCAGCGCTCCCCTCGGTTGCTGGGTTCGACGACTTCGACAACGTCCTGAACCATACGAAACAACGCATAGGCGTCAGCCATTGATCCCTGGCAAAACGCCGATAAAGCCAGCTCGTTGTAAAGCCACAATAACTCGTCAGCGTATAGGATGCCCTTCTCGTTAGGTTTCTGCTCTATGGAAGCCGTCCATTCAGGCCCTGCCTTTGCTAGCCGCACCGCGTTTATCAGCCTCGACAACCGTTCTCGGTACTGGTAGTAAGGCGGGACGGACCCTCGATGGGTGACGTCGCCCAGTAAGCGGTCGAGACGCGCGACTCCTGTCGAGGTCCAGCGAGAACGAACAAGCCCGAACGCCGCCCTAATGGTCTGCCTATTCTCGTGATGTAGTGGTCCGTTATCTCGTAGGGATAGTTCTATGTTATTTAGGAGCCTGTCCACGCTGCTGCTGATCAAGTGATGGCCACCCTCCGAACCCGGCTCTGCTTCCGTTTCTTCGGTCGCAAACCCGCCTACCCTAAACCGCTGAGCCTCGCCAGGGCTGTCGGGCAAACATCCCAAGAGTTGCAAGACGTAGGTTCGGACAACGGTATGAGCAGTCAGTCTGTGTTCGGTGTCACCAGCAATGCGTAAAAGCAGATTGGCATCTTGTAGTGCCTGGATCGCTGCTTTGACTTCATCAGATGTCACCTCAGGAGAGGCAGCTCCGGTTGTCTCCCGATAACAAAACGTAACGGCTGTCGTGGGGACGGGAGTGCTGAAGAGCGCGACCCGTTCCAGCACACCCTCGCGAAGGTCCGCCTCGCGATCCTCGGATCTAGAATGTCTATCCTTTGTCCCGTGCCCGCTTGGGGCGAGAGCCTTCAATCCAAACTCAATGGCCTTTTCTGTGCGGCGGGGCAAGTCCATAGCGGTCACCCGCGCAATGAGCCTTTCGACCTGTTGTTCCTCGGTTCCTTCCATTTTCTCAAGCGCCTTGGCAACTACGGCGAGCGCGTAGACATGACCACCCAGCGCAGTGCGAAGTCTCTTAACCAACTCCCTCGAAATGCTCCGAAATGGTGTACTGTCTGCGTCTGACTTGTCTTTGCCCAGGATCGACTCCAACGATACCCCGCTAAGAAAGGCGCGTCCGATCTTGGTGCCATCGAACATCGCGGGCCACACTGAACTCGTAAGCAACACTCGGCCTGGCGCATCCTTATCAGCCAATTCCTTCATTGTCTGAAGGAATTGCTCTGCCTCGACGCTGACCGGTCGTCCACGGGGAAGCGGATACTTTGAGTGGCCGACTGCAAGCGGAAAGACTGACACCGTTTCGACCTTTTCAGCTACGTTATATGGGATAAGCAGACGTTCGACTCCCCCGAGAACGAAGAGGTGTGGCCCTTCTGTGAGGGCATGCTTTAATCGCTGCAGAGACTCGCCTCCGCTCTTCCCATCAAAGTAATCCGCCGCGGCTTGAATCATTGATAAGAAGTCATTTGTGAAATGTGCGGTTGCAAAGAACCGTTGGCCCGTTAGTTTCTCCTCAAGCCCAAAGAGCTTCGGATCCTTAACAAGCCTGAGACCGAGGCTTCCTTTGCCACTTCCTGGTTGACCTAAAGCCATAACGACAACATGCTCCTCGATCTTCCCGGCGATGCTGCGGTCATCATCCGTAGTCTCCAGGAGGCGGTCCGTATCTGTCTCGTGACGAACCATAACTTTAGGATATGGTGTCCTGAAGCTGGCTTTCCGAATAGCCGGCTTCTGTTGCCAGTAACGCCACCAACTCAGCCAACGTAAAGCCAGATCATTCACAGCCCGACAAAACGCCGCTGTCATTTGATCTTTGCTGCCGCCGTTGCTCTCATAGTAGAGCACCTTGAGACCAAAGCGAGCATATAGGTATCGCCGCCACTCCGCCGCCCGAGTCTCGCTAGGTGGTTTTTCATACAACGCAAACAGGGGCCGCTCGGGCCTGGGCCCTTCCCGCTCTGACACAAATTGACGAAGAGGTCTCAGGAGATCCGCCTCGGTCAGGCCCACACCCAAGAAAAGGACAGGATTTGCCGAGAAGGCAAGGCTGAGGGCGTCACGATAGGCACGGTGCCACGCGTCATCCTGAAGGTAAAGACGTTGGTAGTCGCCCTCCGTCACAATCATTGAATCCGCATTGCTTGCTACACCGTGCAGATGAAAGACACCCAACTCATGGCCGGGAGACCCTACCGCGAATTGAAGCAACGCGTCCGGTCCGTGTCCGTGAACTCCAAACGCGAAGTTCTGTGGCAAAGGCCGCACGCGAGTTGTCGAGCTTTCGGCATTAGGTGTGTGCTCCGGTCGCCCATCCACGTTGTGCTCTAATGCTTCAGCCGGAAGATTAGCGAAGCGCCGAAACGCCCCTTCAATCAATGCGTCGTAGTTCGTAGTTAGGAATCTCCTGATCTCCAGCTTCTCAATGATCTCCAGCAAGGGATCGGCCAATTCTGGCGATAGCGATCGCTCGCCCTTGTGTATGATAGCGGCCACCTCTTTGCGAAACGCCGCGTGCCTTTTGCGGCCGAACTTCTCAAGTATTGCATCATCGCAGGCACCAAGTACCGTTAGCGTGCGGTCGGTCTCTGAGAGCGCGGGTACGTCTTGTGCCTGCCTGGTCCTCTTAACAGGCTTGACATAGTCAGCGAGCAGGGCGTACACATGGCTCGCATCGGGTCTCTCCTCCAACTTCTTAAGAGCTATCTTAACGACCTTTCTCGCGAACGACTCCCAACTGGGAAGGTTGTACGCCATTGAAAGCCCTGATCCAACAAAACCGATGACACGGCGGGTATTCAATGCTCGCGCGATCATCTGCGCAGTGCGCCATTGAATCTCGTCTTCATCGACGGCACCTTCTAGTCCGATTTGTTGGATCCCGACCATCGGAGGATCGGGACGAATCATACCGAAGGCGTCTCGCCTCTCGTCTTGAGACCTACAGCTAGATTGGAGTGGTGTCATTCGGAACCCCCGACTTGTCTTATGTCCTGGGCCGATTCGAACGGGTGCCGGGCCACGACGGTTTGCTTGCCATATAGACCCAATTCTCCTGTCAGGAGTCTCGGCGGCGTTTTAGCTCGCAGGAAACCAACGTCTCGGCACTGCTCAGAATCGCTAAGTGGAGAGCTTAATCCCGTCGCACTAATCAGCGGCTCGGGTCAAGTAAACGCGACACGGAAGCAGATGTCAAGAAGTAACAGCCGTCACACGTCCCATAGTTCTATCTGAACTCGCATCATCAGTTGCTTGGGCCTGAGGGTTTTCGGTAGTTCGGTGGCGGTTGGGCCTGTATTGCCGATAGCTCAGTGAGTCCCAGCACGGCAAGCTGTGCGGCAGTGGAAACATAAGGAAGTCGCTTGATCTCATCAAAGCTCAGGGGTGCTCCCTTCCATCGGCGAACCCACTCGGGCGCGATGGTCAGAAAGAACGTAGAGCCTTCTTCTCGCTTGTTGACCGGGATTGCCCACAGCGCGCAGACGCCGGGCTCGGCCAGGGCGTAGATGTAGTAGTAGTTATGCATGGAGATGCCGCGCCCTTCGTCGGCAAATTTGGGAGGATGAGGGTGACGCCAGACTCGCGTTTCCAGTTCGACGAAGTTCTCCGGGAACTTGCCGACCTGGTGGTGGTAGGTTCTGAGAGCCTTGATTATGTAGTCAACGGCGGGTCTGGGAATGAGCGCCTTCTCGCGTTGAGACGGCTCGGCGTCATACTTCTGGATGTAGTTGATCAAGGACATAAAAGAACCTCTTCCGAAGTTTGGAAATTACCGATGACTCTTGGCGTCAAACCACGCTCGCAACTGCTGCTGTTCTGACCCAGGGATCTCGGCCTGAGTGAGAGGTTGGTCGATTCAGCCGGCGCGAACGCAGTCTGCAAGAGAAGCAAAGGGCACGGGAGGTGTTATGTCTCCGAGCCGGTCGGCGATGAACACGGAGCCGCTGTCGGCATTTGCGGCTGTGCTGGGAATCCGAACAATGAGGAGATGGACCGTCCTCGCGATGTTGAGGCGCGGCGACAACTTCTATTGACAATGGGTCAGGTCTGAAACGGAGCGAGAGTTTTGCCAGAGGCGAGAGGAGCATTGCGGTGCCTCCGATCGTGACACCGGGCGGTAACAGACCGAATGACTTCATCCCGGCGATGACGGCATCGGCGTCCCTTGGGTGTCGGCGATTGGCTAATTCGTTCGAGGCGTAGAGAACGGCGCCGAGCGCTACGGCTAACGCCTCCCGGAGTCGATCCGCGGTGCGATATACCTCGCCAGTGTCGGGCAAATCAGGCGGCGACAGTCGCGGCATCACCTTGGCTTCGGCTCTTTCATCGAAGGGTTCCTGGTTGACGGTGATCATTGGATCGACGTACTGAGCGGTCAGGCCGGCGCAATGTCGGATGGCGAGAATGCCGAAAATCAAAGCCACGGCCGCGAGCAGTAGCAGGGTGCGCCTTTTGGTGTAGACATAGAGTCGGGACTGTTACTTCTGGTCATTGGTTTCCTCGAGTGTTGAATTGCTTTCGGTACAGACTGACTCGACCCAACGGTCGATGTCCGGATGGGGTAGTCGAATGGCCTGTAAGAGGCGGGCAACCCCTTTTTGAAGGTTGGCGCGGTCTTTGTTTCTCTTGCCGAGAAAGCAGAGGTGTTCGTCGATCAGCACGGCTGACCAGGTTCCTGGCTCGTACCTGACGAGCGCGGTCAATAGGTCAATGCTCTCCCTGAGCCCCGGCTTGTCGGTGACTCCGCCGATGCCGCGAATGCAGTTGATGATCTTAACGACATCGGCCAAAAGCTGTGGCGAAGCAAGAGGCACCCGAGCGCGCAGGATTCGCACCTCTTCGCGAGGCGTGGGCGGTTCCAGGCAACTGTAGACGCAGCGGGAACGAAGCGGCGGCGACAGGTCATGCCGAATGTCGTTCGAAAGAAGAATGACCACCGGCCAGTGGCTGCCGTCTCGAATGCCGATGTCCCCGTATCGCGGAACGCGAGCCCAACCGCGTCCGAGAAGCTGGAGCAGCATGTCTTCGATGTGCTCGGCGAGCTTGTCGCCTTCGTCGATGATCAGGACCGGCGTGACATCGTGCTGTGCGGCGAGGTCGAACGCGCCCAGGGCCTCTCCAAGAATGAGGTACTCACGTTACACCGTGCGCGACCTATCCGAGGAATTCCGAATTGCACAAAACGCTGCCAGGAGGAGCTGGATTTCTATCCCTCTCTGTCGCTGCTTTACATTCCATCTTAAAAGCGTTAAGTTCCGTCTTCAGACCTTGCGGATTGTGTCACGGGCTTTGTCCTCAAACCGCGCGATACCTGCGGTGCGATGACCGGAATCAAAGGGAAGACTTGGCAGAGAAAGGTACGGCCCGCATCTCGGGCGGTTGCTAGCCCATGTTTACCCCTGAGGGCCGTAAATCATTGATAATAGGGATTGAGATTTTGCTTGTAGCACTACAGGCGGCTTTTCACGGGTTAGTTGCAGGCCGCGGCCGAGGCAAT
>JAHFUG010000405.1 GCA_023265195.1 Blastocatellia bacterium | reverse complement strand
AGACGTTCGAGTGTATTCGCACTCGGTCGCCTATCTTGACCTGATGCTCGATGACGGAATGACTGCCGACGCTGACGTCATCACCGATCTGATTCAGTTCACGGATCAGGACGGAGTGACCGGTCTGAAAGCGGGCGCCGATATGGTTGCCGGCGTAGATCACGGTGTGTGATCTGATCAACGCGCCGGACCCGATTCGTGTCTCGAGGTCCCTCGATCCTCTTGGCTGCACGCCGATGATGA
Source organism: Blastocatellia bacterium (assembly GCA_023265195.1). Taxonomy (GTDB): domain Bacteria; phylum Acidobacteriota; class Blastocatellia; order UBA7656; family UBA7656; genus QHVH01. The sequence goes on along the minus strand of JAHFUG010000405.1, from coordinate 6,587 downwards.
CGAAGTCTTCGATCTCACAATCGTCTCCAAGATGAACGTTTGGATGTATTACGAATAACGTAGTCATCGTCGGGTATCGAAGGAAACTTCATACCGCCGACCTATCTGGCCGGCCTCGAAGATCAGTACGCTGTAAACTCTATCTTAACCGGGTTAGAGCAACTCTAGTCGGGCGTCCGGTTCCTGGTCATCTAACATAGTCCGGTTTTCTCTAGACCCGCCGCTCCCCTTCTGCCCCCTGGAGCAACTCCGACTAAACCTGAAAGCCGCCAAAGCTAATATCGCGGGTGAAGGATAATTGAATCAGACATTGATTTGCAAGCGTAAATCGTAATACGTAGTAAAGTTGTCAATCACCCTCCGGCGACCTGAGTTTCTCGCAACAACCGCTTGGCTCAGCGGATTTCTATCGGGGGGCGCGCATCCCGGCATGCCGGTTCTTCTTTGAGCGAAGCATGCTGGAAGTGCGCGCTCCCAGGACGCATGCCAATTCCACGAACGTCGGCCCCGCGTTTCTGAAATGAACGCTTAGATTGGGCGCGAAGCAACGAGAGTAAAGTGGTTCTTCAATCTCAGGAACGGCTTTTCTAACAATTGATAAGACAGCGCGGAAATTAGGATTGTCAGGATTAATCGAGTTATTATTAATAGTACACATGGATACACGACCGAACGGCCTCGCGAAAAGAAAATGTTGGTGATCACAACGGCGGCCGGCTCAGTGGCGAAATGATAGACATACAGACCGTATGAAATTTTTCCGAGGTAGCGAAGTCGCTTATTTCTAAGCACAACGGGTATCGGCCCAAGTCCTTCCTGCATGATCGCGAATATGATCAACGACGTGCCAATGCCAACCAAGGGATATGTAAGCATGAGTCCCCATTGTATTAAGTTGACATTTGGCAGCATCGTGATCAGATACAGCGCAATGAGCCCGCCAAGGAACAGTGCCCAGCCTGGGATTCTCTTTAGATACTGATCCACGAGACCTAATCCAATAACGAGGCCGCCGAAAATGGACTCGAAATGAGAGAAGGGAAAGACCCAGATGGCTGGGTGTTCTATTTCATAATAAATAAAGACCGCTCTGACGATCATACCGAGCAACATCGCCGCGCTCAATACAGCAAGAGTGGTTGTTTTCCTTAAGCCATAGAGATATCTTAAAGCCCAAGGAATGGCAAAATAGAACTGCTCTTCATAAGAAATCGTCCATAGATGACCAGAGTACTCGATCAAGAGGTTATAGCCCAGAGACATAGACAAGAGGTTGTCGGTAAACGTTAACATGCCGATCGAACGATACAACATCCCAATGCTCCACCCATTTTTATGTATAGAATACAGGAGCGACAGACCTAGGAAAGCGAAGTATAACGGCCATATTCTGAGTGCTCTGCGAACATAGAAATGAACGATGTTGATGTTTCCCTTTAGCTGGCGTTCCGCAAACAAAAGCCTTGCGAACATGAAGGCGGAGAGGCATAGAAACAGGTCAACGCCTACCCACCCATATTCGTGCATTATCTCCCAGGCTCGAATTTGTTCCGCAAACGGCGAATGGTGGATGAGGACTAGCAGAAAAGCTAGAAAGCGAAGGCCATCTAATTCGGGATAATATAGTCCCGGGTTTTTCACGTGTTACGTTCTCCTGTGTTTCTATGCGCCTTAGTCATCGGTCGGTTAACGATGGAGTTGTCCGGCGCGAGATGGACTGATAGAAGCATGGCCCTCCGTCTTCAGTCGAATAGGAAGTTTACTAAGCTCTGAAAGGCGTGGCGAGCGTGGAAGATCTTGCACTAAGACCAAATTCGTCATTGGTATTCCTCACTTGCGCACTTCGTTCTGCCCTTAGGACGGGTTAGATTTCTTCAAACCGATCTGGAGTGATGTTGAATTACAAGTCAACCCGATCAACTCGCTCGCCACCCTCATTAGCCGGCTGAGCTACGAAAAGTTAGATTTCGGGGCGGCGACCAGCAGAAACGGCATAGGAGGCCAGCCACGATCACGACGGCGATTCCTTGAATGGCGTACATTTCAACACTCATAAATGGCCCGAAATTCATGTAATACAATTGGCTGGTATAGCTCATCATGTCCTGAGAGTCGGGGGCTCCGCCAATCTTCAGCCAGATTTTGGAAAAAATAATAGATATAGATCCGAACACCCAATAATGCCAGAGCCGCCAGTTCAGGCTCTCCACAACTTTGACGAGGAACGGGATGATGAGGGGAAGAAAATTTCCAATTCTGCGTGATTCTGAATTCAGACTGAGAATAAATCCCACTGTCACAGCAAGCACCAGCCCTATGCCGTATTCTTGTAAGAGCCGACAGACTGGTTTGAAACAAAACAGGGCAATTATGATAACAGGCCCAAAGAATACTACGTGCGCCACCAAAACTAAGGGCATAGAACTGCCGGCAAATGCCATATCGGTAATGAACGACCCCAGCGTCACCACTTCAGAGTTCTTGCTCGAGAGAGAGTAAGCCAACCTGTTAAGTGCAACAACAAATAGTAGTGAGACATAGAATGCTGGACTCATTGCGCGTCTTAGCAAGGCTGCTATGTTAAATAGCCTCTCGTAGTCTAGGAGTACACGTAGCCCAAAAAACAGGTAAAGAAAACAAAGCACAATTCCTAGCGGGCGAAGTAAAATGGTGCTCTCTCCAAACCCAAAGCCAGGGCTATTAAAGGAGATTAACCAGATCATGTACGCCGCCGCTGTGAATGCTACGGAAAATGCAACTACTCCATTTAGTTTCCGAGGTGCGGCCAAAACAGGGACGTCATCGGGGCCGCGTGGAAAAAGAAGTAAGATCGCTCCTTCGTAAGCCAGGGTAGGCCACACCAGCGATCCAGCGACAATGAGCGCAATGAGACTGACCCTCTTTGTCGTCAAATAAGAATAGAGCATCGCCATGCCTATCGCGAAAGAGGGAACGTCCGTCAAGACCGGATAATAGGAAGGGAATTTCAGAAGCGAATAATTAATGAACAGGCTAACAAAACCGAGTATCTTCCCTCTTGAGTGTATATTCAACTCGTTAGCAATCAGTGACCAGAAAATCGCACTGGCCGTGATACATATGACGTTCAGAAGTCCAAACCCGCGAATCACATTCTCGTTCGTTAGATCGGCTGATATCAATCTAAGTGAATAGTGGACTACAGCCGAGGGAAGGGTCCTATGGATGTAATAGTCATCTACTCGCCCAACTATGACGGACGAATAGAAGTCCTTGGCCCACTCACCATATAGAGAGCCATCCCAGCCTAGGCCATCGCCGACCTGAATTTTTTCACCGAGTAAGAAACCAGTTGCGGCTAACGCGAACGCGAGAGCGATTAACGCAAGGTCCAGATTGCTCAGCGAACCTAGCCAGGGCCTGGTTGATGGACTCGTCATTGGTATAACTCAACCTTACGCGATTCGCTCTTTGCTCAGAATAGGTTGAGACTTCTCTTGTTGTCAAACCACTTGTGATACCAGAGTTCCACCGACTGAGTCAGGAAACCAGAGCGTTGGTACGCGCGCTGAGCTTTACAGTTCCTTCCCTGAGTAACAACCGATACTAGCGTTGCACCTTTCTGGGTGAACCATATCAGCGACGCCTCGATCAAACTTTGCCCCAACCCTCTGCCCAGCATGTCGGGATCCACCCCGAGCAATCCGATCTGCCCGGCGCCAGGTCCGACTAGGCGGCAGGCGCAGTATCCAGCAGCGCGACCCTCAAACTCGGCGACCAGCACAATGTCCGCGTAACCCTCACAGCTCTTGCGAATCCAGGTTTCGTACAACGCATCGCAGCGGGACCGCGGAAAATTATGGTCGAAGTAAAAACGTGAGTCGCGATGGCAGACGGCCGCGATAGCACATAAGACAGGAATGTCCGCGTCGTTGCTTGGGCGAACCAGTATTTCCCCCTCTGTTCTTGGGGGTTCTCTGGCCGCGATACGCCTCTCTAGAGTTACGCGCACATCCACGAGGTGAAATCCATTCCTCTCCGCTAGCCCTATGCTGGTGGGTTGGTTGGGGTCCGCGAGAAAATACAAGCACTGGATGGCGCGCGTTGCGCACCAGTCAAGGACAATCCTCAGACTTTCGTCCGTGAGACGATCAGCATTCAGGCGCCCGATCCTGCTGTCGAAAAAGTCGGAATCCCAAGCGAGAAAAGTGCAAGCCTCGTCCGTCATTTCATGCAGTTCCCCCTCGTCGTCGAGCGCACGACATAAATCGGCCGATCCATTGTCCGGAAATGCATGCGCCCCAAGTACTCTCCAATAATCCCCAGTGCAAACAATTGGGCTCCGGAGAAAACGGCGATCATAGACGCCAGAAATGGAAAGCCGGGGACAATGGCGCCTTGCACGAGATATCGCCCGATGACATAGATAAACACCGCTAGTCCAAAGAGGGTAAACCCGAAACCGATTATGCTTGCCATCTGCAGGGGAAGAGTCGTGAACCCCGTCATCATGTTAAAAGCGTGAACGACCAATTTGCCGATTGTGTAGTTCGACTTTCCCGCGTACCGCGGGTTGTGACATACCGGCATCGCCCCAAAGCGCGTCGTGGCCCAAGTGAGCAATACGTCGACCGACACAAAAGAACCGCGGCAGTTGGCGAAGGCCCCGAAGACCTGGAAGCGAAACGCACGGAAGGCGCTAACGTTTCGGGCGATGTCGGCGCCCATGGCGTTCTGCAAGGCAAGCTTCGTGATATGAGACGCAACATTGCGGAGGAAACCGTGCTGCTGCTCTTCGGGCGTGCCGTAAACGACGTCATATCCCTCCGCCAGTTTTGAGAGCAGCTTGGGTATCTCCTCCGGTGGATGCTGCAAGTCATCATCGATTGTCACGATGATTCCGCAGCGCGCCTCCCCGAATCCACAGACGAGCGCATTGTGCTGGCCGTAGTTGCGCATCAAGTTAATTCCGTGCACCGACTCATGCTCGCGCCCCAATTTGCATATCGCATCCCAACTCCCGTCGAGACTGCCATCGTTTACGAGGATGACCTCATATGACGCGGAGTTCGACCTCAACACTGGCAGCAGGCGGTCTATAAGCACCGGCAGGATTTCGGCGCTATTAAACACTGGAATCACGACGGACAATGAATCTTCTTCTGGCTGGTTCATGTGAATGTGCCCTCAACGGACCGTCGTTCATCGCCTAAACACGGCGAGAATTGAGGCGCCCCACGGGAAATCGACGGAATTCACCAGGGATGCCTCAATCGAAAAGACCTTCGCAAGAAGTTCGTTTATTGGTCGTGCTGGGATTCGGTGAGTTCGCGCCAAATGGGCTTGAAGTTGTTCCGGCGTCGCCAACATTGGGCGTCGAAACAACATACGACTCAACAATAGTGCTGGGCTCAGAAAGAACATGAAATAGTCGGTACGGAGGAGTTCGAGATTAGCCTGTTCGCCCAAAGCGCGAAAGTCTTGCCGACAGTATCGTCTTTGGTGGTGCGCCAGATCGTCGTTATATGTCCAGAAGCACTTTAACGCCGGTGTCGTCACGAACAGCAGCCCTCCCATCCGTATACTCTTGCATACCTGCCGAAGAGCTTCTCCGTGATCTCGAATGTGTTCGAGAACATCGAGAAGGAAGACAACGTCCCATTCTTCGGACCAGCCGAGGTCAAGGAGATCGATCTGGTATCGCGTAGCAAAGGAACCAACGACAGGTTCGGCCAGAGTTAAGGCTCGCATAGAGCTATCGCCCAGGGCGAGTTGCTGGAAATTGCCGCCGCTATGAGCATGGAGATACTCGACCCACCCCCCACATCCTCCTCCCATGTCGATCGCACGCAGACCGCATGCGTTCCCAAAGCGTCGGAAGACCTCCTTCTTGACAACGTTCAGGAGAAGTTTGTGGCGGCCGCGATACCAGAAATGCTCACGTTGCATTTGGACAAGCACTTCGAATCCTGTCTCGTCATACTCATCATGTCGATGTTGGGGGCGATGGCGCGCTACGAAGATTCCTTCCTCTTGGCTAAACGGCTGCTCTTGTTGAGTCATAACGTATGGATTCCCTCATTATCGCCATTCCTAGTTCGGCAGTCTGTCCAACGACTCTTACTTATTCGCTTGCCGAGGGAGACTCACCACCTACCCAATATCAGACCGAACTAGAATTCTCCGAATCATTCAGGCTCCTGATTAGTGTGAGATCGCGCCGCCAGAGCTTTCTCCTTACGGCGCTTGAACGGGTTAAGCTGCCATACCACGGCCACAATCAACAACAACCCGATCGTCATCCCCGTGATTGTCGTCCCTAACAAGAAGCCGACCGGCCTATAAACCAGTTCGATCACATGCCGGCCGGCCGGGATGGGCATGGCTCGGAATGCATAGTTTCCCGGCAGCACCGGCGTCGGTCTACCGTCTAGTCTTGCAGTCCAGCCCTTATCCCAGGACTCGGCAACCACCAGCCATCCATCACGCGGCGAGTCCACTCGCACGGTCATCGAGTTGAGACTTCTGCTCGAGATCTCCGCGCTGCCTTTCTCTTGCCGGCCCGTTGCGCCGCTGTTATTACCCTCCACCCTTGTGTCTCCGGTTGT